>CAZMRE010000044.1:0-13441 GCA_964568545.1 uncultured Deferribacteres bacterium | reverse complement strand
GGAACCCCGCCGCCGGAATCACCTCTTCAGGCCAATGCTTTTGAAAAGCCCGTCGTTTACGCTGAAGCCAACATCCACGCCGGCGAGGTGGAAGGCAAAGAGGCCATGCTGGCCCTCATGCGCGACATTCTTCTGGGAAACCAACACGCGTTGATCGAAAATCAGATTCTGCTGCTTGTTCCCGACTTCAATCCGGACGGCAACGACCAAATCAGCAAAACGCACCGTACGAATCAAGTCGGGCCTGAACATGGGGTGGGTGTTCGTCAAAATGGTCAGGATCTGGATTTAAATCGGGATTTCGTTAAATTGGAAACACCCGAGGTCACCGGCCTTGTTGAAAGGATGTGGAATCGGTGGGATCCGATGCTTTTTGTGGATATGCACACCACTAACGGCTCGAATCACCACGAGCCGCTCACCTGGGCAGGCCCCCACAATCCGAATATGAATTCCAGGATTTACACGTACGTCCGGCAGAAAATGCTCCCGGCCATTCAGAAGAGGCTTCTAAAGGAAAAGCACATTCCCTCCATTCCGTACGGGTACTTTAAGGACCGCACAAATCCAAACGCCGGATGGGTGACGTTTGATTACAAGGCACGATACAGCACCAATTATGCAGGATTGCGAAACCGCTTTTCTATTTTAGACGAGAACTACGCCTATGCCGACTATCCGACGCGGATAAAAGTAGCCTACGAATTCCTCCGCGAAATCTTCCGATACACCCACGATTATGGCAGCAACATGCTGGCTCTCGTTCATCAGGTTGATCGCGAAACCATTGCCGCGGGGGCCAGCCTGGACACCACACACAACCGATTCGGTACCCGGATTGAGGCTCTTCCGTTCAAAAAACCGGTAACCATTCAGGGCTACACTTTCACAGTCACAAGCGATTCAAGCGGTAAAAAACACACCCGGAAATTGCCGGAAGCCAAAACGTACCACCCGTTGTTTTACGGAAATTTTACCATCACTCAGTCGGTTCCGCTTCCGAGAGGGTACATTTTGCCCGGAACCGTACCCAAAATTATTACCAAGCTTCGCCAACACGGCATTATTGTGGAAAAACTGGGGGCTCCGGCCCTCCTTCGGGTTCAAAAATTCCGATTCGCAAAACTTTTTCCCAGCAAATGGCCCTTTCAGGGGCACTGGCTGACGCATGTTGCCGTGACCGCTGCCACCGAAAGGGATACCATTCCGCCAGGCAGTTACTTTGTGGGAATGGATCAACCTCTGGCACCGCTGATTGCCACTCTGCTGGAACCCCAAAGCGACGACGGACTCCTTGTCTGGAATTTTTTCGACCGTTATTTGACGGCGGAATGGAGCCGAAACCTGGGCGTTTACCCCGTTCTGAAGGTTTTCGACCAGCCGCCCCGCGTGCGGGAAATTGTGCCGTAAATGGCCGCTTTTACTGATTTCCGGCCGTCACCCCTCTGGTTTTAAATGGCTGAGCTCGAACGAAAACTGACCCTGAACCACACCCTGGCCATTATTGTCGGCACCGTGATCGGCTCGGGTGTTTTCATTAATTTGCCCATCGTAGCCAAAGTGACCGGCTCTCCAGGACTGGCCGTGCTGGCCTGGTTTTTGGGAGGACTCATCTGGTTTCCGCAGATTTTTATTCTGGCGGAAATGGGAACGGCCTACCCCGAGGAGGGATTCGGTTACCTCTACCTCAAAAAAGCAGGCAGCGATTTTCTGGCTTTTCTCTACGTCTGGACCATCTTCTGGACGTCGGATGCGCCCTCCATTTCGATTATTTCGCTAAGTGCTGCCTCCGCACTGGCCCTGTTTTCGCCCCTTTTTAATCAACCCTGGGTGGCCCGGGCGCTGGCTATCGGCATCATTGTGTCCCTGACGGCTATTCACTACCGCGACGTGAAAAGCGGCGGTAACCTGCAAATTGTGTTGACGCTTCTCAAAATCACGCCTCTTTTTCTGCTCATTTTTGCAGGGCTGGCGTTCTTCAAAACCCACGCCCTGTTCCGGATGCCGGCGTCGGGGGTGCAAGGCGTGGAGGCGCTTCTGGGAGCGGGCGTTGCTGCTACGGTCTGGTCTTACGCGGGATTTGGAAACGTGTTGTACATGGCCGGCGAAATCAAAAATCCCCGACAAACCCTGCCCCGGGCGCTCATCGGTTCTGTCGTTCTGATTACCGCCATGTACACGCTGATTGCCCTGGCCACCTCGGTGCTGGTACCTTTTCCAAAATTGATTGCCTTTTCGGGGGCATTTGCCAATCCGTTTCAATTCCTTCCCTGGATGGCCGCCATTGCGGCCGGATTTCTGGCGATTTCCGCGTTCATTTCTATGGTTGGCGCTACCAATGCCTGCATCATGGTTCAGCCCCGGATTGAATACGCCATGGCCAGAGACGGCCTCTTTTTCAAGATTTTCGGGCACGTTCACCCCCGATTTGAAACGCCGGACTATTCTATTCTTCTGCAATCGGGCGTGGCTATCGGGCTGCTCTTCTTCGGAGATCTCAACAATCTGCTGGGCTATTTTACGATTTCCTACGTGCTGCAGAATGCACTGATTTACGGAACCATTTTTTTGCTTCGGCGGCGGGCTGATTACCTCCCCACGTTCCGGTCACCGGTCTGGGTGCTGATGGCATTTCTGTCGATTGCCACTCAGCTCTACCTGGGCTACGGGACATTTCTGGCCTACCCAAGCGCCGGTATTTTGTCCACGCTGGTTCTAATTGCCACCGGACTTCCGTTTTATGTTGCTTTTAAAATGAGAAAAACGAGATAAAAACTCCCCGGCATATTCAACGTACCGGGGGGTTGCAACACACGGACCAACTAATTTTATTCCGGCATCCAGCTCTTTAATTCAGCAAGGCGTTTTTCGCGGTCGGCCACAAAACGCTTAATGCCTTTCAGAATCCAGTCCGATGAGATATGCGCCTCTTCGCAGATTTCATCCACCGTGCCGCCGGTTCGCCAGCGGTTGTCCCAATCGGCTGACAAGGAGTATTGCGGCGTCACCGGATTTTTGATCCAGGGATCCATCATTCGGAGAGAGGCATTTGTAATGATCATGGCGTCCATCCATTCCCCCTTTGAAAGAATGCTCTCACGGTAGCTCTCGGACTGGCGGGCAAACAACTCGCTGCTGATGGCGGCCACGATTTTCACATTAAGACCCGCTTTGTCCAATTCAGGCAGGATTTTCACCAAATTGGCCGTGGTGCTGGTACCGCGAATGATAACCACACCCATTTTGGGCTGGCCCTGTTTGTAATCGCGAATGAGGTAAGCGCCTTTGGCCGCTTCAAAATGCGAGGCCATTCCCAAGGCTTTGCGATCGGGCAACTCAATGGGTGGACGAGTGAGATGCAGGACGACAATGGGAACATCTTCATTAAGCGCCGCCCCCAGAACCACCGGTACTTCGTTGTACTCCCAGGGATGAACATTGATGATCTGACTTTTTGGAAAAAGCTCACCCACTTCCGGCGAAAAAATGCCAAAGTGCGTGCGGGAATCGTCGGCCGTTTCCGGGCCGGAGTGCCCCGCTACCCAGATGAGTTTTCCCAGTTTAAGATCGCAATCCTGAGCCATCTGGCTGTACAGGCGCATCATGCCGTATTTCAAATAGGCAAACGAGCCGTACGTGGAAAAGGCCGCGTAGTAGCCGTCAAATTCCTCGAAAGGCTTCTCAGAAAAATTAACCGATGCCAAACCGGCTCCGATTCCAGAATTGGCAAATTCGGTAATTTCTTGAGGAAGAAGCGCACCCCGGAGATTTTTATCGCGATGGTACCAGCCGAATCCCTCAAAATCGTCCCATTTCTTGCCGAAGCCCGAAATGTTGGTGGAATCGGCCAGATCAGCGGAGGCCGCAATAAACAGCGGTCGTCCCCATTTTTGGTGGGCGTAGGCATTCACCCAGGCGCCCCAGGCGGCCAGACCCTTTCGATTGGGAACTTTCGAACCGGGCGGCAGATAGATTTCAGCGGGATAATTTTTGTAATCGTACAAAACCGGATCATTAAAGGGGGATTTCTTTTCATCTTTCAAAACAAATTTTGACGATTCCCGGGGAACCGATTCGCCGATTTCAGTCAGCGTATCGGCGATGTAATCAACCAGGGAGGAATCCTGCCGAAGGACATCCAGAACCACGTTAATATTTTTCCGGAATTGATCGCGCTGAGCTTCTTTCGAAGGCGGCGCCGGTTGTCCAAAGCCTTCAAATTTTACGCCGTATTTTTCCTGAAAGGGCTTCTTGGTTTCCCAGAAGGTTTCGGAATTCATCGGGTGCGGCGAGCCGTGCGATTTGTTGTCATATTTCAAATAGCCGCGGCCCTTGCGGGTTTTCATCCAGCCGATGTTGGGAACTTTTTCAGGATTCTCACCAAAATAGAGCTGTGTGAGCATTCGGGTTAAGGGTTCCCATTCCGATCCTTTTTCCGTTCCGACCACGCGCCAGCCGTGGGGGCGAAACCAATCGTCTGGCGTACCGTAAACTGTTTCTTTCAGCGGGTGGTCATCGATGCCAAAATTGTTCCAATCAATCACATAATACAGATTATTGAGACCAAGCGCCCAGGCGGAGTTCATCGTTTCGTGGTTCGCGCCCGGGGTCAGCCCGGCATCGCCTTCAAAACCGATCACTTTTACTTCATCCATTCCCGCCATTTTGAGTGCCAATGCAGCACCTGCGGCTGCCGGTGAACCGTGGCCAGAGGGGCCAGTATTGAATTTCAAGAAGAGGGTTTTTCCTGCAAATTCAGCGTGTCCGGGCAATCCTCCGTTATGTCGAAAATTCAAAAGGTCTTCCGGGCGAACAATTCGTTCATCCGGAACAAGATAATCGGTGTTTTTGGTGCGGGAATATTTCTGGTGCATCGCCTCGCCCAGAACGGTAAGCGTTGCGTAAACAAGGGGAATGGTGTGTCCGGCAATCAATACAAATCGGTCGCCAAAGCGCTTTTCGGGATGGCGGATGTCCCAGCGCATCCCGCCGCCGAGAAGGGTTGCCACCAGCGCATGAACTTTCGAACGGGAGCCGCCAGGATGGCCGCTCTGACGATAATTCAACATTAAATCAATCAACTGATCGATTGAATCCTTCACGACCTCCCACTGCTCAAAATGTTGGGAAAGCGCTTCGTACTTTTTATCTGCAAGTGTTGAACTCTGTTGCATACTCAGCTCCTTTTATTCCAGGTTAAAAAAGCAAAAACGAAATCATCAATCCATCCATGGGCGTACAATCCCCATAGCATTGGAAGGAATTGCTTCACTCATTCTTCGTCCGCAATAATAGCTCTCTAAATAGTGGCTGAACGAAAACATGACTCAAGCCTCCGGCTTGTGAAATCTGATTTAGCCAATTTCTTGTTTCTAATAACAAATTAATGCAAGCAAGATGCTTGCCTTTCATTTTTAAATGTTTTCGTTCAGACACTAAATAGACAGAATTTGTCAATGTTTCATTGTCGAGAGCCTAACTACACGATAACTCAGAACTCCAGTGCTTCGCCAAAACCCAACACCTGAGCGTTATAGCCATTGTCCTGAACCTTCTTCACAAATTCATTGGGATCGGCCTTGATCACATCGAATGTGTTGTAGTGCATGGGAATCGCCAGACCGGGCTGCAAAAATTCAACCGCTTTCACGGCATCGTCGATGCCCATTGTAAAGTTGTCACCAATGGGCAGGACCGCCACATCGATGTCATTCATATCGCCAATCAGCTTCATGTCGTAGAAAAGACCCGTGTCTCCCGAATGGAAGAGGGTGCTTCCGCCCAGAGTCAGCAAAATTCCCACAGGATTGCCGGTGTAAATGATGGTATTTCCGTCAATGACAGCTGAACCGTGGTGAGCGATGGTCATTTTGACGCGGCCAAAGGGAAACTCGTGTGCTCCGCCGATGTGCATGGGATGCACCTGCGCCCCTTGCATCTCACAGTAGGTGGCCAGTTCAAAGGGAGCGATTATTGTTGAATTATCTCGTTTGGCCATTGTAATGCCATCCCCCACATGATCTCCATGACCATGGGTAAGTATGATCCAATCAGGATGAATATCCTCAGCTTTGATGGGTGCCAGTGGATTGCCGGTTAAAAAAGGATCAATGGCAATGGTGGTTCCTTCGTTTTCTACCAAAAACGCCGAATGACTTAAATACGTTAACTTAGGCATGGGTCATCCTCCCTTCATTTTTTCGTTGTGAAAAAACGTGTCTTCTAATAAATTGACAAAAAACACTTAAAAATCAAGACCTTTTTACACATCTCCGCGGGTAGGGCGCAAAATAATCTCTTCCGGCGTTGTCCGTTCATCGGCATTGCAGGCATACCAGACCGCTTCCGCCACATCCCGGGGCCGCATCATCCGGCTGCGTTCGGGCGTTCCCTCAAAGCCATTCCAGATGGCTGTGTCCGTGGCGCCAGGAAGAACTGCCGTCACCCGAATGTTGTAAGGAATCAACTCTTGTCGAAGAACGCGTGTAAACCCCAACTGCCCAAATTTGGAGGAGCAATAGGCGGAGCAATTGGGGAAAGCCGTATTCCCGGCCACGGAAACCAAGTTCACAATATGGCCGGATTTTTTCCGCATCAATTCGGGCAAAAAAGATTGGGTCACTAAGAAGGTTCCCGTAAGATTGGTATTTAAAATGGCCTGCCACTCTTTGAGGGTTGTCTCCCAGGTGGGTTTGAAACCAGTTACGCCGGCATTGTTTATCAGAACATCAATCGTTCCGAAGGTTTGTAGCACTGAATTTTTCAGACGAAGCACATCCTCCGGGCTGGAAACATCACAGGAAATGCCGGTGGATTGTGCCTGAATTTCAGCGGAGGCTTTTTCCAATTTTCCCGGATTTCTTGAGGCCAAAACCACCCTCGCCCCGCTCTCGGCAAAGAGCTTTGCGATGGCCAAACCAATGCCCTCACTGGCTCCAGTTACAACCACAATTTTATTTTGAACGCGATTTTCAATCACTCCGGATCTCTTTCAATTACGCATGATTGATTAAACGCAAAAATTCCTCCCGTGTAGATGTGCGATTGCGAAACGCTCCGTACATGGCACTGGTGGTCATGATGGAATTCTGTTTTTCTACCCCGCGCATCATCATGCACAAATGCTGACCCTCCACCACAACGGCAACACCCAGCGGATGCAACAAATTCTGAAGGGCATCGGCAATTTGAGTGGTCATACGCTCCTGAACCTGCAGGCGCCGCGCAAACATGTCCACAATCCGCGGGATCTTGCTGATTCCAATGATTTTTCCATGGGGAATGTACGCTATGTGAGCCTTCCCGAAAAACGGCAGCAGGTGGTGCTCACACAGGCTGTAATAATCGACATCTCTTACAATGACCATTTCATCATATTTTTCCTCAAAAAGGGCACCATTCAGAATCTCCTCCAGATTCTGATGATATCCCTTTGTCAAATATTTAAATGCGCTTGCCACGCGCTCCGGCGTTTTCAAAAGACCTTCCCGTTGCGGATCCTCACCCAATTCTTCCAGAAACTCCCGAACAAGTTCTTCCATCAAATCCAATCCTTTCCTTCCAGCTTTTTACCTTATTCGCCCCGATAGATTACAAAATTATTTCGCGACTCGTACAATTTTATCTCATAAAGCTCGCCCGCATCTATTTTGTCGGCAAGGATTTCCCAAAATTTCATCGCAAGATTTTCGGCTGTGGGAATCACATCCTTTAAAAAGGGCACGTCGTAATTCAAGTGTTTGTGATCCACCTTTTCCACGATTTCTTTCGTCACAATTTCCTTCAAGCGGGTCAAATCGATCACCATTCCTGTTTCTGGATGGGTTTCACCGCGCACCGTCACTTCCAGATCATAGTTATGCCCGTGTCCCAGGATATTGTTGCACAAACCAAAAATTTCGGCATTTTTTTCATCCGAGAAATTCGGATTGTAAAGCCGATGTGCCGCACTAAAGGTTACACGCCTGGTTACGTAAATCATCTCTTAAAAATTCCTGGTCTAATCTTCAAATTCATTAAATTCATCGTCTGGCATAATTTTAATATAGTCATAACCATCTGGACCTAATTTTTTCTCAAGCATTCTAACGATTTGATTCTGTTTGAGTTGTGAGTCATAAGGCCCCGAAATGTAACAAGGCTTCCCGTCTCTCCCGAATGTAAACTCGGTTTCGCACTCGTCCGGGTCGGTATTTCCAAAAATATTTTTAGCTCTTTTGAAATCCTTGTGGAAATCTCAAACGGCTCGCCCGCTTTCACTTTCTTGGGAATGTGAATTTCCGGAACGTGCTTTTTTTCAAGAGGTGACATGTTTTCCAGGTCTTTCGCCCGGTTCACCTGGCCGAACAAATCCTGAGTCCCGCCCGAAGCCGGCTTGGCAAGACTGCCACCCGCAAATGCAAGAGCGGCCACACCCAAAGCGCCTTTCTCAAGAAACGAACGTCTTTCCAATTTCGTGTTCATCGTTTTCCCTCCCGTATCTGTGATTTCCAACCAACGATTCAAACTACCCACACATCTGTTTTGCAATGATTTTTTTGTTTCATCTGCCCGAAATTTGGGGCTTCCTTTTTCTTCTCAAAAATCATTACAACGCCATCATTTGCTGCAAGGCCTTTCTGGCTCCTGAAACTACGGATTCCGACAATTCCACCACATTCACATCGCCCAAATTTTCCAGAACATACAACACATCGCCCGGGCTGATTTTCCACATGTTCGGACAGGGCGATTTCGCCAGGGGCACAACGGTTTTATCCGGATTCTCATCAGCCAAACGCGTGACCAGATTAATTTCCGTACCGATAATAATCGTGCTCCCGGCGGGCGCTTGCTGCACATAATCGACAATGAACTTGGTGGAACCGTTTCCGTCGGCCATTTTCACAATGGACGGATCGCACTCGGGATGGACAATCAGCCGGGCATTCGGGTACATCTTCCGTGCCTGATCCACATGAAATTTTCGGAACCAGGTGTGCACGTGGCAATAGCCTTCCCACAGAATCACCCTGGCACGGCGAACCGCTTCCGGTGTAACGCCCCCGCCGGGGATTTCCGGATTCCACACAATGACATCATCATCGGGAATTCCCAAAAAATTGGCTGTATTTTTGCCCAGATTTCTATCGGGGAAGAAAAACACCTTTTCCGTTTGAGCCAATCCCCACTCAAACGCCTTTTGGGCGTTGGAAGAGGTACAGGTAGTGCCTCCGTGATCGCCCACAAACGCCTTCAAATCGGCATTGGAATTGACGTAAACGACGGGTGTGACCTGCGTGGTGTCAATGATTTCTCCCAATTCCTTCCAGGCCGTTTCCACCTGTGAGAGAGGCGCGAAATCTGCCAGCGGGCACCCGGCTTCCGGATCGGGATGAATCACTTTTTGGTGGGGCTTCGCCAGAACAGCCGCACTCTCGGCCATGAACTGAACTCCACAAAACACAATAAATTCAGCGGACTCAAGATTGGACGCCCGGCGGGAAAGATCGAAGGAATCGCCCACAAAATCGGAAATTCCCACGATTGATTTCCGCTGATAGTGATGACCCAAAATTACCAGGCGATCGCCCCACTTTTTTTTGATTTCCTTTATTCGCTGAATGGCTGTTTTTTCGTTGATGGCTTTGTAGGTTTCGGGCAGGCTTTGTGTAGTCACAGACATATCCATTCTTTCATTTTTAAATTGAAGCCAATCTTTTTCCAATTCATTTCACTCGTACGAAATCCGCCTATATTTTACTGATTATTTTGCAAGAATTCAAATAATTTTCGTTTAAAAATATCCTGCAAATTTGAAACAGACGCTTATTTGGGATTCTGTGGCATAATTGACCAGAACCATTCTTAGCCACGGATTTGTGGCACAAATTCATGACTCATTCGGATTAATACGGATAAAAAATATAAAACAAAAGTGAAAAACCGGCCAGCACCCACAGACCGGGAGGAATTTCCTTCCTGCGACCGGAAACAAGTTTTGCCAAGGGATACAGGACAAAACCGGCGGTCATGCCAATGCCGAGATTGTAGGTAAAACTCATTAACACAATCGTTGAAAATGCAGGAATGGCTTCCGTCAAATCATCGAATTTGATTTTTGTGACGGGGGAAAGCATGAGGACGCCCACGATAATCAGGGCCGGGCCATAGGCTGCTGCAGGAACCACTGTTAAAAAAGGGGCAAAAAAGAGTGCCAGCAGGAATAAAAATGCCACAACGACAGCTGTTAAACCCGACCGTCCACCGGCTTCGATTCCCGTGGCCGATTCAATGTAGGTTCCGGTGGTGGTGGTCCCCAGCAACGCACCAACCACGGTTGCCAGGGCATCACAAAGCATGGGCTTTTCAATTTCCGGGAGATTCCCGTTTTCGTCGAGAAGCCCCGCCTTAAACGAAACCCCAATAAGCGTTCCCAGCGTATCCACAAAATCCATCACAAAAACAACCAGCATGATTGCAAAAAATCCCCACGTCAGGGCTCCCGCAATATCCAGCTTCAGAAAAATAGGCTCCAAGCTCGGCGGCAGGCTCATCCACTGCTTCGGCAAATTGGCAACCCCAAGGGGAAATGCAAGGAATGTAACCGCCAAGATGCTGATTAAAATGGCTCCTTTAACGTTTTTAATCATTAAATAGCCCATCAGCAAGAAGCCGAAAATAGCCAGGAGAACCGACGGGCTGCTCAGATCTCCCACCCGCACAGGGGCACCGGGCGCACCCAATACTACAATCCCCGTTTCATTCAGGCCGATAAACGCCAGAAAGAGTCCGATTCCTACGGCAAATGAAATCTTCAGACTTTGGGGAATGGCATTAGCAAGCCAGCTTCTCATCTTGAAAAGGGTCAGCAGCGTAAACAGCACGCCGCTCACAAAAATGGCACCCAGAGCCGTTTGCCAGGAATAGCCCAGCACCTTCACAACGGTGTAAGCCACAAAGGCATTTTCGCCCATGTAGGGCGCAATGGCAAAGGGGCGTCTGGCGTAAATGCCCATCGCCAGCGTTCCGAAAAAAGCGCTTAAAATAGTCGCCACCATAGACGGCCCAAAAGGGATGCCTGCCACCTCCAGAATTTTCGGATTCACGACGATGATGTAAGCCATGGTTACAAATGTGGTTAAGCCAGCAACAATTTCCCGTTTGACTGTTGTCCCCAATTCATCCAGATGAAAAAACCGTCGAATCATTTTGCGCGATTCCTCCCAAAAATTAGTTTGTTTTTTTGAATGTTACACATATTTCATGAGAGAAACAAGGAATTTTTTGGAAAAAAATAATTTGAGGGACGGTTTAATTTTTTAAAGCAAGAATTTACTCTAAGTCCGGTTAAGGGGCTTCGTATCAGCCCAAAAATTTTTAACGGGATTTACAGAATGAAGGTTGCGATACTTGCACCACTGTTTTTTCTCAAACTTTTCTGGGAAAAAAAGCTCCCGCGGAAAGTTGCCATTCTGATGAATCGTGCAACCGCAGGCTTTATGTTTGTGAATTTCCATTTCAACGCATTATTTTTTTCCGGCTGCCAGATCTTTTAGGAGCTGAATATCCTTTTTAAAGGCCTCGGGTCCACCGGGGGTCTCCAGAATTTTGGGAATATTTTCAAATCGAGCATCGGTCATAATAAAGCGAAATGCATCCGCTCCGATCAATCCCTTACCGATGTTTTCGTGCCGGTCTACGCGGCTGCCCAACGGCTTTTTGGAATCATTTAAATGGAAAGCGTGGAGGTTTTCCACTCCGAGGATCTCATCGAATTTATTCATTGTATTTTTGTAATCGTTCCGAGTGCGAATGTCATATCCGGCGGCAAAAATGTGGGCGGTATCCAGGCAAATTCCCGTGCGTTCCTTTTGCTCTATACCGTTGCGAATGGTGGCTAATTGCTCAAAGGTGTAGCCCAAGTTGGTACCCTGTCCTGCGGTCGTTTCAAGCAAAAGGCGCACCGTGTAATCAGGGCGCTGGGCAAGGACAAAATTCAGACTTTCGATAATTTTATTTAGTCCGAATTCTTCTGTCGCTTTCAGATAGGAACCAGGGTGAAAAACTAGATCCGGCACGCCCAGCATCTCGGCACGATCCATTTCATCCAGAAAGGCATCGCGGGATTTTTTCAGTACGGCTTCATCGGGACTTCCCAGATTAATCAGGTAAGAATCATGAATAACCACGGCTTTAATCGTGGATTCCTTCCAGGCTTGTTTGAATTTTTCAGCATCCTCTGGAGAAATCGGTTTGCCCACCCATTGGCTCTGATTCTTGGAGAAGATTTGAATGGCAGTGGCACCAATTTCTTCACCCCGAGAAGGGGCGAGATAAACACCCTTCGCAATGGAAACATGGGCTCCCAATAACATCTGATTCTCCAAACACTTTTCTTATTAATCCGCCAAAAATGAATGAATCTATCTCAAAAACAATTGAAAATTTAAAAACTAATTGAATTTTAAATTAATTTTGATTTTTGCATTTTGATTTTTGCACTCATTTCCATTTTCCTACTTGTCTTAGAGACAAAAAGTGCACATTGCTTTGATGAATCATAATATCAAAAATCAGGCTTTTGCCATGCTGATGGCCTCGGGAGTGTCCATTTTCGTGCGAATGCGATATTCTGCCTCTAACAGTTGCATGTGATTTCGCTCTTCTTCTGCCAGTTGTTCAAACACGCGCTTTCCGCCGGCATCCGGCGTTCGAAAAGCAGCCTTTTCAAAAAATTCCATAGATTCCTTTTCCTGTTCAATGGCTATCGTCAAAATTTCAAGAGGCGTTGCGGTTGGGACAATTTCTTTGAAAAGCCGCCTCTTTTTGGGAAGATTAATATACAGCAGGCGCTTCCCGGAAACCCGGCCGTATTCACGCTCCAATTCTCGCCGGTGACGCTTTTCTTCTTCCGCGAGCGCCAAAAGCAGCTCTTTCCCCTGTTTGTCACGGACGTGCTTAATGGCCTCTTTGTACATTTTGTAAGAATCAATTTCAGACTGAATAGCTATGCGAAGGGCTTCTAATTCATCGATTCGCTCCCAGATCATGAGTTCCTCCCTAAATTTAAGAATTACTTTTCATAATCCACATGAAATACCCGCATGACGATATAGCCAACCAGTAATAATCCCAATCCCACAACCAGAAGCGGCATGAAATAGCGTTTGTTTATCGCCAAAAAAAACCTTTCTCATCCAATGGGAAAAAAGTATTAATTACAATAATCGTTCCGAATGCAATAAATTTATTAAATTTAGAAGACAGGCGCAAATAAAAAGTAAATTTTCCAGGATTTTTTTGGAACGACCTCCCGGCCGACGCCCACCCGAGCAACAATGGGAAGCTTTGCCAGCGGCCACATCCGCAGTCGGAGCTCAGAGCCTACCGTTGTGTGCCAGGTAGATTGATTGAAATTTTGCGTCTGCTTTCCCAGAAAACTTCCCGTATTTTCGCCCCA
>CAZMRE010000043.1:12547-13679 GCA_964568545.1 uncultured Deferribacteres bacterium | reverse complement strand
AAACCAATTCACTTGAGTTTAGCCAGCCGCCCCAATTGAATGAAATCGGACGAACCTATCTTACAATTTTTTGGGGAACTAACACGGCCGCAAAGGGAACCATTTTTTATGGTAAAACAAAGGCTTATGAGCTTGGAGAGATAGAGGATTCAGATTTTCAAGCATTTCATCAGGTGACGATTTCGAATTTGTGGCCGGGGACGGTTTATCACATTAAGGTTGTTGCCTCAACGAATTTCCAAACCCTTTCCTCTGGGGATTGGATGGTCATAACTGCTTCTCATCAGGAATCGACCGGAGATATTCAGGTTTTCTTCACAAAGAGTGTAGATACTTCTCTATCAGTGATTTCGACTGCCACCGGAAATCAGAAGCCGTACCTGGCTTTGATTGACCGCATCAATCAGGCCAAATACAGCATCGATTTCTGTGCCTACAGCCTGAATCTTTCAGATGTAGCCAACGCTTTGGTCAAGGCTAAACAACGGGGCGTCAAGGTGCGGTTCATTTATGACGATGAGCACCATCAATCCGCAGTTGGAAGGGTAGAGGCATTTGGGATTCCTGTGATCAATGACAGCTTTGGTACACATAACGACGGAAAGGGCTTGCAGCACAATAAATTTGTGATCTTTGACGCTCGGGACACCTCCTCGTTTTCGGACGATTGGGTGTGGACAGGGTCGTACAATTTCACATCCCAGGCCACAAATGACAATGCCGAAAACGCGATTCTTATTCAGGATGAGTCACTATCCAAAATTTACACCATGGAATTTAATGAAATGTGGGGGAGCGTCACGGACGTTCCCAACGCCGATTCTTCCCGATTTGGGCAGCGGAAAACGGACAATACGCCTCACGAGGTAGATGTAAACGGTATTCGGGTGGAAGCCTATTTTAGCCCGGGAGACCACGTTGAAAATCACATCATTCAGGCCATTGACTCGGCAGAAGATAACATTGAATTTGCGCTTTTTAGCTTTACTCGCTATTCCATTCGAGATGCCTTGATCAACGCTAAATTACGGCACGGTGTTACGGTGGCGGGTGTTCTGGATAAAGGAGAAAAAAATAATTCCTACAGCCAGTACAATTATTTGAAATCAAATGGAATCGATGTGCTTATTTC
>CAZMRE010000043.1:1656-12447 GCA_964568545.1 uncultured Deferribacteres bacterium | reverse complement strand
TGCTTCATCACAAATACATGATTGCAGACGGGCACACCGATTCTGACCCCCTTGTGGAAACAGGTTCCTACAACTGGACGACCTCCGCAGAGAATTACAACAATGAAAATATTGTCATTGTTCACAGCGCCCTAATTGCCGACTATTACTGGCAGGAATTTGCCGATCGCTATCACAATTCGGGTGGTCACAATCCCCTGACTACGAATGTTAGGAAAAATGACCGGACAAAAATACAGCCCGCAGGTTTCGATTTAACGGAGCCTTTTCCGAATCCGGCCAGGCTTGCTGGAACCAGGCCGGTAGAAATTTGGTTCAAACAGACATCAAGCAGTGGCAAGCAAGCGTCACTGGCTATTTTTAATGTGCTAGGGCAGCGCGTGTACACATTCGAGGGAGATTTTTCCCGTCCCGGTCTTTACCGGATGACCTGGAACAAAGAGAATCTTTGGGGTCAGCACATTTCTGTCGGAATTTATTTTTTGAGTGCAAAAATGGACAGAAATACGATCACGAAAAAAATAGTAATTTTACCGTAAAAAAAGGAGGGTTGATTCAATGAAAAGGAATTTCTTCTCGATTGGGATATTTATTTTTGCGATGGCACTATTCGCGAGCGTTCAAGTGCAGGCCGGCGGATTTGCTGGCAAAGTGGTTTTTCGCAACGGACGGATTGATCTGATGCAGGTCGAAGTTCCCGGATTGTCGGGGGCGCAGCCGACGCCTTCGTTTGCGAAAAAAGCAGCGGCTATTCCGTTTGATACGTACCGTCAGGTTATCAAAAAAGTTGGCGAGTCCGGCCAGGGTGTTCGTGTACACACGGAAGCGATTTGGGTAAAGGGCAATCTTTTTCGCACCGACATGAATGAAAACGGCGAAAAAACGGCTATTATTTTTGATTCAAAAACGCAAAAACTAACCACATTGTCCTGGAAAGAGAAAAAAGCGGTGGTTGTCGATGTGGGTAAAATGATGAAAGCCGTCAATAATATGGCCAAACAGATGGGAAAAACCTTTGGTTTTGATGCGAACGCCATGAAACAAATGATGCAGGGAAATCAGGCGGAGAAAGAAGGCGATTTGTTCTCTCTGAAGCCTACCGGAAAAAGGAAAAAAATCAACGGATTCAAATGTGAATTGTATGTTGGCACGGACAAAGACGGCAACCCCTTGCAGGCGTGGCTGGCAACACCCACGGCAAATCTCCGACAATTGTACCGCTCGATGGAAGAAATGACAAAGGCCATGGAAAAGAATAAAGAAATGGAAGACAGCGAGTCCTTGTTTTTAAAAAAGACGGACAAATTTCCCGTTTTGAAAAAGTGGGTAGAAAACAACTCGGATTTTAATTTTGATGAATTTGTTTCGATGAAAAAGCAATCGGTTTCAGCCGATTTGTTCAAAGTTCCAGCCGGATTTCAAGTGGTTTCGATGGAAGATATGATGCAAAATAAGATGAAGTAATTGCAGCAATTGCTGAAAGAAAATTCAATTAATTTTTGTTCCAAGAAATCCCAAAAAAATACTTGACAAACGGGAACTATTTGATTATTTTTTAGTCAAAGCTAATCAAAATGGGGGATAATAAAAGTGTTCTTTGTTAAGCCGAATTGAAGTTTGGATTCGGCTTTTTTTGTTCTTTTAAGCCGAAAAAATTTTTATTAAAGATTTTGAGAAAAGAGTCGAAAGAATTATTAAACAAGGGTGTTTAATGTTTGTATTGCATGTGCATCGAATTAAAAAGAGGAGCACGTACCTAAATTGCACTTGAAAAATAGGGTTTTTCAAATGCCGGGAGGTTTTGAGGACAAGTTTCGGTAGATCTACTCATTCACTTTCAGGTAGTTTTTTGAACCGCAGTCTCATCCGTAGTCTGATTCAAAGTTCCCTCAGTAAATCCGAAAATTTCTTCTGGTAGTACGGTTAATTCCAAAATTATTGTCCTTTAAATTATTCCCAACACCTAATTCACTGGAGGCAAATTTTATGTCTCCGGCCAAGGCATTTTCTTCTTCTGTTACTTTTTGCAAATGTTTGGGAATGCTATTCTAATTTACACAAACCCAGCAAAAAAGGCTGTGATTACAGGCAGATAATATTTGCATTTTTGCTCTGGCGAAATTAGAATTTGGCAATCGGCTTTAAACATTTGACATTGTGTTCGATAATTATTGAAAATCAGTTGTCGGAAAAGTCATTCGTTCATTTGCCAGTTGCTATCTAAATGTCGTGTATGAAATGGCTGATCAGGCGGGATGACCTTTATTAGTGAAATCGTACACGTAATTGTAAAGGCTGAGTTAGTTTGAGTAACCCCAAAATGAAGGGAGGGGCTGAAAATGAATTCAAACACACAAACCATCAAAAACAACCAGCAGGCATCCGTATCTCCATTGGTCACAATGGTTCAGGAATTGCAGGAGGCATCTGATGCCTACAAGCAGCTCCATTGGGAGGGAAGTTTCTATGATTATTTGCGCACCGTAGAAGAGAATCCAAATGTGACTCGGACAGCCTTCCAGCGCATTTATGATATGATTTTATCCTATGGATTTGAAGAGAGAACGGATCTTCGCGAGAAAATAATTCACTACAATTTTTTTGACGATCCGCTTCATGATGGTAAAGATGCTGTCTTTGGACTGGATCGGTTTCTGATGAAATTGGTTCACCTGTTCAAATCGGCTGCGCAGGGGTACGGCACGCAAAACCGTGTACTGCTGCTTCACGGTCCGGTGGGAAGCTCCAAGAGCACTATTGTTCGTCTTTTAAAAAAGGGATTGGAGGACTACACTCGAACCTCCGAGGGTGCACTCTACTCCTACGCCTGGCGCGATGTGGACGAAAACGGCCGAGAGATGTGGCTGGAATGCCCGATGCACGAAGAGCCACTGCACTTAATTCCGCTGGAATTTCGGGCCAATCTTCTGAAGGAACTCAATGCCAAAAACCCGGAAACCAAACACATTCACATTGAGGGAGACCTGTGTCCGTTTTGCCGGTTCATGTACCAGGAAAAAATGAAGCAGTACAACGGCGATTGGAATCGGGTTATTCAGGATGTGAAGGTCAATCGGCTTATTTTGTCCGAAAAGGATCGCCTGGGGATTGGCACATTCCAGCCAAAGGATGAAAAGAACCAGGATTCTACCGAATTGACCGGCGATATTAATTATCGGAAAATTGCTATTTACGGTTCCGATTCTGATCCACGTGCCTTCAATTTTGATGGTGAGTTTAATGTAGCTAATCGAGGGCTTGTCGAATTCATTGAAGTGCTGAAGTTGGATGTGGCGTTTTTGTACGATTTATTGGGAGCGTCTCAAGAGCACAAGATCAAACCGAAAAAATTTCCTCAAACGGATATTGATGAAGTGATTATCGGACACACGAACGAGCCGGAATACAGGAAGCTCCAAAATAATGAATTTATGGAGGCGCTGCGGGATCGAACTGTAAAAATTGATGTACCCTACATTACCAAATTGGATGACGAAATCAAAATCTATGAAAAGGATTTTAATTCCAATAAAATTAAGGGAAAGCATATTGCTCCCCACACCATTGAGATGGCGGCAATGTGGGCGGTGCTCACGCGTTTGGAAGAACCCAAACGTGCCCAGCTCACGCTTATGCAGAAGTTGAAATTGTACAACGGAAAGACACTTCCCGGATTTACCGAGGATAGCATTAAGGAATTAAAAGCAGAAGCCACACGGGAAGGAATGGATGGTATTTCTCCGCGGTACATTCAGGATAAAATCTCAAATGCACTGGTTAATGAGACGGAGGGTTGTGTGAATCCGTTTATGGTTTTGAATGAATTAGAAGAGGGGCTTCAGCACCATTCGCTCATTACCTCGGAAGAGCAGAAAAAACGCTATCGAGAGCTGTTGAGCGTTGTCAAAGAGGAATATGACGACATTGTGAAAAATGAGGTTCAGCGAGCTATTGCGGCTGATGAAGAGGCGCTTTCGAGATTGTGTTCCAATTACATCGACAACGTGAAGGCTTACACCCAGAAAGAGAAGGTGAAAAATCGGTATACGGGTGTAGCTGAGGAACCGGACGAGCGCTTGATGCGGTCTATTGAGGAAAAGATCGACATCCCCGAAAGTCGGAAAGATGATTTCCGGAGAGAAATTATGAACTACATTGGAGCGTTGGCTCTGGATGGAAAAAAATTTGATTATCGAACGAACGAGCGCCTGCAAAAGGCTCTGGAATTGAAGCTTTTCGAGGATCAAAAGGATTCGATCAAATTGACGAGCCTGGTTTCAAATGTCATTGATCAGGAAACGCAGAAAAAGATCGACGTCGTAAAATCCCGAATGATTAAGTATTATGGCTACTGCGACAAATGCGCCACGGATGTGCTTCAATATGTGGCGAGTATTTTTGCACGCGGCGATATTAAGGGCGATGCCTGATCCGCTGGTTGGCCATTGGCGTAAACTTAAATTCGGAATTTGGTAGAATTTTCTTTAAAATAAAAAACATATCGTCCTTACGGGACTTAAATCAATTTTAGCATCATTGGATTACAAACATTTCGCCCCGCTGAGGCTGAGTTGTTACTTGCATTTTTGAATAGGTTGATACCGACCCAATCAGAGTGCAATTAGGTACGACATGTTATTTTTTTTGTTTTCTGGAAAGAAAGATTTGTCCGGAATAGTAGAAAATACGAAAAAACCATTTGTAAATACAATGTTTACAAAATGCTAAAAATCAATTGAGTTGATGCATTACAAGCCGGGTTGTTGAGGCATGGGGAATAAGGTGCAAAAATTCAATTGGCATTTCAGAAAGGTGCCAGGGATGCGCTTCTCCTTGCCCTCCGGGAGAAGTCATCTTTGGCACCGTGGATTTTTGGGAAAAAATTTCAACTTATAGTTTTGGAGTCTTAGTGGCTGAACAATCTTAGCTAAACAATAAAGGAAGAGTAACTCATCCATGATTAAACGAATTGAAAAAGATCATCAGCGCTTTCGGAAAATTGTAAAGGGGGTTATTCGAAAGGATTTGAAAAAATACATTTCCCATTCGGAATTGATCGGGAAGAAGGGTCGAAATATTGTCAGCATTCCGGTGCCGCAGATTGAAATCCCGCGTTTCCGGTACGGCCACCAGCAGACGGGGGGTGTGGGACAAGGAAAGGGGGAGCCGGGCACGCCCATTGGTTTTGATCCCAACGGGCAGCAAGGTGGCGATCAGGCGGGTAACCAGCCCGGCGAGCACATGCTTGAGGTGGATATTACGCTGGATGAACTGGTGTCAATCCTGGCCGATGAATTGCAATTGCCCCGAATTGAACCAAAGGGGAAAAGCAAAATCATGACTAATAAATCAAAATATTCCAGTATTCGCCGCGTGGGGCCGGAATCGCTTCGGCATTTTAAACGAACGTACCGGGAGGCACTGAAACGGCAAATTACCTCAAATGCCTACGATGTGAACAACCCGACCATCATCCCTATTCGAGAGGACAAGCGCTACCGTTCATGGAAAGAGGTGCCCCTTCCTGAGACAAACGCGGTTGTGTTTTATATCATGGATGTTTCGGGATCAATGGGTAGTGAGCAGAAGGAGATTGTCCGAACGGAGTCGTTCTGGATAAACACCTGGTTGAAGGCGAATTACAAGGGAGTGACAACCCGGTACATTGTTCACGATGCTGCGGCACACGAAGTGGATGAAGAAACCTTTTTCAATCTTCGAGAAAGCGGAGGAACCGTTATTTCTTCGGCCTATAAACTGGCTTCAAAAATTGTGAAAGCCGACTACAATCCCGAAGATTGGAATATCTACTTTTTCCAGTTTTCGGACGGCGACAATTGGGGTGAATCGGATTCCGAGCGCTGCATGAAAATCCTGAAGGAAGATTTGGTGCCTGTTGCGAATCTTTTCGCCTATGGGCAGGTCTGGAGCGCTTACGGCTCGGGACAATTTATCGAAACGGTTCGGGATAATTTTGAAACTGAAGAAAACGTGATCACTTCCGAAATTGACAGTAAGGAAGCCATTTACGATTCCATTAAAACGTTTTTGGGAAAGGGATTGTAGAAAAAATGTGATCAGGTATTTTTTCAATTTGATTTTATTTGTGATTAGAATGGTTTTCAAAAATGGGTCAAAAAATACGCATTCTCGCGAATAATCTTTAAAATGCGGGCTAATGACGTCAGTTCAAATGTGAGGTGTTGTGTATGAAATTGGTCACAAATGTGAAGGCAAAGTATTTTAAGAGTGTGAACCAATTTGTCAAAATCCGGGAATTTACCCGGGAAGAAATTGATCAGATTTTTAGCGAAGTCAAATTTACGGATCGGCGCTCGTACATTCAATTTGTGATTAACACCTGTGTGGTTAATTTTAATGATGAAGTGCTGCCAGCTATCCGAAAGGCCAAGCATGACTTGCTCCACAAGTTGGAAAATGCGGAGGAAGAATTGTACGCGCTTTGTGTTTCCATAAATCCAGAATTGGATATTGAAAAGGTGACATTTTCCGTGAAGCAGAGCAAGGAAGCTCCTCTCTTTCTTCTGGAAAAAAAGAAGCGGTCAACGGATAAGCAGGCTGATCTGAGTGACTTGGAGGATCGGCTCAAGAAAAGAGTAATTGGCCAAGACGAGGCGGTAAAGAAAGTGGCAAATGCCATTAAACGTGCCCTTGTGGGACTCAGAAATCCTGACAAGCCGATTGGTAGTTTTATGTTTATCGGACAGACGGGTGTGGGCAAGACGGAACTGGCAAAGGCTCTGAGCGCGCAGATCCTGGAAAATGAGCGGGAAATGGTAAGAATTGATTGTTCAGAGTTTTCCCAGCCGCACGAATATGCCAAGCTTCTGGGAGCCCCTCCCGGTTACATCGGTTTCGAGGAGGGCGGCGTTCTCTCCGATGCGTTGACACGAGGGAAAATGCAGGTTGTGCTTTTTGACGAAATTGAAAAAGCACACCCGCGCGTGCACAATTTGCTTCTGCAAGTCCTTGATGAAGGCTTTGTGCACGATAGCCATGGAAGGAGAATTCCATTTCAGGATGCGGTCATTATTCTTACCAGCAACGTGGGTTCCTTTGATCTTGAAAAAGAGAATCATCGAATTGGCTTTTCGAAAGGTGATTTCCAATCTAAGGAAAAAGAGAAGGAACACGTTGTACGAAAGGCATTGGAGCGAATTTTTCCGCCTGAATTTCTGAATCGATTGGATGAAATTGTTCTCTTTCACGCGCTGTCTCTGGAGGATGTAGAAAAAATAGTGGATATTTTTTTGGAAGAGATTCGCCAGCGCCTGGGCAAAATGGGGTTTGGAATTGAATTTCCACCCGATGTAAAACGGTTTTTGGCTGAACGGGGTTACGATGACAAATATGGAGTTCGTCCCCTGAAACGTACGATCCAACGCTTTGTGGAAACGCCACTCAGCCATTATTTTTTAAGCAAGAAAATGAATCAGCCCGGGGAAATTGAAACCTATCTGAAAAATGAAGAAATAGGCTTTAATTGGTTTTCGGGGGAATTTCACTTGGACCAAAAAAATAGAATCAGGCATTAGAGATGATTGACACCATGAAACGGTACACTCGAAAACTATCTCCGGAACTTCAGGTCTGGCAGGAACGGATCAAAGGAATCGCCCGGGAGGCCGGCCTGGATTTCTACGAAACAATTTTCGAAATGCTGGATTTTGATCAGATGAACGAGGTGGCCAGTTACCTTGGTTTTCCGTCCCGCTATCCGCACTGGCGCTTTGGAATGGAATACGAAGAAATGCAAAAAAGCTATTCCTACGGACTGCATCGAATTTATGAAATGGTGATCAACAATGACCCGGCATACGCGTATTTGTTGGAATCAAATAATCTGGTGGATCAAAAATTAGTGATGGCTCACGTGTACGCGCATGTGGATTTTTTCAAGAACAATGCTTGGTTCGCGCACACCAATCGACACATGATGGATGAAATGGCCAATCACGCCACGCGAATTCAGCGCTATATTGAGCGGTACGGAACCGATACGGTGGAAGATTTCATCGACACCTGCCTGTCTCTTGAAAATTTGATCGATTACTATGCACCTTACATTCGACGGAAGAAGGATATCCCGGATGCGCAAATCGAAGATCACCCCGAAGTCGAAGTCCAAAAGCTAAACAGCAAGCCGTACATGGATAAGTACATTAATCCGCCTGAATTTATTGAACAGCAAAAACTGAAGATAAAAGCAGAGCAGAAGAAACAGCGTAATTTTCCGCAGAATCCGGAAAAGGATGTACTGAATTTTCTTCTCAATTATGCTCCCCTAAAACCGTGGCAACAGGATGTACTGGCGATTATTCGGGAAGAGGCCTATTATTTTGCGCCTCAGGGAATGACAAAAATCATGAATGAGGGGT
This sequence comes from uncultured Deferribacteres bacterium, assembly GCA_964568545.1. Taxonomy (GTDB): domain Bacteria; phylum Zhuqueibacterota; class JdFR-76; order JdFR-76; family BMS3Abin05; genus BMS3Abin05. Next base: position 4,048 of record CAZMRE010000043.1, on the reverse strand, counting down.
GGGCCACATTCTGGCATACCAAGCTCATGACGGAAAAAATTCTTTCGGATTCTGAGGTGATCGACTACGCCGATCATCATTCCGGCACAGTGAGCCAGCAGCCCGGGCGCCTCAATCCTTACCGTCTGGGAGTGGAACTTTTTCGCGACATTCGGGAGCGCTGGGACAAGGGAAAATTTGGGAAGGAGTACGAGGAATGTGACGATTGGGAGAAAAAGAAGCGGTGGAATCGGGAAACCAATCAAGGATTGAAAAAGGTGTTTGAGGTGAGAAAATACTACAATGACATTACCTTCATCGACACCTTTCTTACGGAAGAATTCGTGCGAGAGCACAATTTCTTCACGTATAAACACGATTCGGATTCCGGGCAGTATGTTATTGAAAGCAGAGATTTTAAGAAAATCAAAGAAAAGCTTCTTTTTAGTCTAACAAATCTGGGACAGCCGTACATTGAAATTATTGATGCAAATTATGAAAATCGCAGCGAATTGTATTTGAAACACCGATTTGAAGGCGTGGAATTGCACCGGGGATATGCCCAAGAAACACTCAAAAATCTATTCAAGCTATGGACACGGCCGGTCATCATTGAAACGGTTGCGGAAGACAAAACCATTCTTTTTCGCTACGATGGTACCGAGTTTATGATTGGCACTTTGGAAGAGAATAGTTGATTGGTTTTTGCCACAGAGGACACGAAGGGATGAATCTATTCCCAAAAGGCTGGTTCAATAATTTCACAAATTTTTCTATCAGCTAAGTTGCAATTAAAGAACATTAACGCTGGGAATTCACGAATTTCATTGGAACAAAAAATGTAATTCGCGCATTCACGGCCAATTCTTTTGCAAAAAAAAGATTTTGGTTGTAAAACTGTAAATTTATTTTGTTGAAATTAGGAGGTGCTGTGATGAGTGAACAAAAAGAAAAAATGAACGAAAAGCAACTGTCCCCATTTCAGGAGCGTTACCGGCTGTGGGTAAAAAATCTTCCAGATCACCATCAACTCGCAGTCGATTGGCAGGGGAGTGATGCGTACAGTTTGTCAGTCAGAAAAATTAGCTATTCAGTTCCGCACAAAGAAGGAGCCGATTGGAAATCCCTTCTTCAACCTCAGAGTGAGACAATTGTAAAGGAATTGACATTCTTACGCGATCAGTTTGAATTGATTGAAATGGATGTTTCCAAGCAGCAGGCACTGCTGCGAAGCAAGGCTCCGTACAAGAAAGAAAAAATAACCGACTATTTCCAAATCGTGCTCAAAAAGGGCACGTTCTTTCAATTGACGCGCATCCAAAATAAAAATCACCAAAACGAAGAAGTTCCGTTTGTGCTTTCATGGGAAATTGCCGACCGGCTGGTTGAGTTTTTGATCTATTTTTTTTCCTGACCTATTCTGGTTAATGAGCAGCGGGAATTCTGGACAGCGGCTGCTCATTTTCCCTCTCTTTCCTTCCAACAAAAACCTTGACAAAAATTACCGCATTCGCTATATTGAGTAGGGGCAAAAAAGGGATGCGTGGATGATTAACCAGTACAAAAGGGTCGATGTCTTTCGCTGTCTGAATCAGGCGCACGCCAAATTGGGAAAGCGAGTTTCGGTTTACCACGTTCTAAAGGTTAAAAAGTGTTACCCAAATGGCTGTGTTTATTCAAAATGGCGCTGCGAAAAATTACAGAAGGGAGAACCCTGTCCCCGTGGGTACAAGCATGTCGGAAGACTCTGTTTTGGGTGTAAATATTTTTACGATGAAAAAATCACGCACCAATTGCAAATGGTTCTTCCAATTTCTGAGCAGAAAAAATTCTGGGAAGATTTGGAGGTCTTTGAAGACTGGCTGAATGAGCTAAAGGGGAAACGGGCTTCCATTTTTGGTACCATCTCGGCCGTAAAACCCCGGTTGGAAAAGCACATTCTGGGTCGCGAAAGCCGGCTTCAGATACGGGGATTTTTGCTGGTTTTTAAGGAAAGCTTTATCGGTCAAACCCCTTTTGACGATTTCACGTACGCACTTGTCGGACGATCCCTTCAGCAGAGCTACAAATTCAGGGCGGGGGATTCGCTTGAATTTACGGCAGAGATTCATGAAGATCGGGGACGCATCATTTACGAGAAACTCCGGCAAATTGAGTTTAGTTCGCGCGGAGAAACTGCCGGAAATAACTGGCAAGACAATCTGGAGTTCCTTCGCTCATCGGCCACTGAATTCTCGACGCAGCCGGAAAAATGCCTCTACTGTCCCTATGGAACGCTTGTTGATGTTTTTGAGACAAATGGCGACGGGCAGCAGCGCTATCGAAGGCTCTATTGTTTGAAAGGTGTACAGAATCCCAATGACTGTGTGGAGCAGGTTCTGGAGCGTGTGGCGGCCGAAGGTTGCCCTGAGGA
>CAZMRE010000043.1:0-1556 GCA_964568545.1 uncultured Deferribacteres bacterium | reverse complement strand
AAAATAGGCAGGGATTCTGAAGAATCAAGCAGAATGTCAGTTTGCGAAAGGGCTTGGCACTTCTTGTGCATTTTCTCTGTGGTTCTTTCTTTTTTCCTCAGTGGTTCTCTGTGTTACTTTTTTTTCGGGTTATACAGAGTTTTACAGAGAAGCACAGAGAGCCACAGAGATACTCGTCCCAAGAAAGAACCCTTTTGGTAATCTCTTCGCGTATTTCAGAGTGTGGAAAATGGCGTTTAATACAATCGGAGGAAGAGCATGCAGGATCAAATCGTCGCCATTTTGAGTCAGATTAGCGCCTGGGTCTGGGGAGTTCCACTGATTACATTACTCGTCGGAACCGGAATTTACCTGACGATTCGATTAAGGGGAATTCAATTTAGAACATTGCTTTATTCGCTGTGGCTGGCTCTGATCAAACGGAAAGAGGATACGGACGAAGCCGGCGACATTTCTCACTTTCAGGCATTGATGACAGCTTTGGCAGCCACCGTTGGTACCGGAAACATTGCCGGTGTGGCAACCGCTATTGCCGCGGGCGGTCCCGGCGCACTTTTCTGGATGTGGATTACAGGATTATTTGGAATGGCAACTAAATTTTCGGAAGCGGTACTGGCGGTGAAATTCAGAAAATCAGATAAATTTGGCACGATGAGCGGCGGCCCGATGTACTACATTACCGAGGGATTGGGTTGGAAATGGTTGGGTGTTCTTTTTGCCACATTTGCGTTTATTGCGGCATTCGGCATTGGAAACATGGTGCAGTCCAACTCCGTGGCGGATGCCGTGGAAAAAACATTTGGCATTCCTTTTTGGGTTACAGGATTGGTTCTGGCGGTTGCTACGGGTTTGGTAATTCTGGGGGGAATCAAAAGCATCGGGCGGGTGACCGGCACACTGGTACCCGTGATGGTGCTTTTTTACATTGCCGGTGCTCTAATTGTGATTGCCATTGAGTACCGAAAAATCCCCGAGGTTTTTGCCCTCGTGTTTGAAAAAGCATTTACGCCAACGGCTGCTACTGGTGGATTTTTAGGCTCAACAGTTCTTTTGACGATCCGAATGGGAGTAGCCCGGGGAGTATTTTCCAACGAATCCGGGCTGGGAAGTTCTCCGATTGCTGCCGCTGCCGCGCAAACGAAATACCCCGTTACACAGGCACTTGTTTCAATGACCCAAACGTTCATTGACACAATTGTTGTTTGCTCAATGACGGGCTTTGTGATCATTTCCAGTGGAGTTTGGGCTAATGGCAAGACAGGCGCAGAATTAACCACCATTGCCTTTAATACCGGAATGCACTCAGCACTTGGGGGATTAATTGTTACGATTGGGCTTGTACTTTTTGCTTATTCCACTATTTTAGGATGGAGCTATTACGGCGAGAAATCACTTGAATATTTGTTCGGCGAAAAGTGGGTGATGCCCTATCGGGCGTTGTTTACCCTTTTTGTAGGTGTTGGTGCCGTCGTTGAATTGCAGCTTGTCTGGACATTTGCCGACATCATGAACGGGCTAATGGCCATTCCGAATTTGATCGGATTGCTGGGGTTGGC
>CAZMRE010000042.1:5715-13833 GCA_964568545.1 uncultured Deferribacteres bacterium | reverse complement strand
CCTTTACCGATTTTGGCAGCGGTGGCGGCATCCAGGATACCCGACATGCCCAATTTCTGTTCTTCCAAAATCCTATTGAGCTGGGCACGTTCCATCACCTTAAAGCGATTTTTGTTTACCAAAACGGTTGTCATTTTGTCCAGAACAATTTCTCCAAGATCTTTGCTGGCGCCCTTATTTTCAAATGGAAGCACCGCTATTCCCATTCGTTCGCCGACCAGTTTAATCGTTTTATTTCCAACAATCAATTGTTCTGCTTTTTTCTGGGCAACAACCGGCTGCCTTTGAACTGTTTCCTTCTGTTGTGCCACTTTCGGAGCTTCTTCTCCACCCATGGCCCTATTAACTAAATCGAGATATTTTGTTGCACGAAGCGATGGGGACTGCCCAATTGAGGTTCGCAATTGTTGTCTGGCATACTTGTACTTTTTTAAATAATAATATGCCACTCCGAGCTCTCGGTGGGGATAATATTCTTCAAAATGCATTCCATAGGTTCGCACACGTTTCGAGTCTTTTGCCCGTCCCCGCAGGGCCACCAGAAAATGACCGGCTGCCTTTTGATATTGTCCGGACGCCAAAGACCTTCGGCCTAACTGATATTGCTTGTACCAAAGGGATTGTCCCTGTGCTTGCGCAACAATCACTCCAAAAATCAAAAGGATAAAAAGGAAATGCTTCATGAAACTTTTTCTCCTCAATTTTAGATAAAAAAATTCCGATTTAGGGGTTTTATCCCCGGGTGATTGAACAGGTATCCCAACCATTTGAAGGTAAAAAAAATTTCAGCAGAAAAAACTTGTAATATTATAATAGGTCAAAAATAGGAAATTGTCAAGAAAATAATATTTACCAAAAAAGAAAGAGGTGGAATAATATCCACCTCTTCTAAAAGTTTCCCTGGAAAAAAAGTGATTATTTCACTGTTTTTTCAGGAGGATAGGGAACGGTTTCCAAACGTTTCACATTCACAGGCTGTTTGGCAATAGGAGCCGGTTCGCGCTTTTTGCCAAATTTTCTTGCCGTGATTTCCCGCTTTAACAGTTGAATTGCAAACGCAGGGTCCACGCCCTTGGGACACGCATCGGAACAAGCACCGGCAAAATGGCACCGCCAGGCGCCGTGTGCATTGTCCACGGAATCAATCCGTTCCGAAAATCCATCATCGCGCGTGTCAATCGTGTAGCGATAGGCTTGCGTCAAAGCTTGGGGACCCGGAAATTCCTCGTCAGTGGCCACCACCGGGCACGCGGCCAGACAGGCACCGCATTTAATGCAATAAGAAAATTGCAGATATTCCTCCAGTTCATCGGGTGTCTGATACAATTCTCCTTTGGGATTTTTCTGATCTTCTTTATCTTTCCGAATAATATACGGCTTAACATTCTCATGATTCTGAATTAGCGGCGTTAAATCCGGCACAACATCCCGGAGAACCGGATAATTAGCCAGCGGTTTGACAACCACCTCATCCGATTGCAATTCGGCAATCACCTGTGTCTGACAGGCTAACCGGGGTTTTCCATTGATTTCCATTGCACACGATCCACAGATGCCCATTCGGCAGGATGCGCGATACGAAACGGTGCTATCCAGGTTTTCCTTGATGTACATGACGGCATCCAGAACCGTCCAGCCTTTTACCACGGGAACGGTGAAGGTGTCGAAATGGGGCTCTGTATTCACATCAGGATCATAGCGAAAGATTTTAAAAACGATATCTTTCGTTTCGGCAAAGTTTGTTTTATAGCTTTCATTTGTTTCACTCATTCGTCAGTCCTCCTAAGCGTTCGCCATGGTGTAGCCAACAACAATTGCATAGGTACCATAAATTGCCAGGCCAAAACCAAACAGGAAAATAACCCAGTTTACCACAGCTTGTGCTGTTTTTGACATGGAGATTTCCAGAATCATCGAACGCAATCCATAGAATCCATGGTACAATGCAAACCACATTAACAATAGATAAATAACCAGATAAGCAATCGTCTTCGCTCGGGCAAGTACATCTGCATAAGAGAGCACGTCACCGGCTGACATAACGCCAATCGCCTGCATGATCTTATCCAAATGCATGACACCAATATGAATGCCAAGAACAAAGATAATGACGATGCCCGCCATTAGATGCCAAAACCACAACGTCGATTCACGCATTTGAACCTCCTTATTAATGCATCAGAAAAAAGTCATATCCGCCAACCACCATCAGGATAGCGGCTAAAATCATCATACTCCACGTAAATACCCGAATCCGCATATTTGCCGTTGTGTACGGGTAAACGGGACGTTTGGGTTTTCCAAGAACCAACCCAAACTCGGCCAAAATTAGGCGAATGCCGTTAAGCCCATGAAAGGCGATGGCCGCAAAAACGAGGTATTCACCAATATGAAACCATGTTCCGCTCACGCTGCTCATTGCAGCATCCCAGGCCTCCTTGCCGTGAATTTTTTGTCCCACAATAAAAATATGAATCATAAAATAAAGTAGAATTCCCAAGCCAGCCAATCGGTGAAGCCCAAAAATGTAACGTTCGGCGCCATATTTACCACCGTAAAACCAGCCGCCGACTCCAAGCCGATTAGGGCGAGTCTTTTTTTCCTGGATCACAGTTTTCATAGTTTAGCCTCCTAATACTTGCGTTCAACAGGTTTCCAGGTTGTAATAGCCACGGGCGAATAGTCAAACTTCGGACCCTCTGGCGTGTATTTAGCAATTGTATGTTTGAGCCACTTGTCGTCGTCCCGCTTGGGGAAATCCAGGCGCGCATGGCCGCCACGGGATTCTTCGCGCCGTAAGCCGCCTTCAATTACCACTTCGGCCACATCGATCATAAATCCCAATTCAAGGGCAAATACCAGGTCGGTATTGTAGACCTTGCTCTTGTCACGGACGGTAATGTTTTTATATCGTTCCTTCACCTGGCGAATCCGCTCTAAGCCCTCTTTCATTTTCTCACCCGTACGATACACCGGCATGTGTTTATCAATGATGTCGCGAACTTCAGACCGCAAGCCGTAGACGGATTCCTTTCCGTCCCGCTTCAATATATCGTTAAAGATGCGGTCCTTTTCTTTTTGAGCAGCATCATCGGGAAATTTTGGGAAATCCTTTCCGTCGATATATTTAATTGCTTCGTTACCCGTGATGTTACCGTAAACCAAACATTCGGCAGTAGAATTCGTTCCCAATCGATTAGCACCGTGGAGACTTTCGCATCCGGCCTCGCCTGCTGCCCAAACACCCTCAACATCCGAAGCCTTGCCATCGATATTGGTATCAATTCCACCCATCAAATAGTGCCAAACGGGTCGAATGGGGATGGGCTGCGTTACAGGATCGACCCCCACAAATTTCATGGACAATTCCCGGATAAAACCGAGCCGCTCGTTGATTTTATCTGCACCCAAGTGCGTTAAATCAAGATGTACATAATCCAAACCGCGGGGGCCCGGGAAGCCTCTTCCTTCGTTAATTTCGGTAATTATTGATCGGGAAACAATATCACGAGGAGCAAGTTCCATTTTACTCGGAGCGTAGCGCTCCATAAATCGCTCACCCTTGTTGTTTCTCAAATAACCACCCTCACCACGACAGGCTTCTGTCATCAAAATTCCTGTAGGAATCAGGCCGGTTGGATGAAACTGCACAAATTCCATATCTTTTAATGGAATACCCGCCCGGTAAGCCATAGCGATGCCATCGCCAGTGACTGTGTGGGAATAGGTAGTAAATCCTGAAATTCGTCCAATTCCGCCAGCGGCAATAATCAGGGCTTTCCCCTTGAAAACGTGGAATTCACCAGTGGCCATATCAATAGCCGTAAGACCCTTGAAAACACCATCCTCAACAATTAGGGATGTTACAAACCACTCATCATACCGGGTTGTATTATTATATTGTAGCAGCGTATCGTACAGGGTTTGCATCTCAAAAAAACCTGTTTTATCTGCTGCAAATACAGCCCGCGGATACCCGTGCCCACCAAATGGACGCTGATCAATTCTGCCATCCGGCTTTCGGCTCCAGGGAATTCCCCAGCGATCCAGACGCCGAATTTCATCGGGCATCATTTTCACGAATCGATACACCACGTCCTGATCAGATAAAAAGTCACTGCCTTTTATCGTATCCCAGGCGTGAAGATCGAAACTGTCCCCTTCTTCTGGACGCATAACGGCTGCCGTACCTCCCTCGGCACCTACCGAATGAGAGCGCATAAGCTGAACCTTGGAAATGATGCCAACATCCACTTTGCCTTCCGTTTGAACGGCAATTTCTACCGCAGCTCTCAATCCGGCAATTCCAGAACCCAAGATCAATACATCATGTGTAAACATTTCAGACATTTGATACCTCCATTTTGGGAGAACACCAACACAATAACCATAGGATTAAGAAATTAGATTTTTTTGTTACCAAACCTTTGTATCCTTGCGTCTTCGTGACTATAATTTATTTGTGCCGAAAAAGCCAACGGAGTAAAAATTTTTCAGGAAGCAATCCGATACTTTTCAACACCTTCTTTGTAAATATTGCCGCCGTAGCAATCTTGCGCCACAATGACCGGCAAATTTTCCACTTCAAGACGTCGAATGGCTTCGGCACCAAGATCTTCATACGCCACGATTTCCGCACGCTTTACACTTTTCGCTAACAGTGCAGCAGCTCCACCCGTTGCTGCAAAATAGACAGCGCAGTGTTTTTTCATGGCATCTACAACACCCTCGCCCATCTCACCCTTACCAATCATTCCCTTTAGTCCCTGTTTAATCAACTCGGGCGCATAGGGGTTCATCCGATAACTAGTGGTAGGTCCCGCCGAACCGATGGGTTTTCCCGGAGGAGCCGGAGCCGGGCCAACGTAGTAAATAATTTGCCCTTTTACATCGATAGGCAATTCTTTTCCTTCATTGAGCAAATCGACCAACCGCTTATGAGCGGCATCGCGCGCGGTGTAAATGACCCCCGAAATGTACACCGTATCGCCCACCCGCAATGTTTTAACAACATCATCCGTTAAAGGGGTAACTATTTTTTTCTCACTCATATTGATCACCGTCCCTTTCCAATTAAATCACAACACTTTTATGACGTGCTGCATGACACTGAATATTCACAGCAATTGGTAAGCTGGCAATATGGCAGGGATGATATTCAATAAAAACACCCAGCGCTGTCACGCGACCGCCCAGACCCATCGGGCCAATTCCCAATTTATTGATCTCACGCAGCAATTCCTTTTCCATCTCCGCATAGTAGGGATCGGGATTAAATTGTCCAAGCTTTCTCAAAAGAGCCCTTTTGGCAATCAAGGCTGCCATCTCAAATGTGCCGCCAATCCCCACGCCTACAATAATTGGCGGGCAGGGATTTCCACCAGACCGCCGAACACGATCGATGACAAAATTCTTCACACCCTCCGGGCCGTCGGCTGGTTTCAGCATTTGCACTTCTGACATATTCTCACTTCCGCCGCCCTTGGGCGCTACGGTAATATTTACTTTATCACCCGGAACAATTCTTAAATGAACAACGGCCGGTGTGTTGTCGCCGGTATTGACTCTGCGCAGGGGATCTTTTACAATTGATTTTCTTAAATATCCTTCCGTGTACCCCTCCCGCACACCTTCATTAATGGCTTCTGTCAGGTCACCGCCCACAAGATGGACTTCCTGGCCCAAATCAATAAAAACAACTGTGAAACCGGTATCCTGGCAAATTGCCATCCTTTCCGTTCGGGCAATTTCCTGATTCTCAACAATTTGGTTGAGAACACTCTTTCCCACGGGAGATTCTTCCTTTTGCAGGGATTCCTTAAGCGCTTTTACCTGATCATCTCCCAAAAAATAATTGGCTTCCATGCTTAGGCGCTTTACAGCTTGTGTAATCTCTCTGACATCTAATTCACGCATAGATTCATCCTACCTTTCAGCACTTGAAAGACACACTTTTCTTGTTCAAATATCAATGGAAATTCCCTAACTTGGGCAGGGAATTCCATAACTTCTATTTTTTTGATATAATTGTCGATCGGGTTTGCCGTATTTTTTATAAGGGCAATTTATCGATATTTTCCTTTACATGATCTGCAGAAATCTTCAGTGCAGCTAATTCCTCTTCAGTTAGTGGCAATTCAATGATTTCCTCGATGCCCTTTCTTCCTAGCTTTACGGGAACGCCAACGAAGGTGTCCTTAATGCCAAACTGTCCGGTCAGCCATGCCGAGCAAGGAAGAATACGATTGCTGTCTTTGGCAATGGCTTCAACCATTTGCGCTATAGCTGCACCAGGAGCATAGTAGGCACTACCTGTTTTGAGGTAGGAAACAATTTCGCCGCCTCCGTCACGTGTTCGCTGAATAATAGCATCCAATTTTTCTTTGGAAATAAAGTGACTGACGGGAATGCCTGAAATGGTGGTAAAATGAGGCAGGGGAACCATATCATCACCATGACCACCCAGAACCATTGCCTGAATGTCTTTTACAGAAACATTCGCTTCCAGAGCGATAAACGAGCGATAACGGGCCGTGTCCAAAACACCAGCCATTCCAACCACTCGATGGGATTCAAAGCCGCTAACCTTCATCGCTGTATACGCCATAACATCCAATGGATTTGAAACAACAATAATAATCGTATTAGGAGAATTTTTAACAACCCCTTCTGTAACAGACTTAACAATGTTGTAATTGGTCATCAATAAATCATCTCGACTCATTCCGGGTTTTCTGGGCACACCCGCTGTAATGATAACCACGTCGGAATCTTTCGTATCTTTATAGTCGTTTGTTCCAATCAAATTCGAGTCAAAACCTCGAATGGGAGCGGATTCCCAAAGATCCAAAGCTTTACCCTGCGGAAGGCCATCGATAATATCAACCAAGAAAACTTCCTTGGCAACTTCCAACTCCGCAACATTTCTGGCGACGGTAGCACCAACATGACCTGCGCCAACAACACTTACTTTCATTTTTGCCTCCTGATCTTGAATGGGTTCCTTCTATTCCTTTGAATTATTTAAATGCCGTAAACAAAATCCCCAAAAACGAGCCTTTCCTCAAACGAATGGTACAACAAGAAACTCATGTAAGGGAAGATACAACAGATTTGTATGTTTTATTCAAAATCTTTTCCCCTTCAAAAAATGGGTGCTTATGGAGAAATAACTAATCTATTTTTAAGATGGTTGCCAGATAAATCATGGATCATAAAAAAAGAGAAGATAAAAATCTTCTCTTTTTTATGGAACAATACTTACATATTTTCGATTGTTTTTCCGCGTTTCAAATTTTACCACGCCATCCGCTGTTGCAAATAGCGTATCATCTTTTCCCCTTCCGACGTTTTCACCGGGGTGGAAATGCGTTCCGCGTTGACGAACAATAATACTTCCGGCCGAAACGCGCTGGCCGGAAAAACGCTTCACACCCAAGTGCTGCGCATTGCTGTCACGGCCATTTCGGGAACTGCCAACCCCTTTTTTATGAGCCATTTAACAAACACCTCCTTCTTATAGAGCTATTTTTTCAATTTTGATTTCAGAAAAACGCTGACGATGCCCATTCTTTTTATTGTAATTTTTTCTTGGAATCTTTTTAAAAACAATTACTTTTTTATCTCGCCCATTTCCCACAACGGTTGCTTCTACCGATGCTCCCTCCAGAATAGGTTTCCCCACTTTGATTTCTTTCTCGTCTGCCACCAAAAGGACACGGTCGAAGGTTACCTTTTCCCCTTCATCTTTACCAAGAAAAGGTACTCTTATCCGAGCATCTTCTTTTATTTTTACCTGTTTTCCTGCAATATCCACAACTGCGTACATAAATTTGAAACCTCCTTACCAATCTTTCCCATTTTATTGTAATTTAGTTACTTCAAAATATAAGAAACAGAATAGATTTTGTCAAGCCTTTATTGGCAAAATAGCCATTCTATTAAAAATTGTAACATTTAATCAGCGAATTACAGTGATACGCACGGATTAAAATCTCATAAACGAGTTAAATACAAATAGTCTTTGATAATTTTTCTTTGCTTGAAAAATCATCAAAAGGAATTTGTCTCAATTGGCGGGCGCCCTGGAACACAAATGCAATAGATTGATTCAGTCCA
>CAZMRE010000042.1:3919-5615 GCA_964568545.1 uncultured Deferribacteres bacterium | reverse complement strand
CCAACCTTACTGACTTTGATACTGAATTTTTCCAATCAATTCACTGGTAATATCTGCACCTGTTTTTTTTGAAATGATTTGAAATTGCCCGTAGTGCAGCCCCTCGTTGCTCTCGACATCAATGGTAATCATATATTTCAACATCAATTTTCGGGATCTGTTCCACAGGCCATTGACCAGATATTTTTTCATTTCAGGATTAACGATTAGCGAAATCCGCCGTTCTTTTCGCTGCGCCCGGAGCCGCCGAATCGCTTGCTCGATTTTTGCTGTTACCGTAGGACTGGAAGGCACGTACCCAACCCCATCGCATACGGGGCAGGGTTCCAGGAAATCGTAGAGCAGGCTTGGCCGCACGCGCTCTCGTGTCATTTCAATTAAACCAAATTCGCTGAGCGGCGACACGCTCGTTTTTGAACGGTGTTTTCGCAGCTCTTTTCTTAGCTCGCTGTAAACCTTCATCTTGTTGCGCTCGTCGTGCATGTCAATAAAATCAATCACGATAATTCCGCCCATATCACGCAAACGTAATTGATGTGCGATTTCCTTTACGGCTTCAAGATTGATTTTCAAGGAGCTGTCTTCATGCTCACCGCGGCTTACATACTTTCCGCTGTTCACATCGATAGCAACTAGGGCTTCCGTTTGATCAATTACAATGTAGCCACCACTTTTAATCCAAACCTTCCGCGACAAGCTTTTGTCAATTTCCTTTTCAATGTCAAATTCATCGAAAATCGGCTTCATTCCCTTGTAGAGTTCCACCCGGGGAACTAAATGAGGCGCCACATCTTTTAGATAGCGAGTAACCTCCCGAAAAAGCTTTCGGGAATCCACCACCACGCGATTCACATCCTGCGTAAACAAATCGCGAATGACGGAGGAAACCATGCCCATTTCTTTGTAAACAAGCGTAGGCGCTTTTTCCTTTTTGGCTTTTTTCTCAATTTTTTCCCAGGTTCGCAATAGATTGTTCAAATCGGCTTTTAGAACGGTCTCCTCTTTTTCAGAAGCAGCCGTTCGGATAATCAAGCCAAACCCTCTGGGGCGAATTTTGTGGGCAATTTTTTTTAGCCGTTTTCTCTCTCGAAAATTTTCGATCTTTCGAGACACTCCCACGTGGTCATAACCGGGTACCAGCACCATAAACCGCCCCGGAATCGACAATTCGGATGTAACTCGGGCACCCTTCGTGCCGATCGGTTCCTTTGCAATTTGTACGAGAATTTCTTGTCCCGTAACCAATGGAACCCCTTTTCGGGCCTTCTCTTTTTCCATCGCCTTCCAGTAGGCTTCATCCTCATCATCGTCCGAGATGATGGGGCCGTAGCTGTCAAAAAACTCCCCAATATCCGAAAAGCGCAAAAAGGCATTCTGTTCATGTCCGATGTCTACAAATGCTGCCCCCATTCCCCTGATTACATTTTCTACAACCCCCTTGTAAATATCCCCTACCATACGTTCCTGTTCGGGACGTTCGACAAAAAGCTCCACAAGCTGACCGTCTTCCAAAATGGCCACACGCGTTCCCGCAATTGTCGTATTGATAATAATTTCTTTCTGCATAGTACACTCGTTTTCCCTCTAAGTATGCAACCACCCAAATAAGCTATGATGATTGTTTAAGTTAAAAATCTTGTCCTAAAAAACTTTTCTCGTCTAAATCCTTTTTCCCAAAATCCATCTTTCTCAAAAA
>CAZMRE010000042.1:0-3819 GCA_964568545.1 uncultured Deferribacteres bacterium | reverse complement strand
CCCAAACGCCGGTTCGCAAAACAGTCGATTGCAAAAACAGCTCGGGTTGATCCGGAAACAGAATTGAAAAAAGCTCCTGAATTTTGACCGTTTGTCCATTGACGAATTTCGTAGCGATTCGAAGAGTTCGAGCCGCCGAATCGTATTCCAAACCGGTAACAAATGATCGAGCATTGAGAGTTTTCTTTTTCCCTTTTCGAATCCGAACAATCGGGATGCTTGACCGATTTAAAAACTCCTCCACATTTGGCGCTTTCTTCTCCAGTTTTTCAGGCAACTGCACACGATAAGCGGCGTGGGTCAAAATAGATGAAATCGGCTCCACTTCTGCGGCAAGTTTCCGAATCGCCGTGAAGGTGAGCCCCTCAGGCAGAATCGCATTTAACCGTTCGGGCAAATCCTCAAAATCCTCACCGTACAGTTGAACATCAAGGTATTCGGCCAAACTTTCGAAACCCAGCGAAAGCGGCGGCCCCGGTGAAATTTTTGGATGAGGCGAAAATCCCTGAGAAAACACCAGCGGCAGCTTTAGTCGGCGAAAGGCACGCAAAATCACATTCAGCAAATCCAGGTGGCCTAAAAACCGAACCAGACCCACTTTCTGATAAGACAGACGATACCACTGCGGATCACCTACAGGCGTCTTCGGAGCAGCTTCAATCCTGACCTGAGGCTCTTCCACCGGAATTTTGTCTTTCCAATGGTAGATTGGATGGAGAGCACGGGCGATAAGAATTTCTTCCGGAGTAGATGCCCTTTCTTTCGTGCCCCGCTTCAAAACCTCCTGGCAACCCGGCAATTGCATCAATCCGCAAAGATTGCAAAGGGTATACTTGCAATCGGCTGTAATAGCACCGGAAAAAGACCGCTCATATTCCTGCCGCAAATATTTTTTGGTGATGCCCCTGGTAATGTGCTCCCAAGGAAGCGCCTCATCAAGACTGCGTTCGCGCGTATAATCCTGAGGATCAATGCCGGTTTCTCGAAATGCCTCCTGCCAGGCGTCCCACCTAAAATGATCCGTCCAGGCATCGAATGTGGCACCGTTTTCCCATGCCCGATAAATGACCTTTCCAAGTCTGCGATCGCCCCGAGACAGTACCTCTTCCAAAAAAGAAACCCGAGGATTCCTGTAACTGATGCGCACATTCCGTTTGGGAAGATTCCGCTTCAGATACCGGATCTTTTCTTCAAATTCCTGTATGGAATCCTGTGCCATCCACTGAAAGGGCGTGTGTGGCTTCGGCGAGAACGGCGAAATCGAGATTCGAATGCCCACAGAACCGTAGCTCTTGCCAAGATTTAAAATCTTGTTCACCAAATCCACAATTCCATTCAGATCGTCCTGTGTTTCTGTTGGAAGTCCGATCATAAAATAGAGTTTAACCATCCGCCAGCCCTGCTGAAAAGCCGTTTCCACGGCTCGAAGAATATCCTCTTCCAGCATGAATTTGTTGATGACCCGGCGCAGGCGGTCTGTTCCCGCCTCAGGAGCAATAGTCAGTCCGCTCTTTTTTTCGGCCTTCAGGGATTGTAAGAGCTCGGGCGTAATGGTTTCCGGGCGCAGAGAAGGAAGCGACAGAGAAACATGCCTTTTGGCCAGTTCCTTTTTCAGCGTGAACCACAGCTCACCCAGATCCGAATAATCCGATGTGGAAAGAGAAACAAGCGAGACCTCGTCATAGCCGGTGGCATCCAGAGCACTCTGAATATAGCTTACGATCTCTTGGTAGGGCCGCTCACGTGTGGGACGGTAGATGTACCCCGCATTGCAAAATCGACAGCCTCTGGTACACCCGCGCATGACTTCCACAGAAAGTCTGTCATGTGTGGTGCGAATAAGAGGAACCACCGGTTTTTCAGGATAATGGCTGAAGGAGAGTTGCGGAAGAATTCGGGCGTGAATTTTTTTCGGGATTTTTTTTGAGTCCGGCAAAAGTGCCTGAAATACCCCCTTTTCATCATAAAAATCTTTATAAAATCGTGGTACGTAAATCCCTTGAATACCCGCCCATCGTTTTAGAATACCTCCCCGCGTCTCGTGAGATTGCTTTCCTTCCCTGTAAGCCTCCACAATCTCGACTGCCACCTCTTCTCCATCCCCAATAACAAAAGCGTCCACAAAGTCCGCAAGAGGTTCCGGGTTGTACACACACGGTCCCCCCGCAATTACAAGCGGATCAGAATCCTTCCTTTCCCTGGAAAGAACCGGGACACCCGCCAAGTCCAGCGCATTGAGCATATTCGTAGCATGAAGCTCATATTGCACCGTAAAAGCAATTATGTCAAAAGAACAAAGTGTTGATTTCGATTCCTGCGAAAAGAGAGGAATATTTTTTTCTCTTAAAAATTTTTCAAAATCGGGCCAGGGTGAAAATACACGCTCGGCCCAAACAGTGGGGATTTGATTCAAAACATAGTATAGAATCTGGAAGCCCTCATAGGACATTCCCAATTCGTAGACATCTGGAAAAACAAGCCCCACGCGCACATCAACAGCATTTTCATTTTTGAAGATGCTGTTGAATTCATGTCCAATATACCGACCCGGGCGATCCACGCGTTTTAGAATCCCCTCGAGTCTCTTAAAATCAATTGTCATTCAGCAAAGATTATTTCCCCCCGATAGAGGAGAGATTTATCATCCGTTTATTTTTTGCAACTTTCAAATATTCAATTTATTAAATAATTTAATATAATAATTTAAAAAATTCAAGGAGAAGTTTCTCCAGACGCAAACCGCAATTATTTCTTTTCTCTCCGAGGTTCTCCGTGTTATTATTTTTTAAGATTATGCAGAGTTCCACGGATAAATTAAGAGCACCACAGAGATTTAAAAAACAATTCCAAATTCCGGAGGCTTATTCCCCGGCCGGAGGAGTGAATGTCCTGGTTCCCAGCTCCCGATCCAACATGAAGAGGCCGTGCCCGGATTCGCCCAATCGTTCCAGATCCTGAACAATTTTGGAGGCCGTAGACTCCTCTTCCACTTGTTCATTGATAAACCATTGTAGCAAAACCATAGCCGGATAGTCATTCTCTTCTTGTGCAATTTGGTAAAGCTGATTAATTTTCCCGGTAATAAATTGTTCATGCTTGTACGCAGCCTTGAAAATATCCAGGGGAGTTTCCCAGTTTTTCTGGGGTTTTGAAAGCTCCTTTAGATCAACCTGTCCCTCCCGCTCGTGAATAAAATCAAAGAATTTTGCCGCGTGGGTCATTTCTTCCTGTGTCTGGATTTTCATCCAGCTAGCCATTCCGTCAAATCCGATCTCGTGTAAATGAGCGGCCATTGCATAATATAAATAGGCCGATTCCAGTTCTAATTTAATCTGTTCGTTAATGACATCCTGCATTCTCTTTTCAATCATTTTAACCTCCTGTCAAATTTTGTTTATTTCTTTCATTTGTAAAAATTTATTGATCAGAATCGTTCTTATTTTTAATATACAGAAATCGCAAGTAATCTGCAAGACATTTTATTTTTAACCGAGCCAGATACTTTGTAGCCACATTATTTGCAAATTAAAGAAGTTTCTTAGCAGGGTCAAAGTTGGGCCAATACATCTGCTTGAAAAAAGCACTTTCATTTCAGGTCTCAAATGATTATTTTTAACTGAATAATATTTTCTAACCAATTCCAAGGAGGCACAAAATGAAACTCAAAAATTTTTCATTGTTGGTGCTATCTTTTGCAGTCGGATTGCTTTTTCTAACCTGTGCTCCGCGGCTGGAAAAGAAGGCACCTTACAGAAATCAGAGGCTTTCAATTGAAGCGCGCGTGAACGATCTTCTGCATCGGATGACGCTTCAGGAAAA
>CAZMRE010000041.1:0-14330 GCA_964568545.1 uncultured Deferribacteres bacterium | reverse complement strand
AAAAAGGCATTGTGTCCTACCCTCCTAACCTGCCAGGCTGGAAGGAAGAACCTGTACGAGATCGCATTCAGGGAAAATTCAAAATTCCCGTCATTGTCGAAAATGATGCCAATGTGGCCGCCCTTGCCGAAAAGGCCCACGGAGCCGGAAAGGGGTTTAATCATTTTCTCTGTATCACACTTGGCACGGGCGTAGGCGGAGGACTTATTTTAAATGGCAAACTCTACCAGGGAGCTGTTGGTGCAGCAGGCGAATTTGGACACATGACCATCAATTTTCAGGGCCCGCAGTGCAATTGTGGGAATTACGGCTGTATCGAACGCTATGTGGGTGCGCAATACATTGTAGAACGTGCGCTTTCAAAATTTGACCGATATCCGAATTCATTGCTAAAAGCCTACACCGCGGATACGGACAAGATTAGCCCGAAACTAATTAGTGAACTGGCCCAAAAAGGCGACCCCCTGTCACAGGAGACCCTTCGCGAAACCGGGGAACTCTTGGGCATCGCTCTTACTTCCGTTGTGAATCTTTTGAATCTGGAGCTCATAGTCATTGCCGGTGGCATTTCCAATGCCGGCGAAATTCTATTTGAGCCCATTCGACAAAAAATAAAGGAGTTAGCTCTTCCGCTTCCGGGTTCTCTTGTGCACGTAGCCAAAGCAGAAATGGGTGATCGCGCCGGCATTATTGGCGCGGCTCAGTTGGCTTTTGAAAATAATTGACATCCTAAAATGAACGTGCCCGTGCAAATGAATCGCCTAATTGTAAATTGCCTTCTTTTTGGCTTTCTTCTGTCGATTCCGGTGCGGGCACAGACCAGGGCTCCTTCCAGCGATTCCACACAAACCCAATTTGGTTCCGCGGAACTGGACACAACAGTTGCCTACGAAGCCGATGAAATTATTAGCGATGCTCAAAAAAAAATCACGCGTCTTATTGGCCATGCCCGCGTAACCTACGAAAAAATGACACTGACCGCCGGTCTCATTACAATTGATTGGGATAATAGCCTGCTTACGGCAACCGGCCTGCCTGACACTCAGAAAGTTGCCTCACCCAAAAATCCGGCGGACACCCTTCTGGTTCCTGGATTTAAGGAATTACCTGTATTTACGGACGGATTACAAAAGATGTCGGGTTTTAAAATGACCTACAATTTCGATACCCAAAAGGGGCGTGTTATTCGCGGCCGAACGTCTTTTGAAGATGGCTTTTACACTGGTGAAATTATTAAGCGTGTGTCCCCTAATACGTATTTTGTGAAAGGGGGAACCTTCACGACCTGCAATCTGCCCAAAAATCCACATTACCATTTTTACAGTACACGAATGAAGCTGATTTTCAACGACAAGGTCATTGCAAAACCGATTATTTTGTTCATTCGGCATATTCCCGTTGCTGCCCTGCCCTTTGGCATGTTTCCGAACAAATCAGGCCGGCATTCGGGATTTCTGATTCCCCGTTACGGAGAAAGCGCCGTTGAAGGCCGGTACCTTCGCGACATCGGATACTACTGGGCCGCCAGTCAGTACTGGGACACAGTCCTTTCAATGGACTATTTCGAAAAAACAGGATTCCTGTTTCATGGAAATATTAATTATGCCTTGCGATATCTCCTGAGAGGCCATGTTTCGGCGTCTCTGGTTCGGAAAACGTACTCTTCCGGAAAGCAGCGCCGCTGGGATCTATCGCTTTCGCATAATCAAACCTTCGATCCGACCATGAGCCTGCATGCGTCCGGCCTCTTTGTCAGCGATAAAAGTTACTACAGGGATTTCAGTTCCAGTTTGAATCAGAGGCTCAATCGGGAAATTCGTTCCAATGCCACCTTTTCAAAGTATTGGAGAGGTTCTGGGACGAGTGTGAGTGTGAATGTTTCCCGCACGCAAAATCTGGACTCGGGAACAACCACGGATATTTTGCCGCAGATTTTCTTCCGTGCCGGCCGGAAACGGATCGGTGACTTTTTTCGGAGGAAACTAAAGGAAATCCGCCCGGTTCAGCGAAAACGGACGCCTCAAAAACGTCACTGGTACGATGCCATTTACCTTTCATATAACTCCCAATTTCTAAATCGGCGCTACATCACCCAACCTAATAACACCGCTCGTACTGTTCAGGAGCAATTTGGCGTCCAGCACCAGATTTACATCAATAGTACACAAAAAATATTTCGTTGGATCTCCACCAGCCAGAACCTTTCTTATCAGGAGGTTTGGTCTGATCACGTGCAGGAGCACGTTTTAAACCCCAAAACCAATAAAATTGAAAGCCGAGATGTAAAGCAATTTGCCGCCCGCCGGATTTTCTCCACCAGCCTCTCGGCTAACACCAAACTTTACGGGACATTTTTCCCAAATAAATTTGGGATTCGAGCCCTCCGTCACGTCATGACCCCCTCGCTTTCCTTCAGCTTTCGCCCGGATTTCTCCAACCCCCGGTACGGCTACTACGAGACCGTGGTGGACACAAGCGGCCGCATATACCACTTTGACCGATTTGGAAATATTCTTTTTGGAGGAACCAGCAGAGGCGGGAGCGAATCAGCAAATTTTTCGGTTTACAATATTTTCCAGATGAAAACCGGAACTGAGGAAAAGGTGAAAAAAATTGATCTGTTCACAATGAACGTTTCGAGTGGGTACAACTTTAGGGCAGATTCGCTTCGTTTGTCCTCAATCGTTTCCTCCTTTCGTTCCCAGCCAAGCCGAAATACAAGCGTGTTACTGAGCGCCGGTTTCAGCCCCTACAAATTTAATTCTACTACGGGACGAACTGTGAACTCCTGGCTGGCTTCAGACAAGCCCTGGTCGCCCGTACGACTGACAAACCTAAACAGCAGTCTCTCGTTTCGGCTAAACAGCCGTATGTTTCAGACACGGAAAAAAGCCAAGGCAAAAACGGACACTACCGAGGCGACAAAAAACCAGACCACACCGATTTCTCCGGTTAATCGCTTTTCAGGAAACGAAAGTTTCACAGGGCCCAATCTACCGTGGTCTGCCAATTTTTCACTGACCTACAATATTAGCAAATATAACCCGCTTCGCCCGCAAAAAACCTTCTGGCTCAATATGAATTCCTCTTTTCAACTCACAAAAAAGTGGAAAATAAATTACACGGCTCGTTTTGATATGCAGGAGCGAAAAATTGTCTCTCAAAATATTGTCATTTACCGCGATTTGCATTGCTGGGAAGCCCGAATTGTGTGGTATCCCACCGGCCCCTACAAGCATTTTTACCTTCGGATTAACATTAAATCGCCGCTCTTGAGAGAGCTCAAATTAGAAAAGCGCACCGGACGCACCGGCTATTTTGGAGGATTTCAGGGCTGGTGATATTGAAAATTGTAATTTCCGCGGCAAATTCTTTTGCTTTTATGGTTATTGTTGGCAAAAAATCAGCAAGTGGCCTACTGGGCTTTACACCTAATCTTTGTTTCATTTGAGCCGTTGTAAAACCAAACAAAGCATGATCGGCGATCAAATGCCCTTATGTTTCGCAAGCTGTATTGGCCTTATTAACGACTTTAATTATGCTTAATGAGTTATGGCCACGAAAACACAAAAACACAAGGTCTTAAAAATAAATTCAATGACAAAGCTCTTGAAGATTTTTCCAAAAAGCTTAATTATGAATTTGTCAATTTTCTAAATAATAAAGGCACTCCGGATTTCTTCTCGAAATCTTCATATATGCGTGGTGTTGCCAGGCAACCAAAATTGCTTTACAGCCCATATTTTTTCAATTCCTTTTTTAAGAGTTCCCTTGCCCGAAACAAGCGCGCCTTCACCGTCCCAATGGGAACTTGCAGAACCCCACCAATTTCTTCGTAAGATTTGTCTTCCCGATGTCTCAGGGTAATGATCGTTCGGTATTTCTCCGGAAGTGACTGAATCGCTTTTAAAATAATTTCTGTCGATTCGTGGGTTAACAAGGTTTTCTCGGGGCTGAATTTTTCGTCCGGGTATTCCCTGCTGACCTCTCCCTCTTTTGTTTTTACAGGTTCATCCAGTGAATACGTTTGAAGTTTACGCTTCCGAAGCAGATCGATTGTGTGGTTCGTGGCAATTTTGTACAACCAGGTGGAAAAAGCAAATTCTTCCTTAAAAGAACTCAAGGAATTAAATGCCTTTACGAATGTTTCCTGCACCAAATCCTCAGTTTCTTCTCGATTTCCCACCATCTTGTAAATCAAATGGTAAATAATGCCGTGATATCTCCTGAGAAGTTCTTCGTATGCTTTCTGATTCCCTTTGACGGCCAATTGAATCAATTGTCGATCGGACTCATTCATAATTCTAAAGTAACGGATATTCCAAAAAGAATCAAGCTAAAATTTCTTGAATTAAATTCTATTTTTGTGTATAATTAGAAAGGCTTTTGCGATTGAATTCAAAATAGAAAGGCGCCATTCGAATGATTGCCGGTCTCGGTGTTGACATTGTTTCTGTGAAGCGAATACACGACCTTTCTCAACGATGGCAGTCTCATTTTTTGCAGAAAATTTTCTCTGAGTCTGAAATCGATTATTGCACGGCCAAAACCGGCCGGGCTGTTTCGCAATCTTTCGCAGCTCGCTTTGCAGCAAAAGAAGCGTTTAAAAAAGCCCTTACTGCTTCCGGCAATACAATGCCGCTGAATTGGAAGGACGTTTGGGTGGAACATACGGAAGAAGATGTTCCATTTTTAAGGTTTTCCAATCAATTACAAAAGGAAATGGAATTATTTGATTGCCATCTCAGTCTTTCGCACGAAAATGATTTTGCCGTTGCTATGGTTATCTTGGAGATAAAAAATAATTCTGCTGTCTAAAGATTATAAGTGCTTAGCCGCAATGTTTCAAAGACTAAATTGCATCAAAAAATTCATAATATGAACGCAAAACCTTTAAGTTTTGGCAGGCAAATTGTTACGAATGTACTTCAAAATAGAGAGGCCAGAAAATGGAAGCTTTAGTAACTGTTCCCGAAATGCGGGCAGTGGACAAATTATCCACAACCGAGCTGAACATTCCCGCCATCTTGCTTATGGAGAATGCCGGACTAAAAACAGCCCAGGCCATTCGCCGCGAATATGGCAATCTTAAAAATAAACACGTATGCATCATTTGCGGAAAAGGCAACAATGGCGGCGATGGATTTGTTGTAGGTCGGCATTTAAGCCGGATGGGTGCTGAGGTTGAGTTCTTTTCGACAGCCAGTTTAAGCGAGTTGAGAGACGAAGCCGCTGCCAACCGAAAAATTGCCGAAAGTCTTCGCCTTCCCATTCACGATATCCATAGCATTGAGGATTTAAAACCGGCGTTTATACCTGATTTTATTGTGGATGCCCTGCTGGGCACAGGCATTCGCGGCGAGGTGACCGGATTGTATCGGGCAATCATTGATTGGATGAACGCGCAAACCGTTCCAATCGCTGCCGTTGACACGCCTTCAGGGCTGAATTGTGAAACCGGTGAGGTGGCCGGAGCGGCCGTTCGAGCCGGCCTTACGGTAACCATGGGCAATATTAAAACCGGCCAGATTTTTTATCCCGCCCGCTCGTATCAGAATAAACTCTTTGTGGCCGATTTAAATGCACCGCCGTTTCTTCTTGAAAAAGTAAACACGCAAAAATTTTTGGTCACTCCCGAAGACATTATTTCTTTTCTACCTGAACGGCCGCCGGATGCCTACAAAAACACCTTCGGAAAGGTTCTCATGATTGCCGGATCCACAGGACTGACAGGAGCAGCTACGATGGCCTCACTAAGTGCTCTGCGAAGTGGCGCCGGAATGGTAGTGCTTGGTATTCCGGAAAGATTTAATCCCGTTCTTGAAGAAAAAGTAACGGAAGTCATGACAGCGCCTCTGCCTGAAACGGAGGATGGAAGCATTCATTCGCGCGCCATTAATCACATCGATCGCTGGCTGCAATGGAGTCACGTTTTGGCGCTGGGCCCGGGTCTTTCAACTCACCCCGAAACGCAAACATTTGTGCGAGCCTTTTTGGGAAAAGTGGACAAGCCAATCGTAATCGATGCCGACGGCATTAACAATCTGGCAGGGCAGTTCGACCTCATTCGGAATTATGCGGCTGACATTGTTTTTACCCCGCACGTCGGGGAACTTTCGAGACTGATTGGTGTTTCACAAAAAGATATTTTGGCAAATCGTGTTGCCGTTCTTCAGGAATGGGCACCCAAACTCAAGGCCACCATTTTGTTAAAAGGCGCTCCTACACTGATTGCCGATCGCTCGGGAACGGTTTATTTTAATCCAACCGGAAACGCCGGAATGGCCACTGCGGGTTCCGGTGATGTGCTTACCGGACTTATTGCAGGCTTTTTGGCACAGGGGTTGACCGGAACTCAGGCAGCCATTGCGGGTGCCTTTGTTCACGGCATGGCCGGAGACCTGGCTCGGCAGC
Source organism: uncultured Deferribacteres bacterium (assembly GCA_964568545.1). Taxonomy (GTDB): domain Bacteria; phylum Zhuqueibacterota; class JdFR-76; order JdFR-76; family BMS3Abin05; genus BMS3Abin05. Next base: position 7,916 of record CAZMRE010000041.1, on the reverse strand, counting down.
AATGGGGACAGCGCGGGATGATCGCCGGAGATATTTTAAAGCTTGTGCCGGAGGCACTTCTTCTCTTAGAAAATGGGGAGACAAAATCCCTTCAGCAATGGGAATTCTTTGAAAGGCTCTTTTAGGATGAAAAATCGTTTTTTTCTGTATTATTTGCCTGCCCTTTTATATGCGGGGCTTATTTTTGCACTTTCGTCAATGAAGCATCTGGAATTGCCCAATATTGGCATTTCCTGGACGGACAAAATTGCTCATTTTATCGAGTACTCCGCTTTCAGTTTTTTTGTGGTTCGGGCTTTTTTTTACGGCAGTTCGCCTTCAACGCGCAAGCGAAACCTCTGGATCGCCTTTTTTTTAAGTTTGCTTTACGCCGCCTCGGATGAATTCCATCAGATTTACGTACCGGGAAGAACGGCTTGCGTCTCCGATTGGATGGCTGATTCACTTGGAATTATTATCGGATATTTTATTTTCTACTACTGGCGGAAATTTGAAGACCGCTTTCGGCACCTGTACGCGGGCCCCTAACAATTTCCGTAATTGACTCGCAAAACCGGATTCCCTTGAGCGAAAGCTTATTTCCGGATCAGATTTTGCGTCAGATTCACCCGAATTGGTATTTAGAAAAATAGTGACGTGCGAAAAATGAACAGCCCGATTCTTCCTGAATTTAAAAAGATTCTTTTCTTTTTTGCAATTGCCCTTCTTGTGGTGGTCATTGGTATTCTGGGATATTCATTTCTTGAGGGCTGGAATCTTGTGGATTCCATTTACATGACACTCATCACAATTACCACTGTTGGATTCGGGGAAGTTCATCCGCTCAATCCCATTGGAAAAATTTTTACAATTTTTCTGATTTTAGGTGGCATGATCGCGATTTCCGTTTGGTTAGGAGCCATTACCTCTGTTGTCATTCACCGCGAAATTCGTCCGCTTTTTTGGAGAAGAAAAATGCAAAAAAATATTCAATCACTTGAAAATCACATTATTATTTGCGGCGCAGGCGAAACCGCAAGCACAGTAATTGACGAATTTAATCGATCCGGGGAAAAATTTATTCTGATCGAAAAAGATCCGACCGTTTTGTCGGATTTACTGGAAGCCAACCCCAAATTACTGGTTGTGGAGGGGGATGCCACGAAGGACGAAACCCTTCTGGATGCAAATATTCAAAAAGCCAAAGGAATCATTGCGGCACTCCCAACGGATGCGGAAAACCTCTTTGTGGTCATTTCGGCGAAGGCACTTAATCCTTCGATTCGCGTAGTCTCCCGTGCCATCGACCTGCAAACGCAGAAAAAACTCAGACAGGTGGGCGCCGATTATGTCATTTCACACAAGATTTTGGAAGGAATTCGGATGGCATCGGTGATGTTACGTCCCACGGTTGTTTCCTTTCTGGATGTGATTATGCGCGACACTGAAATTACGCTGCGAATGGAAGACCTGGAGGTACCGGGAAAATCGCCCTTCAAAAATAAAACATTACGCGAATCAAAAATTCCACAGGTCACGGGATTAATCATTATTGCGATGAAAAAACACGATGGAAAATTTATCTTTAATCCCGGCCCGAAAAATATGTTGGAGGAAAACGATGAAATCATTGTCCTCGGCCAACCCGAACAATTCGAAAAACTACAAAAATACCTTACTTACGGAGAACTGGAACTTGAAACGTCTCGCTAAATTCATGCATCCTGTCTTTGTTTCAACACTGCTGATTTTGATTGACGTTTTTCCGGGGACTTCAATTGCCGGAATTCCTGCTCCAAGCCAACTTGTCTTTGGCGGAGCGGTTGGTCTGTTTCGGATATCGGCAACCCATTACAAAACCTACTACGACTCGCCATGGGTTTCGCTGCCCCAAATTCAGGTTGGAATCGGTTTCTCTTCTTCTTCATTTCTCATGTTTAAAGCATCCCGCTTTTCAAAGAACGGAAGAACGTTTGAGGCGGATGTGACGCCCCAGAGGAAATGGGAACAGCGATGTTTTGAAGTGGGATACCGTCGTTACTCCACCGATTTTCCGCCATCCACACGGACATTCATGGGATTTGGTCTGGCTTTCTTTCAAATCCGAGAAACACCCCTTACGTTTCTTCAGGATTTGGGGTCTCATTCTGGAAACGTATCGCCAAAAGGCTTTTATCTAGAAATCGGTTTAGAGCATTTTTTCACGCATTCGTTGTCTCTTTCTTTTGACATGGATTTAAGTTCGGCTGGGCTTTACAACGGTACATCCTTCCAATCCCAGAGTATTGGGGGGCTTTTTTTAGGTATTGCTACAAAATATTTCATATTTTAGCAAATCAACATAAATATTTGTTGATTTTTTCTTAAAAAATCCGCATATTTGTATGTCACAATTTTGTAATTCTACTTTATTCTATCCAGATTAAGGGAAGATTTTTTGAAAGGAGGTGATTTCCTTGGCGGAAATGGCATATTGTGTAAAATGCAAAGCAAAGCGAGAAATGGTGGATGTGGAGCGCGTAACGATGAAGAACGGACGTCCGGCATTAAAGGGAAAATGCGCAGTATGTGGTACGGGGATGTATAAAATTTTACCTTCCAAGAAAAAAGAGGAATAACCTCTGGTGCTACATTCAAATAGGCGGAAGTGAAGGCGTGCTTCCGCCCTTTTTGTTTGTACCAATTTTTCTCTTTCCTGAAGAATCCTCGGCCTAGAAATTGGCTGACTGGCGTATCCGATTTGCAGCAGAATGAACTACACCCGGCAGTTGTTTGCCTACTGGGTTCTTCCATTCCAGCAAACGAATTTTTTCGGCAATAAGATTCGCCTCCCCTTTTACGCGGGATTGAACGACGCCGGTAATCTGAAACGGTCCCCGAGTCTGAAGCAATGCCCCATAGCGTCGATAAACATTTGGGAACAAAACCACCTCAATGATTCCATCGGGGTCTTCCAGTGTCAGAAATTTCATTGATTCCCGACGAGCGGTTAGAACCCGACGGCTGATGACCCCCCATCCAAGCACAGTTACCCGCTGGTTCTTGAAGCGTTCCAGTTCCTGCGACGACACATATTTTCCATTTGATTGGCGTTTGAGCAAAAGTTTGAGGGGATGTTCCGTAACCGAAAATCCCAGATAGTGCAATTCGTGAATAACCTTTTGCTGAATCGAATACGGGGGAAGATGGATCTCCTGGCTGAGAGCGCGCGTGACGGCAGCGTTTTTTTTGTTCTTAAAGAAAATCTTTGCGGTTAGTAACAACCGGGGTTCACTCAAATCAAACCTTGCCAGCGCTCCACATTGAATCAGGCTTTCCGCCTCGGAAAGATTCACCTGGCTGCGTGTCAAAAAATCAATAGCATCTTTAAAGTTTCGCCCTTCTCTTGCAGAGAGAATTCGGTCAATTGAGCGTTGACTGAGATTCAAAATGCTTCCCAAGCCCACACGAATGGCCTCTCCTTCAATAGAAAAATTCTGCCCCGATCGGTTCACATCGGGCGGCAAAATCAACAGACCCAACCGTCGGGCCTCTTCTATGTAGGCAAATTGTGGGTAGTAGCCGCCGGGATTGTTTAGAAGCGCCGCCATGTACTCCACCGGAAAATGCCGCTTCAGAAATGCCGTCTGGTAAGCAAGAATTCCGTAGGTGGCGCTGTGCGCTTTGTTAAATCCGTAGGAAGCAAAATGGGTCAGCCAATCAAAGACCTTTCGAGCCGTGTTCTCACGCAGTCCTTTTCGTCTGGCGCCTACCAAAAATTTGTTCCTGAGATGCCCCACGCCTTCCCGTGATCGTGATTTGGTCATTAATTTGCGCAGCACATCTGCCTCACCCAGGGTCAGGCCGCCAATGATCTGTGCCACCAGAAGCACCTGCTCCTGGTACAAAATAATCCCGTAAGTCTCCCTCAAAATCGGTTCCAGTGACGGGTGCGGGTACGTAATTGGCTCCAGTCCGGCGCGCCTTCGAATGTACAAATCTTTCATTCCCCCTTCTGCCGGGCCTGGACGAATCAACGAAATAGCGGCAATAATATCTTCCAAATTCTCAATTTGCATTTTCTTAAGCAAGCCTCGCATGGCCGGGCTTTCCAGTTGAAAACAGCCCAATCCTTTTCCTTCGCGAAGCATGTGGAGGGTTTCCGGATCATCTTCGGGAATTTTGTCGAGATTCACCGTTAAACCACGCCTTTTTTGAATGGCAGCGACGGCTTCTGAAAGAATGCTCAATGAGCGCACTCCCAGTAAATCCATTTTTACCAGGCCCAATTTTTCAATGCCGTGCATGTCGTACTGCGTAATCACCAATCCGCCGGAGGCCTTTTCAAGGGGAGAAAAATGGGTGATTCTCTCGGGCGCAATCACCATGCCGCCTGGATGAACGGACAGATACCGGGGGAAATCGGAAATCCGCCGGGCGATTCTTAGAATCCTTTCCAGAAGCCGCAAATCGAAAGAAACCCCTTTCAACTCCGGCACCGTTTCGAGCATCGATTGAAAATCCTTTGCGGGCCGGTGCGGCAAACGCTTCGTGAACCGGCTGATTTCATCTTCCGGAACGCCAAGGGTTTTGGCGACTTCCCGAATGGATGACCGCAGTTGAAAGGTGACCACAGTGGCAATCATGGCCGTTTTGTCGTGCCCGAATGTTTCGTAAACATAGTCCAGCACACGGCTGCGATTTTTCCAGCAGATGTCAAGGTCAATATCCGGCGGCTCTGTGCGCTCCACATTGAGAAAGCGTTCAAAATACAAATTGAATCGAATCGGGTCGGCCTGCGTAATGTCCAGCGTGTAAGCAATAAGGCTGTCGGCTGCGGAACCGCGTCCCACACAGGGAATATTCTCTTTCCGACAAAAATCCACAATGGTCTTAACAATCAGAAAATACTCCACAAATCCCAGTTTCCGAACCACCAGCAACTCCCGATTGAGTCGATCGCGAATAGCAGAAGTAATGTGCGGATAGCGCCGACGTAAGCCCGTGTAACACAATTTTTGCAAGCGCCCGAACGGGGTTTCGCGATGCGGCAGTGCTATTGTCGGAAACACGGGTTTTCCAAGAGAAAAATCCAGGTGGCAGCTCTCTACAATGAACAGCGTGTTGAGCAGCGCGTCCGGTTGTTTTCGAAAACGCTCCCGCATCTGCCGGGGTGATTTAAGAAACTGTTCGGGAGAGCCAACGCCCACCGTTTTTTCAAGGCTCGTATTCTGATCAATGGCCTGCAGTGTACGCCAGATTTCCCAGTCGGATGGTTTTAGCAAATGCACGGCATTTGTGGCCACAACGGGGATTTTCAATTCTCTTGCCAGAGCCGATACCTGCACATTGAGCCAGTCATCTTCGGGTGAAAAATTTTGCAATTCAATATAAAATTGCCTGCCAAAAATGGACCGCAACTTTTGAAAAAAGGCAACGGCCTCATTTTGTCTTCGCCTCCGCAAAAAGTTTACACCCGGATTTCGCCTCCCGCCGGAAAGCGCTACGAGTCCTGCTGTGTGTGGTTTCAAATCGCTTAAATCTGCCCGAAAATCCGTGTGACCGCCCTTTAAATGTCCCCTTGTAATGATTTCAGACAAGTTCCGGTACCCGGTTTGATTCTGAGCCAGAAGCACCACTGATCCCGCATCATCCAGTACGATTTCCGCCCCGATAATCGGGTGAATCCCGGCCTTTTTGGCCTTCTGATAAAATTCAATCGCCCCTGTCAGCCGATTGGTGTCTGTCAGGGCAAGGGCCGGTGCGCCGGTTTCAACCGCCCAACCAACCATTTCATCAATGGTGAGCGTGCTGTCCAATAAACTGTAATTACTGTGACAATGAAGGTGTATGAAGGATGTACCCATGGCTGTCCATTTCATAGTTTAATTGTAGCAGAAGCGTTTTCGCCGGAAGAATCGCCGTAAAACCGAAGCGACGGCGAATACGATCAATGGTTTGATTCAGGGATTTTTCTTTTTCTTGAGATTGAAAAAGCTGAGGCTGCCAGGCTTCCGGTTCCAGCCCGAAAAGCCGCACGCCTACAAAGCGCACCCGTATTCGCCGCAAATGCAGGGTCTCAAATACCTGTTGAGCCGTGCGCTCCAATTGAAAGCCGTCCTGGGTACTTTCCGTGAGGGTGACACTCTTTTTCAGGGTTTGAAAATCGGAATAGCGAACGGCAAGGCCCAATTTTCGACAGGTCAGGCGTTCTGCCCTCAGTTTTTCGGCCAGTCGCTCAATCAGATAATGAATCGTGGCAAGAACAATGGCCGGGTCGCTGACATCTTCTTCAAAACTCGTTTCGCGACTGAGAGTCTTTGGGAGATGTACCGGCCGCACCGCCCGGTTATCAATGGCGTGGGCAAAGTTCCAGAGGGTTACTCCTCTTTTGCCCAATATCTGAAAAAGCAGATTTTTGGACATCTGAGCCAATTCACCCACGGTTAGAATTCCAAGATCATACAAAAGACGCTGGGTCACCCGCCCGACCCCGGGTAATTCACTCACCGGCAACGGGAATAAAAATTCTATTTCGTTTCCTTCCGGCACGTAGGTGATTCCCCGGGGTTTTCGCTGGCCGGAGGCAATTCGGCTAATGAGCTTACTGGAGCCGATTCCGATTGAAACAGGAACATGCAAACGATCCCAGACTGCTTTCTGAATTTTTTGAGCCAGTTGCGCCGGGCTTTCCCAGAGATGGCTTGTACCGGAGACATTCAGGTAGGCATCGTCCAGTGAGCTAAATTCAACATCGGGTGTAAATTCCCTGTAAATTTTGAATAGCTGTCGGGCAATATAACGATAGTGCCGAAAGTTCCCCTTCAAAAAAATTGCTTTCGGGCAACGCTTCTGAGCCTCCGAGAGAGACATTCCCTTGCGAACGCCCCTCCCACGCGCCTCGTAGCTTGCCGAATGAACCACTCCCCGCTGATCGGGAAACCCGCCCACAATTACCGGTTCCCCGCGCAACAGGGGATTAAAGCTCTGTTCCGCAGACGCAAAAAAGGCATCCACATCAATATGAAAAATTAATGAAGGCATGGCCACTCCAATTAACTGAACAACTGTCCACTTATAGTATACAAACGTTCAGGTTATTTTTCAAGTCTTTTTTTAAGAAATTTTCTTTTTTATTGAAATCAACTGTGAATATTTCTATATTTATGAATCATATATGATATGGAATCCCATTTCTTTTCAACCTTGAGGACCAATAATGCATCCGATGTGGAGTAATGTTTTTAACGAGTCCGGCAACAAAGGGGAAAACCTCTACCAGATTCTTTCACGGATACCGATTTTTGAAGATCTCTCAAAGCGGGAACTGCGAGAATTTATTCGAATTTCCCACAAACGAACCTACAAGCCCGGGGAAATTATTTTTTGGAAAGGCGAACCCGGCGTTGGGATGTACATCGTAGAGCGCGGAGACGTTACGGTTTTTAGCGGTAATGATCCCCACCACCCCGAGATTATTTTTGCGTCACTTTCTGCAGGAGATTTTTTCGGAGAACTGGCTCTTTTAGATGATGCGCCTCGATCCGCGTCCGTGGTGGCAAAAGAAGCAACCGGGCTGATCGGTATTTTTCGACCCGATCTTTTTTCACTTTTTGAGCGAAAGCCCGCACTTGGCGTCAAAGTACTTCTAAAACTGGCTCAACTTGTGGGTGAACGCCTGAAATTAACTAATCAGGCCCTGGAAAACTGCAAACAAAATCAGGATAAGTAACGAATGGCCGCTTCAAAAGAAAAGCTTCTTTCCATTCAGGTAGATCGTGCGGAACTGCACAAAATATTTCATATTTCCTTTTTATCTGCAATTACGATTCTCTCCCTCTGGGCTCTTGTTGAAATTGTAATTCGCTTTCGTGAATTGACCATTCTTTTCGTGCTTTCCGCTTTGCTGGCTTACCTCCTGGATCCGGTTGTCACATTTTTGGAAGCCAAGGGACTTA
>CAZMRE010000040.1:0-14654 GCA_964568545.1 uncultured Deferribacteres bacterium | reverse complement strand
TTGCCAAATGGGTCTTTCCATTGCTGCAGGGCCTTTGCCAGTTCCGGGTGCGCTTTTGCAGCTTCGCTGAGCGGAATTCCTTGCAGAGCGGCATCGATTGCCTGGCGAAATGCGCGCGCTCCTGCAATCGGCCCATCCGGATGGGCGTGGATTCCACCACCGGAACCGATCATTACTTCTGTGCCCAGATCTTCAATTAATTTGGGAACAACCGCAGGGGTAATTCCACCGGAGGGCATCGGAAATGAAGGCTTCAACTGGTACAGGGGAAATGTCAAATTTTTGGCCACATTTTTAAATTTATCCACTATTACCGGTGCTTTGCCGTAGGGTGCCGGAAACACCACAATGTCGGCTCCGGCCAACCGAGGCAATTTTCCCATTACCAGATGCGAACTGATGCCATGAAAGGGCGACATGTACAATGCACCGGCGACATCCATGTGGGCAAGGACAGGTACGTTGATGTCAGCGTCTTCGGCAAGCGCCTGCAAAACCGGAAATCCAACTGCGAGATAATTGACCATAATCCCGTTGACGCCCAGCTCCACCGCTTTCCTGGCATTCTCAAAAACCTTGGGGATTTTATCCGTCACATTGACCGTGTAAAGTGTGTGCTCACCCGTTTCTTCGTAAACCTGTTTTTCCACCTCCATGTACCGTTTTACCCGTTCCTGCAGCGAGTTGAAAGAGGCGTCCCGGAGCAGCTCATCATCTTTAATGACATCACAGCCGCCCAGTGCTGCCGCCCGAAAAAGTTCAACACCGACCTCCACGGGATAGCCGGTACAGGGCTTGATCATGTTGTTTAACAAGGGCCGTTTGGGTACACCAAGGATTTTCCGAATGCCTGCAATCCCAAACTTGGGTCCCTGAAACCCCTTCACATATTTTTCCGGAAAACGAATGTCCAAAACCTTCACGCGGCCCCCCATCGAAATATTCCCAACCACCGTGGTTAAGAGCATGGGAATCTGTTCGCCAATATTGACTTCAGGATAGGCGATCTGCAGAATGTAATTTCGGGTTTCCATGGATGGCGGCACACTGAATTCAAGGTCAGGCATTTCGTAGACCCCAATCACTTTGGCCACATGTTTTACCCGGACTTCAGGGGTTTCACCAGGCACCGGAACCCACGTGCCTGTACTCTGTTCAATCGCCAGCGCCAACGAAAGCTGAGGAATTGGTACATTGGCAGGGAAAGAAGCCAAATACGTGGCCACGACGTAATCCTCAGCATTAATGCCATCCGGCAGTGCAGTGGGCAACGCCTCTATTTCTAATTGATTCATATTTCCCTCCTCTCGTGAATTTTGGAATATAGTGCCTTTAAGCGGGCATAAACTTCTTTGTACCGTTCGAACATAAAATCGTAAGTTTCCTGGTTTTCGGTATTTGGCTCAAAGACCCGGGCAGGTTGAATGAGCGTTTTCAAAGATTCAAAATCCGGGTAAATTTTGAGTCCAACAGCCGCCACCAGCGCGACACCTACCGCTCCCGCCTCCTGGGGATGCCCAACCGTTTCCACCTTTCTCCGGGTAACGTCCGCCAGAATTTGCATCCAGACAGTGCTTTTGGCGCCTCCGCCAATGAGACGCAGCACAGGTAACGGAAACCCGAATTTCTTTTCCACAATCTCCAGCGACCAGCGCAAATTGTAAACAACCCCTTCGTAAACCGCCCGCAACAAATGTCCCCTGTGATGGTTCGCGCTGAGATTAATAAAACTGGAACGAACCCTTGTGTCGCTTACAGGAACACGCTCACCGTACATCCAGGGCGTAAAAATCAAACCGTCGGCGCCAGCCGGAATGTTTTCAATTTCGGAATCCATTGCGGCATAACTACCGGCCGAATTCTCCGACCACAAATCTCTACACACTTCGCGTGCCATCCATTCCAGGCATCCGCCGGCCATCTCGGATTCTGCAAAGAGAAATGCCTTCCCGGGATCGCTCGAATGAATAGTGGCCACACCGGATTTGCCCGTCGGTGTTTTTGAAGTGACCACACCCAGCCAGCCGGAGGTACCGATGTAGGCGTGGCCTTCTCCTTCGGCCACAGAACCGGAACCTACGGCGGCCGAAGGCGCATCCCCGGAACCGGCCACAACCGGTGTGCCTTCAAGCAAACCCAGGTCCCTTGCAGCCTGTGGTGTAAGCCCCCCGACAACAGCAGTCGGTTTGACAAGGGGTGGAAATTTCAGGGTATCCAGTCCAACATAGCGGAAAATCCCGGTCAGCCAGGTTTTCTTTTTCAAATTCATTCCGAACACAGACGCGCCCGTCCAGTCCATTACCATTTTACCGGTGCTTCGGTACAAGAGATATCCCCCAACATCCAGGAAACAGCACATTTTCTGGTAGATTTGCGGTTCATTTTCCTTAAGCCAGAGTAGTTTGGGCATACCGTCTTTGCCGCACATTTCTGCACCCGCAAATTTCGCAAAAACCTTAGGGCTGATGAATTTTCGCATCAGTTTTTGCGCCTGTTTTTCAGCCCGTTCATCAAGCCAAATAATCGCCGGACGCAGAACGGAGCCGCCGGACTCCATTGGAATGATCCCAAGCATTTGCGTGCTAAATGTCATGCCTACTATTTCGCGGGGAGATATGCCGCTTTTGTGGAGAAGATGTTGTGTGGATTTTGAAATGGCCCCCCACCAATCCTCGGGATTTTGCTCGGCCCAATTCTGGTGGGGATAGCGAATACTGTAGGATTCAAAAGCGGTGCTGTAGATTTTTCCGGTTGTATCGACTAAAACAGCCTTGTTGCCACCTGTTCCAACATCGTGCGCTAAAATAAATTGTGCCACTTTATGGCCTCAAGAGAAGAATTCTCATAAAAAGAATTCACTAAATTCCTGATTCATTTATTGCACGAATAGATTTTCCAAAAGTTTCAACAAATCCACTAGCGGGAAATTCGTGTTACCCGAATCAAATTTATCGACGGGATTTACAGGATAACGTTTGAAAAATGCGCACTTTTTCCTTCCAAAATAGAGAAAGATGTGACATGTCATATCTAAAGGCACTCAAAAAGGACAGAGCATTGAGATTATTGCAAACATTTCGCATCTATTTGAATTGCCACGCTCTTTAGAGCGTGGATACAAGATCATGCCCAAATCACAAGGGGTTTTAACCCACAATCAATTCAGTCATTAGGAGTCAAAACCTTACCATTGCAAATTTTATCTAACAGCTTGATACTATTGCAAATATATTTAAGCACGATCTATTAGCCACCATAATGAATTATAACGATTGTACAGAAAAAGCACAATACAAAAAAGCTGTTTGCTCTCTTCAATTGCCTTGAACAATCACCACAATTTATTGTGGTGAAAATGCTTGCAAAACCCGCAACGGTAGAGGGTAACCCCAAAAAAATCGGGGTTGGAAAATTTACATCGGTAGCCGAAACTTCTACCCTGCTACGCGCCCTTTTTCACCACATCCCGTCCAATCACCAACCGCTGGATTTCATTTGTACCCTCGTAAATCTGCGTAATCTTAGCATCTCTGAAATATTTTTCCACCGGGTAATCTTTCATGTAGCCGTAGCCGCCGAATAGCTGTACCGCTTCGGAAGCAACATACATTGCCGTGTCGGACGCAAATAATTTAGCCATCGCCGATTCGCGCGAGACATCTTTTTGTTTCCCGGCATCCACGGTTTTTGCAACACCGTAAACCAATCCGCGAGAGGCTTCCACGCGAGTGGCCATGTCGGCAATCTTAAATTGAATGCCTTCAAACGAGGAAACGGGCATTCCAAACTGGTGCCGCTCCTTTGTGTACTGCACGGCCAACTCAAGAGCGCCCTGGGCAATGCCAAGCGCCTGTGCTGCTACGCCCGGCCGCGTGCGGTCAAAGGTATCCATAGCAATTCGAAAGCCCCTGCCTTCTTTTCCAATCAAATTTTCGGCAGGGATGCGGCAATCTTCAAAAATCACTTCACTTGTTGCCGAAGCCCGGATTCCCAATTTGTCCTCTTTTTTCCCAAACGTGAGACCTGGTGTTCCATCCTCCACCAGAAAGGCAGAAATTCCCCGCATGCCTCGGCTGGGATCGGTACTGGCAAAAACCGTGTACAAGCCGGCTACACTGCCATTGGTGATAAAGTGCTTTGTACCATTCAAAACATACGAATTCCCATCCTTAATTGCTCGGGTCTTAACCGCCCCGGCATCCGAGCCGGCGCCTGGCTCCGTCAGACAATAGGCCGCCAAATATTTTCCCTCAGCCAGTTCCGGCAAGTATTTCTTTTTCTGCTCTTCATTTCCAGCCAAAATAATCGGATAGGTTCCCAGCGCAGTTGCTGCAAGAGACAGAGAAATGCCGCCACATGCGCGGGAAAGCTCCTCAACCATGATTACCAAATCCATAATTCCCCCGCCAAAACCGCCGTATTCTTCCGGAATGAACGTGCCGAAAAAACCAAGTTCTTTAAAGACATCCACAATATCCCACGGGAATTTTCCCTCGCGGTCATACTCCGCAGCCACCGGCCGAATTTTTTCTTCAGCAACCTTGTGCGCAAGTTCTTTTAACATGAGTTGTTGTTCGGTTAAAAAGTATTCCATGAATTTCCTCCATGCCTAATGTTCTATTCTACCTAACGCGTCCTTTGCCGCTTGCTGCTCTGCCTGCTTTTTATTTTTTCCCTGCCCCACGCCCCACGTTTTCTCTTTTACCTGAACGGAAATCCGAAAAGATTTGTCGTGCTCAGGGCCGGTTTCCTCTTCAACAAAATACTTCGGCACACCAAATCCGTGAGCTTGTGTGTATTCCAGTAACTGGCTCTTAAAATTTCGATTCAAATAATTATGCAGAATATCTTTTAAATCAACCAAAATAAGAGAATCGATTACATGCTTGATGGCCTCATAGCCGCCATCCAAATAGACCGCACCAAACACCGCCTCCATAGCATCTGATATAATGGAACTCCGATCGCGGCCACCTGATTTTTCTTCTCCAGCTCCTAAGTAAAGATACGAACCCAAATGGATTTTTCGCGCAACCTGCGTTAAAATCTTTCGACTGACAACCAGAGATTTAATTTCCGTCAGGCGGCCCTCCGGTTGAGCCGGATATTTCTTGTAAAGGAACTCCGTTACAATCAGGCCCAAAATGGCATCGCCCAAAAATTCGAGTCGTTCGTTAGAATCGGTATGAGACTGATGATTCATTCCCACAAATGAACGATGTTTTAGAGCCAAGATTAATAAATCCGGGTTCTTAAATCGATAATGTAGAGACTGGTAAAGACGCGCAAATTTTTCTTCGCCTTCGAAATGAGCCACTTCAGGGGCTTCACTTTTGCCCAATAATCTAAATTTTGAAAACCATTTTTTCATCAAGAATCACATAAAAAATCGGATATGACCATCGGGAAAACCGCAAACGCGCCCATTCGCCAGTTCCGGGTAGCCAGCTTACTCATCATAACGCTTAACCGCCAGCGTAACATTGTGTCCCCCAAATCCGAATGAATTACTGATTACCGTGCGAACCTCTTTTTTAACCGACTTGTTTGGTGTGTAATTTAAATCGCACTCCGGATCGGGATGCTCGTAATTGATCGTCGGAGGAACAATTCCATTTCGGATAGTAAGAATACTCGCAATAAATTCCACTGACCCGGCCGCACCAAGCATGTGTCCAATCATTGATTTATTAGAACTGATGGCAATCTCGTAGGCATAATCGCCAAAAACCTTTTTAATTGCTTTTGTTTCCATCCGATCATTGTGGGGTGTGGATGTGCCGTGGGCATTAATGTAGTCGATCTCTTCCGGTTTCAGGCCTGCTTCATGAAGAGCCAAAGCCATAGCGTTAGCGGCACCAATTGCTTCCGGATCGGGCGCAGTAATATGGTAAGCATCCGCCGTCATTCCAGCGCCAACAATCTCGGCATAAATTTTTGCGCCTCGGGCTTTTGCATGGCCCAATTCTTCCAGAATAACAATTCCCCCACCTTCACCCATGACAAATCCGCTTCGTGTGGCATCGAAGGGACGGCTCGCCTTTTGAGGATTTTCATTCTCCTCCGAAATCGCGTGCATCGCATTAAATCCCGCCACACCAATAGGCGTCAGAGGTGCTTCACTTCCTCCCGAAATAATAACCTCTGAATTGCCATATTTAATATTGCGATAGGCCAAACCAATCGCGTGGGCCGCCGTAGCGCATGCCGATGTCGGTGAGTAATTGACACCTTTTACGCCGTAAATCATCGAAATGTAACCCGGGGAAATATTTGAAATCATCATTGGAATCAGAAAAGGGCTGACGCGTTTCGGACCTGATTCAACTAATTTGCGAACTTCATCTTCAAATTTTTTCAATCCGCCAATCCCAGATCCCACAATTGCGCCCACTCGAAAGGGATCCTCTTTCTCAAACTCAATGCCGGAATGTTCAACGGCTTCCTTGGCTGCAGCAACAGCATATTGGGTGAATGGATCCATGCGCCTCGCCAACTTACGATCAATATACTGATTGGGATCGAAGTTCTTTACTTCTGCAGCAAACTTGGTTGCAAACTCATTGGTGTCAAATTTGGTTAAATAGTCCACTCCACTGACACCTTCCACAAGGGATTTCCAGAATTCATCCACAGTTAATCCAATGGGAGTTATGGCGCCCATGCCTGTGACCACAACTCTTCTACTCATAATGAATCCTTTCCTCCGGTTCCAATTTCTCAATTACATTAACAAAAGAATATGGGGACAGATTCCATTTGTTCGTCCCCCGGATGAAAACTCATAAACAGGGAAAACCTGTCCTTGAAATAGAAATCTACTTAAAAGACAGGTTTCTCTCTTTTTAGGCCGATAGAATCGAAAAACCATCTGTAAAGAAGTCTTTCGATAATGTGTATCCGTAGAAAAAAAGCTTATTCTTTTTCTGCCAATTTCTGATGTAGATATTCGATTGCTTTGCCAACCGTCGTCATTTTTTCGGCATCTTCATCAGGAATCTCAATCCCAAACTCTTCTTCAAAGGCCATCACAAGTTCAACGGTATCCAATGAGTCAGCGCCCAAATCTTCAATAAAATGAGCATCTTCTGTTACCTGACTTGGATCCACACCCAGTTGATCCACAATAATTTCTTTTACCCGATCATCAACTGCCATGCGTCCTTTACCTCCATTTTTAGTTCGTAATTCTAATGCTCCATCATAGATTAAGTGAACATTTCTGCAATCTACTTTTAATAAAAAACAAACAATTTCATTTTCTACTACATTCTCATTCCGCCATCGACCTGAATAATTTGACCGGTCATATAATTCGCATCATCTGAACAGAGGAACGCCACCACCCCCGCTACGTCTTCGGGTTTTCCAGAACGCTGAAGCGGTATCCACTGCAGCATGAGCTTTTTGGCATCTTCCGGAATGGACTCCGTCATGTCCGTTTCGATAAATCCGGGAGCAACAGCATTGACGGTAATATTCCAGGCAGCCAATTCCTTAGCAGCCGCTTTTGTCATCCCAATAATCCCGGCCTTAGACGCTGCGTAGTTTACCTGCCCGGCATTTCCCATCATTCCCACGACCGAACTCATGTTAATAATTTTCCCGGATCGCTGCCGCATCATTCGACGAGCCGCTGCTTTGAGGCAATTGAATGAACCCCTCAAATTAACCGCCATCACCGAATCCCAATCCTGCTCTTTTAAGCGAATGAGGAGGTTGTCCTTTGTGATTCCGGCATTATTAATTAAAATGTCAATTCTGCCAAATTTTTCAATCGTTTCGGAAACAATACGCTTTGCATCTTCCACACTGGAAACATCCGCCTGAATTTGAAGGACTTCTGCGCCGCCGGACTCAATTTGCCTGGCTACTTCGGCCAATTTTTCCATACTTAAACGCGCCACAATGGCAATCTTTGCCCCCTCCTTGGCAACACGAAGCGCAATGGCCCGACCAATTCCACGGGATGCTCCCGTAACAACGATTACCTTGTTTGTAAGTCTTTTCATGCGATTTCCCGATTTTTTAAATGGAAAGGTTTTCCATATCCTGTACCGTTCCAACCGGCATACAGGGAATTCTTCGATCGATTCGTTTAATGAGCCCGGTGAGCACACGCCCCGAGCCCACCTCAAAAAATCGCGTAACGCCTTTCGAGATCATTTCCCTTACACTTTCAACCCACTGCACCGGAAGGGTCAATTGCTGCAGCAAATTAGATCGGATTTCTTCCGGATCCGTTGTGGCCTGCGCCGAAACATTTGGCACCAGTGGAATCTCCGGTTTGTGAAAATCGGCAATCTGGAGCGCTTTTTCCAATTCATCCACGGCAATTCTCATTAGCGGTGAATGAAAAGCACCGCTTACAGCTAATTCCACAACCCGCTTGGCACCTTTCTGCCGGGCCAGTTCCATGGCCCGATGAATCCCTTCTACCGATCCGGAAATTACAACCTGACCAGGCGAATTAAAATTTGCCGGAACTACTACACCCTGAGACGAAGCGGCTTCACAAACCTCATGAACGGCTTCTTCAGACAATCCGATAATTGCCGCCATGGTTCCCGGCTGTTTCTCACCCGCGTGCTGCATTAGTTCCCCGCGCAGCTTGACCAGAGGCAGAGCCTCTTCAAATGTAAGTGCTCCCGCCGCCACCACAGCCGAATACTCGCCCAGACTGTGCCCGGCAACAATGCCCGGACGAATTCCCCTTTCCCTTAAAAGCGCATCGAGCACAACGCTGTGCACAAAAAGCGCCGGCTGAGTTACGTAGGTCTGCTTGAGTTCATTTTCGGACCCCTCAAACGAAAATTTTTTTAGATCAAAACCCAACAAGGTTTCGGCAAAATCGTAGTATTTTTTCGCCAGATCATAGGACAAGAACAAATCCGCTCCCATTCCAATCTGCTGCGAGCCCTGTCCGGGAAAAACGAACCCAATCATCAGCGCTGCAAATTCCTTCCTTTTAACTGCTGCTCCAGTTTTAGCCGTTCCTGTTCTGCCTTGCGGATATCTGAGAGTGCCTGCATGTAGGTTTTATCCGGTTTTATTTCAACAGCCTTTTTGTACATTTTTTCGGCTTCGCCTAACCGCCCCTGAACCTCGTAAGCCAGACCCAAATCGTAAAATGCCTCCGGCTTATCAGGAAACATTTTTACTGCCTGTTCCCACAATTTTGTTGCCTCCGGCCACAAATTATTTTGCGCCATTTTCTTTCCGGCATCAATGGGGCCCGGCCCACCCAAAATAATTCGTCTTAGAGTAACCTTATGGGGAGCAATATCCATTACAAATTCATCTACAATTGCATTTGTCAAATCCGTCAAAATCGCATCACGCGACTTCAGTATGCCGCGCCCCTCCCGAACTTTGCCACTGCTGTAATTCTTGGAGTAAGTCTTCGCCGTCAAAATAGCTCCCGTTCCTACATCAATTACCCGAAAGGTAACCGTAGCCGTTCCTCGGCGGATTTTGTAATAGCGGGTAACGAACTGTTCGCGATAAACTTTTTTCTTGTGCTTTTTCCCAAAAATATCTTTTGTATAAACAAAATTCCCCTTGGAATCCTTTTCGTACTTTCCCGTCCACACACTCTCTTTAACTCGCTCCTTGCCATTTTCATCTTCAACCGAATAAGCCGTTACCTCTCCGGTAATAATGCCATCAACACCCAATAATTGTCCGATTTGTTTGGCTTTGTCCGGATTGACCATACCCGCCATTGAAAGCTGATATTCCCGCATGACGTCTTGCAATTTTTCGCGTTCCAGAACATCAAAATAATTAGAATTTAGCAACTTTGAATTCAAAATACTAACGACCAATTTCCCAGACTGCCCAGGGCCATCAAATTCCGTTACGGCGATTCGATGAATACCCTTCAAATCGACCCTGGCGGGTTTCATTACCTTAACCGGTACTTTCGTCGGCGCACAGGCAAATCCAGCAAAAAAAGTCACAATCACCGCAAAAATGATGTTGAATCGCATAAAACTTTTCATGGTTTCACCCTATTTTTTGTGATTTTTGGCCATTACCGAACTCGTCACCGCCTTGCAATGAAATCAGACTTTCCCCCATAAGAAACACTACCACTCTATTTTCGATTTTTATTTTTGGGATCAAAAAATGAGGCGCCCAATGTTATGTACAAAAAATTAGATACGGAAAAGTACCGCGCTCCAGGTAAAACCGGCGCCAAAAGCAACTGCCAGAATCAAATTGCCAGATTTGATTCGGCCGTTTTTACGGGCTTCATTTAGTGCAATCGGAATCGATGCTGCTGAAGTATTTCCGTATCTGTCTAGATTGACGTATACCTTCTCATCCGGGACATTCAATCTCTTCGCAATTGCCTGAATAATGCGAAGATTCGCCTGGTGCGGAATGAAAAGATCCAAATCCTCTCCTGTGAATCCAGATTCTTTCAAAACACGGCTGGCCGCATCTCCCATTAATGTGACGGCATAGCGAAACACTTCCCGCCCTTCCATTTTTATGTAATACGCCGCGGTATCATCCTTTGCTCGGGCAGGAGGAAGCAAGGATCCGCCGCCCGGCATGTTGAGGAGATGCCAAAGCTTTCCGTCACTCTTAATATAAGAGCCAATAAGTCCTTTTTCACCATCCGAAGGTTGCACAACGGCAGCTCCCGCGCCATCGCCAAAAAGAACACATGTTGCCCGATCTGTCCAATCGGTAATGCGGCTCAGTAATTCGGCTCCTATCACTAAAATATTTTTATATTTGCCAGAGGCAATCATGCCTTCCGCAAGCGTCAATCCGTACAAAAAGCCCGAACAGGCAGCGCTGATATCCAGAGCTGCTGCATTGACGGCACCAATTTTTTCTTGAAGAAAACAAGCTGCAGAGGGAAAATACATATCCGGCGTAACCGTTCCGAAAAGGATTAAATCCAGTTCTACCGGTTCCAGATTTGCTTCTTTTAAGGCTTCTTTTGCAGCAAGCGCTGCGTAATCAGAGGTTCCTTTATTATCGCTCGCAATGTGTCGTTCCACAATACCGGTTCGCGTTCGGATCCACTCGTCGGAGGTATCAACCATTTCTGCCAAATCATGGTTGGTTAAAATCTTCTCCGGAACCGCATGGCCTGTACCCGTAATCATTGCAATTGTTTTAACAGACAAACCTACGCTCCTGGATTTTTTGCTATTTCTGCTTCGATCAATTTATTCACATCCCGATTAATCATCTTTTCGGCTTCCCGAATGGCATTTCGTATCGCCTTTGGAGATGAGCTGCCGTGGCAAACAATGCTCACGCCATTAACTCCCAGAAGAGGAACACCCCCATATTCCTGATAATCCATTAGTTTGGACAATTGTCTAAATGCCGGACGCATCAGAACAGCACCCAAATTTGAGAGAATGTTTTTGCCAATGCTCTTCTTGATCGTATTTTTAAGCATCCCCACAATGCTTTCGGCGAATTTCAATACAATGTTTCCCACAAACCCATCGCACACTACTACTTCCGCCGTGCCTTTTAGAATATCCCGCCCTTCCACATTCCCGATAAAATTGAGACTGCTGTTTTTTAAGAATTTGTGAGCCTCGCGAGTAAGTGTGTTCCCCTTACTCTCTTCTTCCCCGTTGCTCAGCAATCCTACCCGAGGATTTTCAGTATCAAAGATATAGCGCACGTACAGCGAGCCCATGATGCCAAATTGTAACAAATTAATTGGCTTGCACTCGGCATTAGCCCCCACGTCAATCACTACGGACATCCCCTTTTCATTGGGAATAAAAGAACCCAATCCGGGTCGATTTACTCCCTTAAGCCTTCCAAGACTCAATAGAGAGGTTGCCATAAATGCGCCCGTATTCCCGGCACTTACCACTGCTTGTACCTCACCAGCCTTTTGAAGCCGAGTAGCTACTACCATTGACGCGTCTTTTTTCTTTTTGATTGCCTCTGTTGGAGAATCGTGCATTTCAATTACTTCGGAGGCATGTACAATTTCGATGCCTGACGCGTGTGTTGCATCCCGAGCAGCAAGCTCTTCCTTGATTCTTGATTCATCTCCTACTAACACAATTCCGTAGCGCCCTTTTGCTACTTTTGCCGCTTGTACGGCACCTTCAACTATAGCCTGTGGGGCATAATCCCCACCCATCGTGTCAACAGCAATTTTCATGACTGGCAGGGCTCCAGATTAGTTTTTAGGCTTCTCGTGGGGTGTAAACCATCCGGTCACCATAATAACCGCAGTTGGGACACGCCCGATGCGGCAGTTTCGGTTGGTGACAATGCGGACACTCAACAACCGTTGGAGCACTTATTTTCCAATGCGTACGCCTTTTATCGCGCCGCGCTTTAGATGTCTTTCGTTTTGGATTTGCCATTTCTTGTATTTTGCTCCTTTCAAATAGAATTCTATCTTATAAAAAATCATTTAATTGCCGTTCAAGAGACTCTTCAATGTTTCCCATCGCGGGTCTACCAATTCAATTTCATGGTGACAGGTTTGGTAATTAAGATTCGCCCCACAGACCGGACAAAGGCCTTTGCAATCGGGACGGCACAAAACCTTCATCGGCACGGCCAACAACAACGTATCGCGGACATCTTTTGTAATATCAATAATGTCCGTGTTCATTGGGTAAGGACGAATCTCATCGTCATACTCGCGAAAATACTCGCTGTATTCAACGGCTGGCTGTTCTTTTGAATAGAGCAGTTCCGTATCTTCGCAGATTTCCCTGTCAAATTCCTCTAGGCACCTGTCACATGTAAAATGAGCTAACGTACAAACATGAATTTTTATGATCAGATTTGAGATTTCCTTGTCGATTTTTACATGAACACGAATCGGATTTGGAAATCTTTCCTTGCCTTCTATTTCAAAGGAATCGATTTTCTCTTCCAAATCAAATTCCTGAAGGCCAATTGACAGATTCGATAATTTTAGTTTCATTGCAAATAATTCTAATCCGCCTTAGCGGATTTAGTATCATCTTATTGATCCCACCATCTTCCACATTTTCCGTAGATGCTGGTAAATAAGAATTTAAATTTATAAAAAAAATGCTTATCAGTCAAGAATTATTTTCAATACAAATTTAAATTTCACGTAAAACAACATTTTAAGTTTTTCTGCTCATTAAAATTCAGAACAATTTAGTTGAAAAATTTCTAAATTGCAAAATTTTTTTACATGTCTTACATTTTTCCCGGTCTATCTTCAGCGCATTTTTATTCAAAATCCAGCTTCGGCAAAACCAAAAAATATATCAAAATCCCCGGTGGCCATCCTTGGGATGAGGCAAAATACCAGCGGGGATTTTCAGACGTTTTGTTTAGCTGTTGGGAATTAATTCCATCTCAGAGAAAAAGAAATGAATTTCGGAATTGGCATTTTCGGGTGAATCGGAACCATGGACGATGTTATTTTGCTTGCTCTCTGCGTAAAGTTTTCGAACAGTACCTTCATCCGCCTCAGCCGGATCCGTTGCTCCGATAAGCTTGCGAAAATCCTCAACGGCGTTTTCTTTTTCAAGAACCATGGGAATGCATCGCCCTGATGACATAAACTGCACCAAATCTTTGTAAAACGGACGACCCCGGTGAACGGCATAAAACTCGCCCGCGGTTCTTGCATCCATGGAAATCATTTTCATTCCAACCACATTAAAGCCAGTAGTTAAAATTTGATCTAAAACCTTTCCAATCAGATTTCTCTCCACACAATCCGGTTTCAGGATTGCCAATGTTCGTTGAACCAAACCAACCTCCTCAATTTTTAGTATTTATTAGCGAGCCTATTCCCAAAAGGACATCTCCCACTAACACAGGAAACCCGGCTGCCCCACGTTCAGGACGGACCGGGTTCGCTGATATTAAGCATGTTTGTACTCGCTTAGGCTGTAACAGAATCCAATTTTTCTTTTTCCATGTATTCTTTGGCAAAATTGAATCCAATATCCAGAGCTTTCAGATTCATTTCTTCCGTACCCCGCGGCGCACGCCGCTTGACGGCATTTTTGATTGCATCGTTAGAAACCACGTGCGTAATTCCGACCACTATTCCCAGAGCCAACACATTCGAAAAAACCGTGCGCCCCAGCTCTTTCAAAGCCAATTGAAGAATCGGCAGTGTAATAATTCGGTGCGGGGGGTCATTGAAATTTGTCACAAGATCGGAATCCACCAGGATAATGGCATCTTTTGCCAGGTCATGGAAAAAGCGATTATTCGGATTATTCCCACCATAGTAGCGATCGTATGAGCGCTGCGCAAACGCCAGAAAAAAATTAATTTCAGAGGTTTGCGGGAAGATAATCGGATCTTCCGAAATGATAATATCTACCTTTGTGGCACCTCCGCGCACCTGAGCCGTGTAGGTTGGACTTTGCAGGGCGTATTTTCCATCAAAATAAACGGCAGCTTCCGCTAAAATAGCACCAGCTAAAATAGCACCCTGGCCGCCAACTCCACTAAATCGGAGTTCAACTCGCTTAGCCATTTTCTCTATTCTCCTTTTTTCATCGCTTGATCAATAATCTGCTGATATATCTCAGTAAATTCCGGACGAGAATCGTCATGAGCGAGCTCGCCGGTCACGAATTTGCCCTTGAGTTCTTCCGGCTCCATTCGGGCTGCTTTGTTTTTCGGAACTCCATGATCGCGAA
>CAZMRE010000039.1:0-14687 GCA_964568545.1 uncultured Deferribacteres bacterium | reverse complement strand
AAACAAAAAAATATTTTTGGTTCCGGTTTATCCGGGATAGGGTGAGCTCGTTGCTGTTTTGAAAATTTCGATATTCGAATTTCAGATTTATTTTGACTCTGGATTGCAGAATGGAATTTTTACAAAAAATACGTACCAAAACTTATAAAATACACTACTTAGGTTAACGCCAATGGGTGCTGGCGCCTCAGGGTTAAAGAGAAAAAAGAGGTTCAGAACTATTCAAAGAAAAGTAATTGTGCAAAAGTTTTTTCGAATTTCAGGAAGTCTGCTTTTTATTTTGGGCATTGCCCTTCTTTTTTCCTGTTCCCGCCATGCAACGCAGCAGCCGAAAGAAAAAATTCTGGCCAAAATCGGGGATCGCACACTTTCCGTGGCCGAATTCATCCGACGGGCGGAGTACACCATTCGGCCCCCTTACTGTCGCATGGACAACTACATTCACCGCAAGATTGTGCTTAATTCATTGATTGCTGAAAAGCTGCTGGCGCTGGAAGCGGGTAAAACCAATCCGCTTACCCAGAACGAAGACTTTCAGGATTTTTTAGAAGGCCGGAAGGAACAGTCCATGCGCCAGTGGTTGTTTGCGCACGATTTTTACCAGAAGGTTAAGATAGACACAAACCGAATCAAGCAGGTTTACAAATTAGCAGGTCGAACCTACCAAATTGCCTATTTTAGTGTAAAGAGTCCTTCGGCGGCCAAAATTGTACAGGAGAAACTGAACCAAGGAGAACCGTTTGAGCAGATTTTTCGCGATTTTGGAGGACTCCAAAAATTGCCCCGGCGCCAGGTGGCGTGGGCTGATCCGGAAAACCAAGTCATTGAACAGGCGTTGTTTTCTGCTCCAGTGAAAAAAAATGACGTTATTGGTCCGCTGGACGTGGGTGATAATTTTTTCACGGCGATTAAGGTTTTGGGCTGGACGGAAAGCGTGGCTCTTTCACCCTCGCAGATGGAACAGCGCTGGACGGATGTGTCCGACCGGCTCCGAAAACAGGAAGCGGAAAAAAGTTACCTGAAATTTGTAGCTCGTCTCATGCACGGCAAACGGGTGGAATTTGATCCTGAAACATTTCGGGCGTTGGCCAAAATTTACCAGCCCATTTATTTGAAATCGGACAAAGAAAAAAAGAAGGCGTTTAACGAGCATTTCTGGCAGAAGAAATCCCCGGAAAAAATCCTGAGTAACCGCGCCGGGGCAGAAATTGCTCCCCTTTTAAATCGGCCGTTTCTCCGCTTGAATGGTGAAACCTGGACGGTTGGCCGATTCCTGAAGGAAGAAAGACGTCATCCGCTGGTATTTCGAAAGAAGAAAATGACCGGGAGGGAATTCCCGGAGCAGTTCAAATTGGCCATTGTCGATTTGATTCAGGATAAATTTGTGGCCGAAGCTGCTCGGAAGAAGGGCTACAATACTGTCAATCTCGTCCAAAGAAATGTGGCCATGTGGCGGGACAATCTTCTGGCTCTTTACCAGCGAAACCGGTTTCTGGAATCCATCGGAAAAAAAGAGGCCTTTTACAAAACACAGATGAAAATTCTCAAAGAGGATTTGAATCCGTACATTCGAGAATTACAGCGGAAATATGCCAATCAGATTGAAATCAACACGGATGAATTCGAGAAAATTCACTTGACTCGAATCGACATGATGGTGCTTCAGAAAAATGTGCCGTTTCCCATTATGGTACCCAGTTTTCCGGTGGTGACCACGCTGAACAAACTGGATTACGGGCGAAAAATGGCGCAATAAATTCAAGAGAACGTTCAATGAAGAAAAGTCTTCTTATTTTTAGCCTTATTTTTGCCGCAAGTTTTATTCATTCCGCACAAGCAAAATCTCTTAAAGGCGCGGAGATTCGAACCCTAAACTCGTTCACCTACGGCCGATTTGAAGTGCGCTACAGGGCCGTTCAGGCAAGCGGTGCGCTGGCCTCCTTTTTTACCTTTCACGATAATATTACCACTACCAAAGATTGGAATGAAATCGACATTGAAATCATGGGACGCTACACCGACGAAGTGCAATTTAACACGATTACGGCGGGGCAAACGAGTCACGTTTACCCCCAGTGGGTGAGGTTCAATCCCGCTACCGATTTTCACACGTACGCCATCGAATGGGCACCGGATTACGTGGCCTGGTTTATTGATGGGAAAGAGGTTTTCCGGCAGACCGGCGAACACATCCGTACGCTCAACAAGCCTCAGAAAATCATGATGAACATCTGGCCGCCGGCCTACTCCAACTGGGCAGGAAAGTGGAATCCGGCCGTGCTGCCGCTATTTGCTTACTACGATTGGGTGAGTTACGCCTCCTACGCGCCGGGGCGCGGGAATACGGGCACGGACAACAACTTTACCCTCCAGTGGAAGGACGATTTTAACAGCTTTAATTCCTCTCGTTGGGCAAAGGCCAGCCACACGTTTTCGGGGAATAATTGTGATTTTACACCGGAAAATGCCGTTTTTAAAAACGGTTATTTGATTTTGTGCCTGACGGATGCCGTACACACCGGTTTTGTGGATCGAAATCCACCTACGGTTTTGTGGGCGCGAGCAGCGCCGGGAAAAGTAACGGTGCGCTTTTCGGAAGCAGTGGAGCAAGTCAGCGCGGAAAAGCTAACGAATTATTCCATCCCGGGCGCCAGTATTCAAGCGGCCGGCCTACAAGAAGATGGGCACACCGTTGTTCTGAAGGTAGCGGATCTTGATCTTACCAAATCTTACAATCTGGTTGTATTGGGCATCAGGGATCGGGCGCCTCAGCCCAATCTCTTAACAGGGGAATTGGTGCCCATCATTATGCCGAATCCGCTGTCCTTTCCCATAAAAATTAATGTGGGCGGTCCGTCGGTACTGGGGTTCTTGGCCGATCAGGAGTGGGGACCAAAGGTGGAATACGGTTATGAGGATGGCCAGGCGGCAGCAACGTCCCCCGGAATTGACATCAAAAACACCACCCTGGATGCTGTTTACCGAAGCGAACGTTACGGCTTGGTAGCGTACCGCGTTCGGGTGCCCAACGGCTTGTACAAAGTGACCCTCCTGATGGCTGAAAATAGCTTCGACACACTGGGCGCCCGGGTGTTTGATGTGGCCATTGAAGGGAAAAAAGTAATTTCAAATCTCGATCTCTTCAAGCAGGCAGGCCAGCATGTGGCCTATCCTGTGGTTTTTGATGGCGTTTCCGTGACCGATGGGGTACTGGATATCTACTTTGGGGCATCGATTAATCATCCGCTTTTGAATGGGTTGGTAATCGACTCGGTGCAGGAACACGTTTCCGAGCCGGGCACAGGGCAACCGGAGACATTTTGTCTGCTTAGCAATTTTCCCAATCCGTTTTCAGAAAGTACCTCAATTAGCTTCCGCATTCCGGAGCCCGGGCGGGTTCAGGTGAGAATTTACAATATATTAGGCGAAGAGGTTGCGGCTCTTCTCGATCAAATGAAACCGGCCGGGGAGTATCGTGTAACGTGGCGCCCCCGATTCAAAAGCGGTCTCTTTTTTTGTCGGGTGGATTGGGTTTCCAAGCGGAAACAGATCTCGAAAACACAGAAACTTCTGTTGCTACAGTAGAAAGCCTTTGACGGATTATGCTTATTCCGTTGATTAAAAAGCCGATCACCGAAAGATCGCTCGGTGACCGATGTGCAGCTCCATGAGCGCAGCTGAAAGAAGCAGGGGGTTAAACAAAGCACCGGGTACAATTATTTGTTTTACAATCATGAAAAGAAACGTTCATAATCATCATGGTGACCAATCCAAAACCATGTAACTGTATTTCCCTCAAGAATTCCAAGTGCGCGATAGCCCCGTGTTATTCGCACGGACCAAATGTTTTCCTCGCGGTTGATGCACTTGAAGCGTAAAGAAGGATGAAAAGGATTCTGTGCCCACAGCCGAAAGGCTTTCTTGACCCTACTTCTAATGATTTCGTCAAGGGATGTATAGGCTTCCCAAAAGGATGGCAAAGTGGCTGATTTCATAACTGCCGAAGGTTCATAGGATTTGCTTTGCCTGCCGCGATTTCTCCTTTAGCACGACGAACCGCTACTGCGAGTTTATCCTGAGTGCGCTTGAATTGCGCATCCCATTGAAGTTCATCTTGTAAGTCCAGAATATATTCTCGCAAATGTTCTACCACACGTTCCTGTGCTTCTTCGGGCAAATCCTCTAGCATTTTCTCTACCGTGACAATTGCTTCAGAAGGCATTTTTTACTCCTTCAAAACGTGCTCTAATTCAGTATTCATTCCAAAAATCTATTTATTAAATTTTAATTAATTTTTCTTCAAGATTCAACTATTAATTCATCTTATTTTGAATCTTAGCGGTGAGTCTTTTGTTTTGTTAGTTGAATTTTGGGTCTGGTGAAATTTCAAAAATTGGAAAATCTGGATGAGGCCCATTTTCCTTTGTTTGAATGGAATAATTTTATTAAATTTAAACAAATCCAATTGTGGTAAAGGCTACGTTCTAAAATCTGGTTTTGATCGTCCTGACAAGAACGGATTTTTTTAAAAGGGAGGAAGGCACCATGAAAGCAATTGTCCATTCACTATTGACACAGATTTACCAGAACCATCCGGGGATTTCTTTCGAGATACAATTTTGGGACGGAGAAAAGCAGCGTTTTGGAGAAGGCGAACCCAAGACCATTTTACGATTTAATTCCGAAAAGGCAATGAAACGCGTATTTACCGGAGGATATCTCGGTTTTGGGGAAGCATATATGAATGGAGATATAGATATTGAGGGTAATTTTCAGCAGCTTCTTCGTTTTGGATTTGATCCGGCGTTTGAAAATCTGAAGGTTTCCATTCCAATTAAGTTACGAATTGCCTGGAATTACATCCTGACACAGGACACACTCAGGCGGACACCCAAAAATATTCAACATCATTATGATTTGGGGAATGAGTTTTATAAGCTTTGGCTTGATGAAAGCATGACTTATTCCTGTGCTTATTTCCGAAGCGAAAATGATTCCCTTGAGCAGGCACAGCAACAAAAATACGAGCATATTTGCCGCAAATTGCAGCTAAAAGAAGGCGAAACGCTGCTGGATGTCGGTTGTGGCTGGGGCGGAATGATGATCTATGCCGTCAAACATTACGGAGTTAAGGCGACTGGCTGTACCCTCTCAAAACAGCAGTATGCCTACATCCAGGAAAAAATCAAACAGGAAAATTTGCAGGACAAAATTACGATTCTTCTTGAAGATTACCGAAACATTACCGGGCAGTACGACAAATTTGTTTCAATTGGAATGTTCGAGCATGTGGGCAAAAAATACATTCCAGGCTTTTTTGATCAGGTCAAACGCCTTCTAAAACCCCAGGGAATAGGGCTTTTGCACACCATTGGCAAAGACGGGTTCTCTTATCCTGATCCCTGGACAACAAAATATATTTTCCCCGGCGGCTATATTCCAATTATTGATGAAATCTTGCACGAAATGGGCAAACGAAAACTACATTTTGTAGATTTGGAAAATCTGCGCCTGCACTATTCCATGACACTTGATGAATGGGCAAAACGGTATGAACAGCATGTTGAGGAAGTGCGAAAGATGTTTGATGAACGATTTGTTCGCATGTGGCGTCTTTTTTTAAATGGCAGCTCCGTAGGATTCCGGTACGGCAATACGCGACTATTTCAGATTACTTTTACTAATGGTCTGAATAATAATTACCCGCTGACACGCGAATTTTTGTGCAAATGAAGGTTTTTGCCAAATTATTGTAGGCTTCGAAAATTCAGGTTAAGGTATAGATTGAGAAAAGTGAGCGGCCTTCTTTTCTTAGGTTCGCTCGCCAGGAGTAAGGCTCAACGATGATTAAAATGAGAAATTGTGGGTTCCAAACGAACCTCTGAGCTGAGTTAAAAAACAAAGGATATTTTAGAGTGAAAAAGCGGAAATTAGGCCGAACGGATTTGACAGTTACTTTTATTGGCTTTGGAGCGCTGGAAATTGGCCGGAACTGGGGGGTAGGCGCCAATACAAAACGCCCGTCGGAAAAGCAAGCCGGGCGCGTTTTGAATCGAGTGCTGGACCTGAGAATTAATCTCATTGACACGGCCAGCGCTTACCACAAAAGTGAGGAGCGCATTGGAAAATATATTTCTCATAGGAGGGATGAATTTGTTCTGGCCTCAAAATGCGGCGAGCACAGCTGCGAGTCCGAAACGTATTACGACTTTTCTTATCGCGCCGTTAAGGATTCTATTGACCGCAGTTTGCAGCGCCTTCAAACGGACAGAATTGACATTATGCAAATTCACTTTGGCCCGGAACCGGAAAAAGTTTTGCAAGAAGGGGAAACGGTTGCGGCCATGCGGGATGCCCGGGCAGAAGGGAAAATTCGACTTCTGGGGGCCTCTCCACCCGCCCATGTCATCGAAGCCTGTATTCATCTGGGGGCATTTCAGGTCCTGTAGGTGGGGTACAATCTATTAAACCGCGAGGCAGAAAGTGCCATCCAAAAGGCGCATAAAGTGGGCATGGGTGATTTCATTCGAAGCGGATTTGCTGGCGGGTATCTGACGCCGCGGGTAGGAGCCCTGCTTGAAAGTGCTAATCACCCCGCATTGGAGAAAGTCAGGATACTTCTGAAAATTCTGAATGGAAAAGTTGAATGGCTTCCGGCTCTTGCCCTTCAATTTCTTCATCGTAATCCCAATATTACGTTTGTTTTGGTGGGTACCAAATCAACGAAACATCTGGATGAGAATCTCCGTTTGCTCTTAGTAAATTTGCCGAAAGAAGTATGGAAAAAAGTGGAAGAAGTGTCAGGATGACCATATCAAACCTCATGAGAGTAGAAAATATCTGATCATTTACTGCATATAGAAGGGGACGATTTTTTACTCCGATAGGATATTGCCCGGATTGTAGGGGTCTCAAACATAATTCTGAAAAAGAATTTCTCGTTGCCTTTAATGGTCAAAAGCAATGGGAAACATTTGGTTTGAGTTACAAAATGGGCCAAAAAAAATCAAAAAAGGTCTTGACATTTTAAAATTCAATAATTAAATTTTTTAGAACGTTTGTCGCAAACAATTGCATTATTATATTCTTTTCAAAAGGAATGTGTTTCATGCCGTCAACTTTAAAAGATGTAGCTGCACTTGCCGGGGTTCACCCCTCTACCGTTTCACGCGTGCTGCGTGGAAAGGAAAACATTCCCATTTCAAAAACTACAAAAAGCAGGATTTTCGAGGCCGTTAAGGAATTAAATTATCGTCCTGACAAAACCGCCCGAGCGCTCCGTTTAAGAAAAAGCGACGCGGTGGGACTTGTAATTCCCAATATTGCCAGCCCCTATTTTTCCGGTATTGCCAAAACATTGGACGTCCTTTGTCACAATGCGGGATATTCGCTTATGATTTATGACACAAACGAAAACCAGGAAAAAGAAATACAGGTAATTGAGGATTTATTGGGTCGTGGAGTGGATGGCCTTATTGTAGCACCAGTTCAGGATGCCGACACTCATATCAGCCAATTAGTTGAACAGAATATTCCCTTGGTGCTGATTGACCGTGATTTTGAAAATATGCAAACAAACGCTGTCATTTGTGACGACGAGATGTCGGCTTACAGAGCGGTTTCTTATTTGTCAGATTTAGGGCATAGGCGCATTGGTTTTATTAGCGGACGCCAGAATTTGTACCCTGTACTGAAACGTCTGGATGGTTACCGAAAAGCGGTGGACGATTTTAATCTTGAAAGAGATTCTTCATTTATTTCTAGCGGAGGTCCAACACTGGAAAGCGGCTACGCATCCGCCATTAATCTTCTCTCGTTACCCAATGTGCCGACAGCCCTGCTGATTTCCGGAACAATAATTACGCTGGGAGTATTAAAAGCAATTCAGGAAAAGGAGCTCTTAATCCCGGAAGATGTTTCGATCATTTCGTACACTGATAGCATTTACGCTTCTTTCTTATCAACTCCCATTACCACTATTTCCCATTCCATGCGGGAAATTGCCGAAAAAGCATTCGAACTTTTGCATCAACAAATGGACTCCAGCAAAAAAAGCAGAGTTTCAAAAGTAGTCGTACAGACTCATCTTCAAGAAAGAGCCTCAACAGCTTCTGCTTCTTAATTGTCCTTCTAAAAAAAAGGATTTGTAATGGAATCTCAAAAGATTAATAGCGGATGTCGTTTGAGCGTTGCTTTAAAGCGGGAAATTAGGTAAAACATGCAGAGAATGAAATTTTTATTCAGATATTTTCTAATACCTTTCAGTATTTTTTCTATTGATTTGGGTTTCTTTTGGCTCCCGGCATCTATTTTGGCACAGCCCGCGGTAGCCTATTCCTGGGATTTTGAAACTCCAGGCGATTCGGAAGGTTGGATTCCCGCAAACGGACTGTCCGGTTTTGTAGTAACCGATGGGCTCTTGAAGACCACGATTATTGACAGCGATCCCTACATGTTTGGACCTAAACGTCTTTCAATAGAAACATCACGTTACTCAACGATCATTGTTCGAATGAGACTCGAATATGGCGAGAAGGCGGAATTTTTCTGGACAACCGCCGATCAACCGGATTTTAAGGCCGGATTTGAAATGGCATTTGCCGTTAAGGCGGACGGTGCGTTTCATGAGTACGAAGTTCCCGTTATGAAATCTAAACACTGGACGGGAACTGTGACCCGCCTGCGTCTCGACCCCGGGGAAGGCTCTGCTGAGGCCGTGGCGAACCACGGTCAGGTGGAAATCGACTACATCCGGGTAGTACACCTGGGGCCTCGCCTGAAGAAGGCCTCCTTTTCAGTCAATCGTGCCGTTATTGCTCCCGGCGACACATTTGGTCTGGTTTTAAATCTCAAAAACACAGGCGACGAGGCATTCACTGGTCTCGTAGCGGAACTTCGTTTGTTTGGTGGCTTGTCTCTGGTGAATGAAAAGGGGTCGGTTTCACTCCCTGCAATCGCTCCGGATTCGACCTATTTACAAACCTGGAAGATAACAGCTCAAGATACCGGTCTATTTGCCGTTCAGACTGCGGTTCTTCAAGATGGAATAGAAATCCTTTCCGATTCTTTGCAGGTGACTGTGCAGGAAACTCTTCCCACGTTCCCGCCGGAAATCCCATCCCGGTTAAGAGTGTGGTCTCCTTCTGGGGAACTTGTTCTACTCGAAAATTCTTCTTTGCGTGTGGCGTTTGTGAAGCGGGAAATGGGCTTCGGGCCGGTGATTCTTTTTGCGGCACAAAAGGGGAGGTGGAAGCAGATAGCCGTTTTGCAGCCCCCCGGAAGTTTTTCCTACCAAAGTAAGGCAGGAAATGTGCAAACAATTAAGATTTTTCCGTGGATTTACCTGTCAAATTTGGGCCGAGATTCGGCAGAGGTTTCCCTCTTTGGCCAGACGACTGACGTTGACAGTGTTATCTGGCGTTCCAGTCTGGTGTTCCGGCTTTCGGGGAAACATTCATCTGAATTGAGTGTGGAAGCCACGTTGACACCTTCCGCAGAGTGCAGTCTGTTGAATTTTACTGGATTAGCTTTCCGGGTAGGTGAGGGAAGCTTTGGCTCGAAAAAGGAGGCTGCCCTGTTTCCAGGGCTTGAATGGCTCGTTGGTGACGAAAAGAGCTCATCTGATCTAGATGTACACGAGCCGTACAATCGGCGCTATCTGCCACATCCCTACAAAGTGACCATCCCGGTCATGTCTGTGAGCAACGAAGGGCTTACGGTTGCATTGAGCTGGGATCCCAATCAAAGCTGGTATCCCGGGCAAAGGACACCCTCGCCCATATTTGCTTCTCCCAACACCTGGGACGGACAGGCCAACCATCTATTGGGACTGGTGATCCCGCCTGTTGGTGGACTACGCGATGAAAATGCGGCTCTTGCCAAGACTCCTTTTACGGTAGAAGCCGGACAAACAGTTCGTTTGAAGGCCAAACTGTTCGTGTTATTAGATGAAGAAGAAATGTCGGGCGTTATAAGGTGGTTTCAAATCCATGGTCTTCCTCAATTGCCTGCCAGGCCGTGGAGCTACTCAGAGGATGTGCGTCTTTCCACCGAAACATTTATGGAACATCTCTGGGACTCGCGAGAATTGGGCTGGCATATGGTCCTGAAGGATCCGTGGGGTCCCATGTCCGATCATACTGTAGCCACGCAGGTTTGGTTGGGTGCGAATTATCTGGATAATCCTCTGAAAGCTAAACTGTACCGGGCGCAAATGGTGCGCATGGTGAATAAACTGATTGAAACTGACCACAATCCTGCAGCCGTGGGTCTGGACCTGGCCATTCGAGTAGGCGAACTGGATCGGGTGTGGACACCGGTGAAGAATTGGGCGATGAGTCACTGTGATGGACAATTGGAAAACGGTGGCTGGCATTACACGGGTGATTCATCACTCAAAAACGCTGGTGAAACCTCTCTGGGAACCTGTGTGTACCGTGCAAATGTACTGCTTAGAGCCGCCCGAATCAGCGGGGATAAATTCCTTTATAAGTGCGGTTTAAAGGCGCTGGATTTTATGTCAGGATTCCGCGTGCCCAGGGGCGCCCAAACTTGGGAGATCCCGCTCCATGCCCCGGACATCCTGGCAGCAGCTCTGGCTGTGCGGGCATTTGTTGAGGGATACCGGTTGACGCAAAAGCAAAAATATTTGAATGAGGCCGTACGTTGGGCAACGGCTGCACTGCCCTTTGTGTATCTCTGGCATACAAATGAGCGTCCGATCATGGCATACGGTTCGATTCCTGTTTTTGGCGCGACCTTTTATACCGGCGCCTGGTTTGGGAATATTGTTCAGTGGAACGGACTGGATCTGGCGTACGCACTGCTCCAGCTTTGGCCGTACGATCAGTCACGGCCCTGGAAGAAATTGGCGGAAGGGTTGACCATTTGCGGAATGCAGCTTCAGCAGTACACGGGTGCTCATTTCCCGGAGGATAATGGGATGTATCCAGACGCCTTCAACACGGTGACAGGGCAAGAAGCCTACCATTGGGATCTGGCGCCGAAAAAAATCCTGCAAAATTTGTTGGCGTTATCGGGGTCCGATCCGGATGTTCAAACCCAAATTTTGCCTTTTGGAGAAGACACGCTCCACGTAAATTCAGGGGTTAGCTTTACAGCCAGCATTTCAGGTAACCGGCTCTATTTGGCTCCTAAACTTTCTTTTCCTGACAGTGTACAGTTTCTCATTCCTTCTGTTCGAATGCCTCAAACAGTGACTCTCAACGGAGTTTCGCTGCCGGAAGTAGGGGATGTAGATTCTGTGGATGCAGGTTGGGCCTACGCATTGGAGGGAAATCTGATTGTTAAATTTTTTGCTCCGGATAGCAGCCAGGCCGTAGAGATTTCGGGGCTGTCTTTCCTGCCGGAAATTAAGTTGCCCCAGTGGGATTTTAATATTGAGGGCTGGCTTCAGGGATGGTACCCTAATTTTGATGTGACAAATGTTTCCGTAAAAAATGGCGTTTTGAGGGGATTGAGCACAGGTGGTGATCCGTGGTTTACAGGTCCTCAAATCGAGATCCAGGCGAAAAAATTTGATTCTCTGGAAGTTTCATTTTCCGTAAGTTCAGGCACAATGGCACAAATTTTCTGGAAAACAAAACAGGAGCCCTATTTCAGCGAATCCAAAAGTATACAGTTCCAAATTTTTGCTGACTCTCACGTTCACACATACCCTGTGGCATTATGCTCCAATCCTAATTGGAAGGGCTTAGTTACCCAGATACGATTTGATCCTACCACGGTTTCAGAGGCTAAAATCGCCATTGATGCCATTCGCCTTATTCCTGCCTCCGGAGCGGACGTGGAAAGAAAAAATGATGCCATTCCCCTGTCATTTCAGGTGTGGCCCAATTACCCGAACCCCTTTTGCAAAAGCACCCAGATTAGATACCGATTACCCGGTCAGGGGCAGGTATCGCTGACCATTTTCAATGTCCTGGGCGAAAGACTGGCTGAGTTTAAAAGAAGGGAAATTAACAATTTAACCGGAAAATTCGTATGGAACGGCAAGGACAACGCGGGACGACAGGTTCCGCCGGGGATTTATTTTTACCGTCTTCGTTTTGAGAGTCATCGGAAAAATTGCATTCAAACAAGAAAAATGCTGGTGTTGCCGGAGAGAATGGAGAGACGTTAAACTCTCTCAAAATATACGAAATTTAAGATATTTGGCAGGCGATTGGTGGGTTCCTGTGAGCAAATGGTCAGCAAAAACGAAAAGCCCATTGCAAACAAAAAAAGAAATCTTGAAGAATAAATAGTAAGAGGCTTGGTCAAGAAAAAATGAAAAAACTCAGCATAATGCGACTTGCAATTTTGTTGATTCTGTTCTCTGTTTTGATGGTTAAATGTGGGAAAACGGGTAAGACGATTCAACCATCTCCGATGGTACGTCTTCACCCGGCAGTTGTAATGAAACCCCTTCCAGACGGCCTTGGTGTGAATATTCATTTTTACGAAGGCAGCAAGAACGATTGGAAAATGCTCTCTGCAGCGGGCGTGGGCATTGTCCGAATGGACGTAGGCTGGGGAGGCTCCGAGAAAAAGCCTGGCCAGTACCAGTTCGCTCATTATGACACGCTTGTGTCCCGATTGGAAAAATATGGAATGCGCTTGTTGTTTATTCTGGACTACGGCAATGCCCTGTACGATGAGGGGCAGGCTCCGAAAAGTGATTCGGCGCTTGCGGCTTACGCCCGTTTTGCCGGTGCATTGGCTAAACGCTACAAAGGGAAACCGATTCTCTGGGAGCTCTGGAACGAACCCAATTCGAAAAATTTCTGGCTGCCGAAGGCCAATGTGGATCAGTATATGAAATGGTGTCGGGCAGTGGTTCCGGCCATCCGCCTTGCGGACCCGAAAGCGTGTATTGTGGGGCCGGCCACCTCGCGAATAGATTTCCGATTTTTAGAGAATACGTTTACGCGCGGCTTGCTGAAATGGGTGGATGGGGTTACCGTGCATCCCTACCGGAGTCCCAGCTTGGGTCCGGAAACAGCCCTACCGGATTACTATCAGCTCCGTGTTTTAATTAAGCGCTACAAACCTGTCGGGAAAATCATTCCCATAATAAGCGGGGAATGGGGCTACAGCACCACCAGCCTTTCGCGGGAACTCCAGGCGAAGTATTTGGCCCGGCAATGGCTGAGCAATTTGGCATTTGGTGTGCCCATTAGCATCTGGTACGATTGGCACGACGACGGACAAGATCCCACCAACAGCGAACACAATTTTGGAACCGTTACCTACGATTACAAACCCAAACCGGCCTATCTTGCCATGAAAACGCTGATTTGGGAGCTGAAAGCGTTCTTGCCAGCGAGCCGAATTGGCGTGGGCAATGCCAGTGATTTTGTGGTGCCGTTTGTTCACGGGGAAGAGGTAAAACTGGCCGTCTGGACAGTGGGTGCGCCCCACCTGATTGATCTGGGGCAGGAGATTTCTTTCACCCGGGCAAAAACGGGATTGGGTAAGGCACACTGGCTGCCTGGACGGGGCCGGGTGTTTGCCAGTGACATGCCGCAGTTCGTGACCGTGTCCAGGCCTGTCCCTGAATGGCTCAAGCTGGCGGTTCAGATTTCAAAAATCGGAAACAAAGAGGTTCAAGATGTAGCGGAAAGTATCCTTTCTCACCGACAACCCCAAACACCTTTTGGAAAGGCTTTTTACCAGGATTACAAAAAAGGCTCGGTGAAGGAAAATCGTATAGCTTTGCATGTTCTGGCCGCCATTGCCGGGCGATTGAAGGATTCACGAAAAGCGGTTGCCATTTATCGCTTGGTTTTGAATAACCAATCGGACAACGTGGACAAAGAAAAGGCCATTTACGGATTGGCAGCTCTCGGTGTAACCGATTCGATGCGGGAGATTTCAGAATTGGAAAACGTGCCGGAACTTCAGGAAGCAGTGGCCTTTTTCCGAATGATTCAGGCCAGAAATTTACTGGAAGCCGGGGATTTCGCTTCCTGCAAAAAGATTTTGGTGGAAACCGCCCGCGGCTCGCATTTGCGCTACTTTCTGGATCAAACGTTGGAAGGCCTCAAACAGAAGGGAGCGCTCTCGGATGAGGAAATCCGCAAAATAAGTAAACAGGTTGGATTTGTGAATCGCTGGTGGGTGGCTGGTCCGTTTCCAAATTTGGATGATGTGGGACAAAAAACGGCTTACTTTCCGGAACAGAAGGTTGACTTTGGACAAACGCAGGCGTATGAAGAAGACACAGCGCGCTGGCAAAAGGTTCAGTCGAAAACGATTCAGGGAATTGTCCCTTTTGCGAAGCTTTTCGGGCGAAAACGCGGTGTGGCGTACGCCTACGCCGAATTAAATGCACCCCGGAAAAAATGGGTGCAGTTCAAAATTGGCAGCAACGACGGGGTGGTGTGCTGGGTGAACGGGAAAAAAGTGCACCAAAATTTTGTCGGCCGCAGTTTAACCATCGACGAGGATAAGGTTAATGTACGGTTGAAAAAAGGCACCAATAAAATTTTGTTGAAGGTTTTAAACCACGGGGCTAACTGGGAGGCCTGTTTGCGTGTGTGCAATTCCAGAGGAAAGCCGCTAGATATTTCGGACTGGCTGGCCACCCCGGGGTTTTAAACAAAGCCGCGAAGCGCACGGAGGATGCCAAAAAGTTTTGTCTTCGGGTCGCTTCGGTGGAAGCCGCCCCGAGCCTTGTCGAGGGG
>CAZMRE010000038.1:0-14945 GCA_964568545.1 uncultured Deferribacteres bacterium | reverse complement strand
GATCTTCGACCGTGTCCAGGTACACCTCGATTTCATCACCAATTTTTAATTCTTCAGGATTATTGAATTCTTCCAGAGGAACGACACCTTCAGATTTGAATCCGATATCCACAGACACTTCCTTCTGATTAATTGCCAGAATTCGCCCGCGGATGATTTCACCTTCCTGAAATTTATTGAGCGTCTGTTCATAAATCTGTCGGTACCATTCGGCCTCATCCTCTGAATATTCCTTTTCCTCTTCGAGGTCCTCCAACTTAAGCAATTTTGGAGCCTCTTCAGTCCCCGCTTCCGCCGGTGCTTCTTCCACAACTGTTCCTGCTACAACAGTTTCCTCAACAGTTGGTGTTTCCACAGCGTCGGTTTTCGGGGAATCCTGAACGTTTTCACCACCTCCCTCCGTTAGGTTTTGGGAATTCTCATCCACTTCATTATTCTGAAGTGAATTTTCTTTTTCTTGATCTTGCATTTAGTTCGTCCTCCTTCTTTATTTAGTGCCTCTTAGTGAGGCCCGATAAACGAGTGATCGATCACGGAGCTCAGCTATTTCCCGCATGATGCGCTCGCTGATCTCCTGATAAAGCTTTTTCCGCGGCATTTGGCGATCGAGAAACTCCTTGATGGAAATGTGCCTTCCAACATTCACGATAACCCCTGGATAGCTTAAGAAACTCTCTCGAAGCCTGAATGTTCCGTAAATATGGACGGGAACAACGTCAACTCTATTTTGAAAAGCCAACATTGCCACCCCTGAATGCGCTTCCTGAAGCTGCCCCGTCTTGCTCCGGGTTCCCTCCGGAAACATCAACAACGAGCGGCCGCTTCCTAAAATACGCCTCGTAAAACGGATGGCTTCCATGTCGAAATTTCCGCGTTTGGTAGGAAATGCATTGAAAAAACGCGCCAAATCCTTAATGAAAAACCAGTCAAAAATTTCTTGCTTGGCAAAATAAAATATTTCCTGCCGAATAACAGAACCCACCACCAGTGGATCAATAAACGACTGGTGATTGGATGCAAAAATAACGGGCGCCTGATACGTTTCTTCAATCCGCCCCAACACTTTTAATCCGTAAAATACACTAAATATTGACTTTAAAATAATTTGAGCTATAAAATAAAAAAATCTCATTGAAAATGCAACCCTTTTTACTTTAAAGAACAATTTCGGGAACGCCTGGAAAATAGTACCCACGAATTTCCGCTTCGCCCGCATTGTACATAAATTTTTGCAGCAAAGCCCCTAAATCATTAAGATTATTACAATTGAAACAACCGATTAATTGAACTCTATTGAGATTAAAGAAATTTCTGAATGACCCGGTAAATCTTTTCCACCTGTTCGTCAATGGATAAATTCGTTGTGTCCACTTCAATGGCATCGCCTGCCTTTTTTAGGGGACTAATCTTGCGGGTGGAATCGATTTTGTCCCGGCGCTGAATATCTGCCAACACCTCATCAAGTGAAATCGTCACACCCTTTGCCTGGAGTTCGTTTAGCCGCCGACGAGCTCGTTCCTGCGGAGACGCAACCAAAAATACTTTAACATCAGCGTTGGGAAAAACAACCGTACCAATGTCTCTGCCCTCAGCAACAACTCCGCCATTTTTACCGATTTTTCGTTGAAGCGCAACCATTCGTTCCCGCACAGCTTTTACGCGGCTGACTTGGCTGATAATTCGATCGATTTCAGGGGTTCGGATCAAATCCGTCACGTCCTCACCGTCCAGGTACACGCGAATCCCTGAAGCATCCGGGAGCAATTTAATTTCTGTCTGCGATGCGAATTTTTCGAGGGCTTCCCAATCATCAGGATCAATCTTCTCTCGAAGGACTTTGAGCGTAAACGCCCGGTACATGGCACCCGTGTCCAAATACAGATACCCCAGTTTTTGTGCGAGCTGTCTGGCAGTTGTACTTTTCCCCGAACCCGCCGGTCCATCCACAGCAACGATTAACTTCTTCACCAATGATTCCTCAATCCTTCATTCGCAGGCCTTTTTCCTCTTTCGTAAAAATCCAGCCGACAATTTTCCCTACATTGATTTCGCCATCTTCCAACCAGTACTGGCGATCCTGATCATATTCGGAACTTGTATCGTTCGGCGGAACGGCTTCAATTTCTTCAAAAATCCTGCCCATGCGGTTTTTCCAGGTACGGATGTTCGATGGTCGCAGATCGACCCAACCATCGTGCGCCCAAATATCGATTTTTTCTGGCAGAATCTTCAGAACGTCCTCTCCACGATAAGGCGGAATTTTGACCACGGGTCCTCTTAGAAGATGTTCTCCGTCGGGCATTAAAATAGGAATTCCGATTGAAATAATTTGTGCACGCAATTTTGTATCCGTCTTAATGAGATCAACCAGTTTTCGGGAAAGCTGCTCCTCATCCGCATCACGCAAGTTTTTCATTGTCTTCACGGATCTTCTGAACAGATAGGCTTCGTACAAAAGCTTTGAAAGTCTTGGAGGCCCCAGCAGCTCAAAAGCAATGCTTTCCACATTGTGTTCTTTTTCCAATTGTTCCATTTTCTTAAGAGCCGTATGCCGCAAGTAGCCGGCCCGGTACGTGGGACCCATTGTTGCGTTATCCAGTGCGTTAATGATGTCGTGGCCTGTATTTCCGCCCTTTAACTCGTAAATGACATTTTTTGCAATTTCCTCAGGTGTGACATACTCCATTTGGCCGGTCGTGGTGATGGTCATAAATTCTGCTTTTGAGAAAATACCATTTTCACCGGTATCAATGAAAACCGATTCCAAAATGCCGTCCTCTAACTTTCTCCAGTTTAATTTTTCGTGCAAGCGAAATTCACCTTTTAAGGGAACCGCATTTTCCGGCTTGCAGTCGTAAAGCTCAACCTTCTTATTTCCTTTTCGAATCGGGCCGTAACCGATGCGTTTCCATGCAATAGCGGCGGTTGGCTTAATTTCCTTTGTAATCGGCGCATCCGGAGTGCGTGCCATCAGAAAAAGCAGTAACGAATGCGCTCCGGCCACAGAGGTTTTGCTCAAAAGCACCCGAGAGGGTTTTTCTTCACTGTGCGTGTAGGGAATATTTAAGCCCATTCCCCCTGTGCCGCTGGTCCCAATCTTCAGATAAATTCTTGTCTTCACCTGCATCATTGCTTCGTACAAAATCTGGACGTGCCGAATGAGTTGAGGAATGTAGAGCGTACTTAGTAATTTTTCAACTTCGTCAACAAGATTCACAGTGTTCGGAAGTCCATTCTTGAACTTTTTTAGCTCTTTCCGAACCCGATAGTAGCCCAAAAATACGTCCTGATACGCTAGTGCTGTGGCGGAGTTGACGCTGTCGATAACAATTTGAGGCCTGTATTTTTGAATGGTTTGGTACAAATGCGAGCGACTCAATATTTCAGGCGTTAAGTCACCCAGAACGTCTTCAATTAATTGCTCGCGATATGCTGTATTTTCAATGATTTCCAGGCGTGGAATATTCTGTAGAGAATCCCGCAAGAAAATATTCCCCCAGGAAGGGATCAGCTTTACATTTCTCTTCTTGTTAATATCCTTCAAACGGTTAACAGCATCTTCAGCTTCCCATTTGGCCAGGGATGAAACAATGATTTCCTCAGGTTCTTCGGGAATAAGCCTCCTGCAAATAGCCGATCCCACCAAACCCCATGCTCCTAAAATCAATACGCGTTTTCCCTTTATTTCCATGGTAACCTCACTGTTTTTTTGAGTTGCGAGATTTCTTCGATATCTAAAAAACGCCACTCGCCAGGTTTTAGAGAACCCAAATTTAGAGCTCCCAGGCGAATGCGTTTGAGGGCCACGACCCGATTGCCAACCGCTTGCAACATTCGTTTCACCTGATGTTTCTTTCCCTGGTGAATGATCAGCTCAATGGTGCGCGGCGATCGGAGGACTACCTGCGCCGATACCACTTCTCTGGGAGCGATTTGCACGCCTTTTTCCAACAAATGCACCATTTCGGAAGTAATTGGTTTCTCAAGCGATACAAGATAAACCTTGTCAATTTCATATTTCGGATGGGTTAAGCGATACGCAAGTTCTCCCGAATTTGTAAGAAGCAACAAGCCCTCCGTGTCGTAATCCAGGCGTCCCACAGGATAAATGCGATACGGCAGGCGCACGTAATCGAGTGCCGTTTTTCGATGGAAGGGATCTGAAACCGTCGTGAGGCAATTTTTGGGTTTGTTGAACAGAATGACAACCTCTTGCCCGGGAAGGGCGATCGGTTTTCCATCGATTTCAACCTGGGCATTTTCCGGATCAATTTGGATTCCAAGATTCACAACGATTCCCCCATTCACCCGAACACGCCCTTCCTGAATCCACTTATCGGCTTTGCGACGCGAACAAATGCCAGCGTTGGCAATAAACTTATTTAGTCGAATCATCTGCCTCTTTTCTCGACCCATTTGGTTCAACCGTCTCACGATCAATTTCTTCGGAATCCGATTCCTCCAGTGCCTCTTTTTCTTTCAATAATGCCTCAATTTCCGACTCTTGGGGAAGATCGGAAAGATCATTTAATCCAAAATAGCGCAGAAACTCGTCCGTTGTCCCGTAGAGCAACGGACGGCCCACAGCCTCGGCACGGCCTCTTATTGTGATGAGATTTCTTTCGAGCAGCGTCCCAATGACGCCATCCGAATTCACGCCGCGAATATGCTCCACTTCCACCCGGCTTACGGGCTGTTTGTAGGCAATAACGGCCAGCGTTTCCAGAGCCGCACGCGACAATCGGTTCCGGCTTCGGGTTTTGTACAACTGGCGAATCCAGCCGTAATACTCCGGCTTTGTTACCATTTGAAATCCGCCTGCCACCTGTATAATTTTAAATGCTCGGGCTTCATACAGATGATTAAGCGCTTCAATAGAGTTCAAAACATTTTTTTCAGAGATAGTCAGAATTTGGGATATTTGTTTGGCTGGCAGCGGCTTATCTGAAGAAAAAAGTAGCGCCTCAACGGCGCGCTGCAACTCAATTTCGTCCATAAATTTTATTTTTCCTGATCCGCCCGGGCGGATGGTTGCTTAATGTGAAAAGCTATTGTGTTCTTCATTAGAATAAACTCTTTTAATCAATCTTTAAAAATTATTCTAATCGCAAGCAAAATCAAATTTAAAACGAAAAATCGCTTGCCACAAAAATTCTATTCAATCAACACCGTCGTAAATGGTCTCTTATAGAAATCAAAGGCTATTGAATTTTAAATTCACTTTGATTTTTGCATTTATTCCCATTTGCCTATTTTCTTAGAAAACGGCGAAAAGACTGCACATAATTCAGTTGAACCCTAATTTCTAACATGCGGGCGAAATATCCAGATTTCTGAAAACGGCATTGTCTGTTTGACAACAATTTCCTGCTGCTTAATCATTTCCAGAAGGGCTAAAAATGTGGCAATCAGCATTAACCTTCTCTTTAATGGCTTTACCAATTCTTGAAATGTAGCTTTCTCGCGGGATTTCATGAACTCTCGAATATAGTCAATTTGATCATCTACCGAAATCTGATCAACAACCACCTGGTGGTCCGGCTTTCCCTTAAACCGTTTCAACGCCTGATTGAATGCGTAAACCAGATCAAAAATAGTCACACTTCCCAGGGATACCTCTTCAGAAGCGAAATCACCAAAATCAAACTCCTGTGGTACCTTCGGGATCATTTTGCGGGAAACTGTTTCCTTCTCTCCCAATTTGTGGGCAATTTGTTTGTACTTCCGATACTCAACTAGCCGGTCGACCAGCTCCTGTCGTGGGTCAACCATTTCCTCCTGATCTTCAATGGGGGGAGCCGGAATCAGCATGTGCGCTTTAATGTGCATGAGCGTGGCAGCCATCACAATAAAATCACCTGCTACATCCAGATCCAATTGCTGCATTAATTGAATGGTGTCGAAATATTGCCGTGTAATTAACGCAATTGGAATATCGTAAATATCCACTTCATTTTTGGTGATCAAAAACAAAAGCAGATCAAGCGGCCCTTCAAAATTTTGAAGCTTAATTTTGTACATGAGTTGGTTACTCG
The DNA here is from genome assembly GCA_964568545.1 of uncultured Deferribacteres bacterium. Lineage (GTDB taxonomy): Bacteria > Zhuqueibacterota > JdFR-76 > JdFR-76 > BMS3Abin05 > BMS3Abin05. The sequence continues at coordinate 8,910 of CAZMRE010000038.1, read as the reverse complement.
GTTACTCTGTTTCTCAGTTCCTCTGTTACTTAACCGCAAGTTGCTCAGTTTTTCCGATAGTTTATTGCCTGCTTCATGAGCCCATGTGTGTTCGTTGCTTTTTTCGTTCACTCGGCAACAATTGACCGTCGACCATCAGCAATTTCCAAGTTACACATCCAGCATGATCCCTATTTTCATAGCGTCGCGAACAGCTTCCATCGTTTTTCTGGCTTCTTTTCGGGCACGCTCATTTCCATCTTCAATAATATCACGGATTCTTTTGCGGTTTTGCTCCAACTCGGCTCGTTTTTCACGAAACGGTGCCAGATAATCTGCCAATTTATTCGCCAGATTCTTTTTGCATGCCACGCAACCCAGGATTCCCTTTTTGCAATTTTCTTCAATTTCGGGAACCTCCGAGGGGTTAAATTTTTTGTGATACGTAAAAACCGTGCAAATATCCGGATGCCCGGGGTCTCCCATACGAATCTTCTGAGGATCGGTAACGGCGGTTAGAACCTTTTTTTGAATGGTTTCCGGATCATCTGAAAGCAAAATCGTATTCCCTTTGGATTTGCTCATTTTTGCGCCATCCAGCCCGGGAAGCCGGCTAAAAACCGTCAGCATGGGCCGGGGCTCAGGGAAAACCTCTCCGTAAAGGGAATTAAACTTTCGGGCGATTTCCCGGGTCAATTCAACATGGGGAACCTGATCCTCCCCCACAGGAACAAAATGGGCACGATAAATCAAAATATCGGCTGCCTGAAGCACGGGATACCCTAAGTGCCCAAAAGAAACGCGATCCTCCAGATGAAGTTCCCGAATTTGTTCCTTTACCGTTGGATTTCGCTGCAAGCGCGGAACAGTTACCAGCATGGAAAAAAGCAGAAAGAGTTCTGCATGTTCTTTTATGTGGGATTGCACAAAAATCACGCTTTTTTCGGGATCGATGCCCACGGCAAGCCAGTCAATAATCATTTCGATGGAATCTTCCCAGATGCGGGATGTATTTTCCACGGAGGTTGTCAATACATGCCAATCGGCAACGAGGTGAAAGTTCTGAAATTTCCCCTGATTCTGCACCCAGTTTTCTAATGCGCCCGTGTAGTTTCCGAGGTGAAGTTTGCCTGAGGGCCGCATACCGCTCAAGATTCGTTTCAATTCCGCCATTAATTTTTCCTTATTTTTTCAAATTAAAAATGGATGTTTACACAAAGAAAAACACCGATTGTTTCTCGGTGTTTTTAATCAGACATGTACAAATACGGTTTCCAGCGGGTATCCGCTATCCCAATAAAATATTGAATGAACATTAAATGATTGGGTTTCCTTGGTTTTTTAAGCAACCGCATGCCGGCTTCTTCCGGGGTTCGATTTCCCTTTCGGGCATTGCATTTTTTACAGCACGCCACCAGATTTTCCCATCGGTCTTTCCCTCCCCGATCACGAGGAATGACGTGGTCAATGGTCAAATCGCCTCCCTTCGCACCGCAGTACTGGCACTGGTAGTTGTCACGCTTGAGAACATTTTTTTTCGTCAGCAAAATTCGCCGCGGCGGAATTTTTACAAATCGACTCAGGCGCACAATGCTCGGCACCGGATATTGACTCCTCACCGATCGGACATAATAGTCGTATTTTTCCACAAGCTCTGCCTTTCCAAGATAGACCAAAACAATGGCCCGTCGGGCAGAGCACACGCTCATGGGTTCGTAATTCTGATTTAAGATTAGTACATGACGATTTAGCATTGTAACCACCAAACTGGTTTTAGATAAATTATTAGGTGGTCTGACTCTCTATCCTTACCTGATCAAACACCAAGCAAGAAAATTTTGTTACTGAGATTAACAGATTCTTAGTTTTTAAATTTAACTGAATTCAGTTCAAGAATCAAGACTTTTTCCAATTTTAATATGAAAGCTCCTATCTCTAAAGCGTCCGTATTTTCGGGCAATCAATCGGCCCTTTCGCCATTTAAAGGCTATCTGAATTTTGCATTCATTTTGATTTTTTCATTCGTTTCCACGTGTTTACTGGATTAAATGACAGCATACGTACGCATTATTTGAATGAACCAAAGATCAAAACTTTTCCGCTTCCTCAATCAGCATAATGGGAATGTCATCTTTAATCGGGAATTTCAGCCGACAATTATGGCAGATCAAATAATTATTTTCCTGATCGTATTCCAGATCGCCCTTACATTTGGGGCATGCCAGGATTTCAAGAAGTTCTTTGTCCAGCATTTTTTCCTCCTACTTTAAATTTTCCTTTAAGACATTGAAAAATTTCTTTGGGGCACGAATGGGCTTTCGATTCTCATTCAAAAAAGCGAGTGTTGTGTCACCCTCCGCAATTTTTTCACCGGTTTCTACCCGTGTAATCACATAAGAAAGCTTGATTCGCGCTTTTGGCAATCCATCCACAATTGTACGAAGCTCCAGCAGATCGTCATAAAAAGCGGGACGGATGTACTTGCAGTGAACCTCAACAATCGGCATCAGGATGCCTTCCTTTTCCATTTCCGCGTAGGTGTAGCCCAGATCCCGCATCAGTTCTGCGCGTCCACATTCAAACCAGGCAAAATAATTTGAATGGTGAGCAATTCCCATTTGATCGGTTTCCACATAGCGCACGCGAAATTGCATTCGATTTTCAAGCATCGTTAACCTTCCCAGAATCCAATTTTTCTGTATTTTTCGTATCGCTTCTCCAGAAGATCATTCACTGGGAGAGACGATAATTCATTGAGTTCTTCTAAAATGCGTTTTTTGAGAATCAACGCCGCCTCATCATAATTGCGATGGGCACCGCCTACCGGTTCGGGGATAATTCCATCGGCAATTCCCATCTCCAGAAGGTCTTTGGCCGTTACCCGCATCGCCTCGGCCGCTTCCTTCGCTTTTCCTGCATCCCGCCAAAGAATAGCCGCGCACCCCTCGGGAGAAATGACCGAATACCACGTATTTTCAAGCATCAGAATTTTGTCGCCCACACCGATGCCCAATGCGCCTCCGCTGGCTCCTTCGCCGATAATGACAACCAAAATGGGAACCGGCAAATGGGACATTTCAAACAAGTTTCTCGCAATGGCTTCCCCCTGACCCCGTTCTTCTGCTCCAATTCCCGGGTAAGCGCCAGGGGTGTCAATCAGAGCCACAACCGGGCGATTAAATTTTGCTGCCAATTTCATAAGTCGAAGCGCTTTTCGGTAGCCCTCGGGATTGGGCATTCCAAAATTACGGTGAAGTTTTTCTTTCGTAGTACGCCCTTTTTGATGGCCAATTACAAAAACCGGTTTTTCTTGAATGTGCCCCACACCTCCCACAATAGCCGGATCATCTCCGAATTTTCGATCGCCATGAAGCTCCTGAAAATCGGGCATGATTCGCTGAAGATAGTCCAGCGTGTAGGGCCGCTGGGGATGCCGCGCCAATTGTACGCGCTGCCATCGCGTCAATTTGGAATAAATTTCCTTGCGCAGCTTTTCAGCCTTTTTTTCGAGCTGAGATATTTCCTCATGGAGTTCGACATTTTCAATGTACGAGTACTCCTTCATCTCCTCAATTTTCTTTTCTAACTCAACAATAGGTCGTTCAAAGTCAAAAACAAATCCATTCATAAAGAATACCTAATTTTCTCCGTATTCATTTTCAGGAATTCATTTGAATTGCCACGCTTTTTAGATCGTGGATGTGAAATAGTAAAAAAATCTAATGGGATTTTAACCCCAGTTTATTTCATCATTTGGGGTTAAAACCCCGAATTTGGATATCGCTTGCGATCCGCGAGCTGAAGCTTGTGGCAATTCAAATTAGATCGCCAATCCCCAATATCAACAAAAAATAGTGAAAATAGAAGCACTACTAAATCCTGCCCGGGCGCATTAGGTTGACGCCAATGCGCTGGGCCTGGGTTGTAACCCACTATTTTTAAACAGGTTCATGCCAATCAAACCAAAACAATTGAACTTATTGGATGAAATTCAAAACGGGAACATCAAATCCCCAAAATTGATTTCGCCAGAATTTCAACATCAAAAAAGGGTGAATAATTTTTTAGATAAAAAAGCTCGTACTTCTCTTTTTCCAATTCATTCAGATTTTGATCCCTGTACAATTGAACCAGTCCCGTGATACCCGGTTTTAGATAAATTCTGTGGTGATTTTTTTTGGCAACAGGAACCATTTCGGCTCCCACAAAACTGATTTTTCCAGCCAAAATGTCGGCCAATAATGGAATTTTTTGCCAGTATTTCAGATTTGAAAAATCACCGGGAAAATCGCCCAAAATGGTCACCCCAATTGGCTTTCCTTTTTCAGAAAGAATGTGAACCCTTGAAAGGGGATTGCGATTCACCCATCTCCAATAAAAATAGATCGGCCAGAGAAAGAACAATCCGGTTAGCGAAAGGCTACCGTCGAACAGCCGCTTTAAAATTCGCAAAGGCCCCCGCCCCAGTTTGTAATCGATATCGACCAGTGGAATATCGCCAATGTGATCCACAGACGAGCGTCCAATGATGACTTCCGCATCGCTTGCCGCCGTTCTGAAATTGACGTCCAGGCCCTCCGCCTGAGAAATGACTCCAAGAATAAATTCGTAATTCAGGCTTTCCGACGAAAAAATAACTTCCTGAATGGCCTCGCTGCGAATAATCCAGGGCAGATTTTCTACCGTTCCCAGAACCGGCACCGAGTAGCTTTCGCTTTGATTTTCGCGGGGCAAAACTACGCCCGCCACTTCGTATCCCTTGTCTAAACGCTGACGAAGACGATCAATCAAATTCGACAATGCCTCACCATGTCCCACCAGAACCGTTTTCTTGCGGGCAAAGGAATCCCGAATCGATCCCCCAAAAGGCAACTTCCCTGATTTTGCCAGTAAATGAAGTGCCAGGCGCCAACCCGGCAGCAAAACCAGCACTGCCAATCCCATTACCAAAACGACTACCCGAGAAAAGGCAAACTGCTTAAAAAAGAATGTCACAGTGCCGCTAATAATCAATCCCAACAAAGTCGCACCCAATGCCCGGGATATCGAGTATTTTTGGCGCTTGTACAAATCAAAAAAATAAAAACTGCCCAGCCAGACCGCGGAATAGACCACATCCACAATGAAGTAGCTTTTTAGATGCTGAAGCGATCCAAAGCGAACCAGCAAGCCAAAGATAAGTGCTACATTCAGAAAAAGCCAATCCACAAATGGAAGTGCCAGCTGTTTCAGCACGCGGTTCAGGAAGCTTAAACTCCCGCGAATGGCAATCCCGGTAATCAGAAACCACTGGGGCAAAAACAGGTATTTGCCCCTGAAATGCTTCTGAACGAATTGCAGCATCGCCCGGTAAAACATCAGGAGCGTATCTTTCTGACTTTTGCCCGAGCTGGTTCCCTTGTAATGAATGATTTTCGTTTCGGGGACGTAGTAAATTTTCCACTGCGCCTGTTTAACCCGATAACACCAATCCAAGTCTTCACCGTACATGAAAAAGCGCTCATCCAGCGGCCCCACCTGCCGGTAAACCTCCCTGCGAAGCATCATAAACGACCCGGAAATAGCATCCACTTCAGTGATCTGCTCCGGATTCAAATACGTCAAATTGTAGCGACCAAAAAGCTTGCTTCCTGGGAACAGTTTACTGAGGCCCACCAATTTTGTAAATGCCACCCAGGGTGTCGGAAAACTGCGCCGGCACGCCAGTTGAAGCGTTCCGTCGGGATTCAGAATTTTACAGCCTGCCATCCCGGCATCCGGATGGTTGTCAAAGAACCGAATGAGCGTTTGAAATGTATCTTCCTGAACAATGGTATCCGGATTCAAAAGCACCAGAAATTTGCCCCGTGCCTGTTCCAGAGCCTGATTATTCGCCCGCGCAAATCCCACATTTTCCGAATTTTTCAGAAGAAGAACTTCAGGGAATTCCCTTTCCACAATTTCCGAACTGCCGTCGGATGAATGGTTATCCACAACAATGATTTCAGAAGGGATTGATTGGGTGGCCTTTCTAACGGAACGGAGCGTCTGCGACAAAAAATCCCTGACATTGAAATTGACAATTATGACGGAAAGCTGAACGTCCATTCACTTTACTCGATTTTCCCAGACAAACTTAGAAACTTCAATTTCCACACCACCCAGGCCGCTTCCCGAACAATTTTTTTGGACATTTTCGAATGTCCGATAAACCGATCCACAAAAATAATGGGGATTTCCTTTAGCTTAAATCCCATTTTCCATGCCTTAAAATCCATTTCTATTTGAAAGGCATAGCCATCCGACGTGATTTTATCCAGATTGATCGCTTCAAGGACCTCCCTCCGAAAACACTTGTAGCCGGACGTACTGTCCTGAATAGGCATTCCCGTAATCAGGCGAGTGTACACATTGGCAAAATAGCTCAGCATCAAACGGGACAACGGCCAATTAATAACATTAACCCCCTGAATGTACCGTGACCCGATCACCAGATCATATTCCTGAATGGCGTTCAAAAAGCTCGGGATTTCACGCGGATCGTGAGAATAATCAGCATCCATCTCAAAAATATAATCGAATTTCCTCTCAATTGCAAATTTGAAGCCGCGAACGTAGGCTGATCCCAGTCCCAGTTTCTTTTCACGAACAATTAATTCAATATTGGAATTTTTTTTCTGAAGCTGGCGTACCTGGCCGGCCGTTCCATCGGGAGAATTGTCATCCACTACCAGAACCGAAAGACCCCGAATTTTCAGATCAAACACGGCCTGGCAAATGAGCTGAATATTTTGAACCTCATTGTAGGTCGGCACAACAATTAGGGTTTTTTTATCACCAAGCTGTTTGTTGATTTCATCGATTTTTCTCGCATTCGATTTGTAAAATGGATGTGATGCGTCAAATTCCAACCGGCACTCCTTTTCCTGTTCTTCAGATCTGATGTTTCTCGGCCAGTTGCCGCTTTAATTCGAGTAACTCTTCTTCCACAGACATTAAATAAACGTCCAGTTCCTTTTGTGCTTTTTCCACCGATAAAGCGGCATTCAGCGGACGGGGTGCCAACTGCTTTAAATCACTTGTTTTTCCGCGATGAATCAGCCCGCTGTTCAGATTGAAAACCTCTGCAATTTTTATGGCAAACGAATAGCGATCGATTGATTCTCTGCCCGCAAGATGAAAAACTCCCGTTGCCTTTTTTTCGATCGCTACACGGAATGCCTCGGCCAGATTATCGGCCAAAGTAGGATTCCCGATCTGATCATCAACAATCGTAACCTCCTGATTCTTCTTTAAGGCGGAGATCAACCACAGAACAAAATTGGGGCGCACATTTTCACCCATTCCAAAGAGAGTGGAGGTTCGTCCGATAAAATAGACCGCCCCGGATTCTTCGATGGCCATTTCCGCAGCCAGCTTGGATTTTGCGTAAATCCCTCGCGGATGCGGGACATCGGTTTCCCGGTAAGGGCCGTTTTCTCCAGAAAAAACATAGTCGGTGGATACGTGGTAAATTCTAGCTCCCACAGTCCTGGCTTCCAGCGCCAGATTTTCAACCCCCGTAACGTTAATTTCCCAGCAAATATCTTGCTGAACCTCGGCCTTATCCACATTTGTGTAAGCCGCCGCGTTGATTATGATAGTTGGGCGAAACTCCCGCACAACCCGCCGAACCGAATCGATCTTGGTAATATCCATTTGCCGATACTGAATATCAGATGTAAACAAGACTTCGGGTTCAACACTGGCGCCAAGAATTGTCGAATCGGGGTAGTGTTCTAAAATCATCCGAACAATTTTCTGTCCCAAAAGACCATTACAACCGACAACCAAATAGCGATTTTTCATGTCATTCCTGCCATCTTCACTTTCATTCAACAATAAAGAGCTTATTCTCCTGATAAGATTTCAATGCCGCTCCAATTTGAAGATGAATGCGATCTACTTTGGTCGTTGATTGAAATGTACAATTCAATCCCCCTGTAACATTCCCGTATTGGGCAGATTCCACCGGATTTTTCGTTTTAAGATATTGGGAGATAAAACCCGTTGCAAAAGAATCGCCACAACCAGTGGCATCTACGACCTTGTTAACTTTTAAGGGCTCAAAATAATGGACTTCCGGAACCCCATCAACCAGAAAGGCCAACACGGAGCCTTTTGATCCCAGCGTAATGTTAATAATATTCTTACTGATTTGGACCAATTCGGTTGCAAATTTTTTGTAATCTTCAATAGATTCCAGAGATTTCGCCGCCAGTGTCTCCGCTTCTTTTTCATTCATTTGAAGAATATCCGGAAGACGAACCCAATCCTGCCAATTTTCGGGCCGCTGGTAAAAACGGGATCCGTCCTCATTTCGCCCAAACGCAAGACTGTGAAAATCCACATAAAAATAGCCGGATTTTTCCTGAGCAATCCGTTGGCAGGTCTCAAATGTGACTTCGTAGCCCGAGATAAAATTCAATAGAATAACGTCATTTTCGACAAAAGGCTGAATCAAATCGTACGGCAAGGGCGGAGGAATGTAGTTCGATGTCTCTTCACGATATTCGGGAGTGACGTACTTCAAAATAACCTGATTATTTTTTTGGTCGATTTTATGGATTCCGCCTGTCCGAACGTTGGGAAATTTTTCCTTGAGAAGTTCCAGAAACTCGTCGTAAACGTCGTACCCAAGATAAAAGACCGGTTCCAGAACAGCCTGATCCCTTAAAATACCTGCCAAATGAGACAGCGTGTAGTAAATACCTCCCCATCCGTTAATCGGTTCTCCCTTGTAAGGGTAGATCGTATCTCGCACAACCGTGCCAATCACCGTAAGTTTAATTCTTTCCGACATTTAGCCATTCCTTTCCAATTCTGATTTGTTTCAAAATGCGTTTGGTTTATTCCCCATCGAAAATTAATTAGCCTATTTTACGCGCATTGTTCATAAATTCTCGCAACAAA
>CAZMRE010000037.1:0-15115 GCA_964568545.1 uncultured Deferribacteres bacterium | reverse complement strand
CTCGTCGACCTATTTTCGGGCGTTTGGTTCACCAACAGGGTGGCTGGATTGTTGCAATCGATCATTGTAGCAGGGATTTTTGCATTTTAAATTGCGATTTTGATGTTTAATTTTTTCAATTTGATTTTATTTGTGATTAAAGTGGCTTTCAAAAATGGATCAAAAAGTACCCATTCTCGCGAAGAACCATTATGGTTCTTCGGGATAGACGGCTCATGCTTTTTTCCGCACAACGGCGGGAAGCCAGTATCTCTCGTTTTCCAAAGATCACGCAAAAACCTGCTCGCCGATTGCCCGCCTGGTGCGCATTGGCGTAAACCTAATTGATGTTTAGAATTTTGTAAATGCTGTATTTACAAACGCTTATTTCGTATCTTCTGCTATTCCTGACAAATCTTTCTTTTCATGAAACAATAAAAACAAAAATAACATGTCGTACCTAACGGCACTCAAATTGGATTTGTTTCGCATTTTGACATTCGGATTTCATATTTATTTTCGATCATTACAAATCCTATTGTCCATAAAAAATATGGAATAGAACTTACGAAATGGAATACTTGGCCCTGGAAGGGACATCTTCAAGCGGATTTGTTTTTTTTGACCCATTTAACATCTTTGTTAAACCCTTTTATATAATCTGCCGATAAATTTATTGATATATCTTCACAATGATCAAAACGGTTTGATTCTCCGGCAAGGGCCGGAATAGGAGAAAGGAGTGTTTGTAATGGCGGATATGCGTTTAATGACCAGTAAGGAAGTCACTCGTAAATTGGACATTAGCTTGCGGCAATTGTATTATTGGGAGCTAAAGGGAATTGTGAAACCGAAATCGGTGTTAATGGGCTCACGGGAGTTCAAGCGGTATTCCAGTCGGGATGTAGAAACACTGAAGTGGGTAAAGCATTATTTGGATGAAGGCTACACGCTGGCACGCGCCATTCAAAAAGCCAATAAAAACAATCAGGCAAATTGACATCGTACTTTCCAACATCTCCAAGAAAAGGGATAAAATGGAAGGACCAATGGAAAAATTTGAAATCTAATGTTAAATCCGCCGAAGGAGGATTAGGATTTAAAATGAACATAACAGCAGGAATCGCTATCTTCTTTTTATTTGGGCTTATTTTTGGAAGTTTTCTAAATGTCTGCATTTATAGAATTCCCAGAGGTGAGTCCATTGTTTGGCCGGCCTCTCACTGTCCCAAATGTGGGGCACCTATTAAGCCCATCGATAATATTCCAGTTGTAAGCTACGTCATGCTAGGCGGGAAGTGTCGCTCCTGCAAAGGGCGAATTTCCGCCCGCTATCCCCTTGTGGAACTGATTACGGGCATTCTTTTCGGCGCCTTGTTCTGGAAGTTTGGATTAAGTAGCGAAACCTTTGTCTTCCTAATTTTGGGTTTACTTTTGATCCCCATTAGTTTCATCGATATCGACTACCACCTGATTTTGAATAAAATCACCCTGCCGGGGATACTTCTGGGTGCCATCTTGACACTCTCATTTCATGTGCTTTCCTACAAACAGGTTTTAATAGGATTTATCATTGGCGGCGGCGGATTGCTGGCCATCGCATTTCTGGGTGGCCTGCTGTTCCGAAAAGAGAGCATGGGAATGGGCGACATCAAACTGGCGGCCATGGTTGGTGTGTTTCTGGGCGTCCAGGGTGTGACATTTACGCTTCTGGTTGCCTTTTTTGTGGCGGCGCTATTCAGCATTGGGGCGATGGCGCTGAAAAAAGCCAATAGGCAGTCTCAGATTCCCTTTGGGCCGTTTATTGCCGTGGCATCGGTTGTGTACCTTTTTTGGGGGGAACAAATGATTCACTGGTATCTGAGGATGATGGTGTAGAACAGGATTGGGCCCGCGAATCAGAATCTTTTACAAAATTCAGGGAGCTTATGCAGAAACTTTCGGATAAGAAGCAGAGGGTGGTTGATCTTGAACTGCCGGGAGATTACACGCAGGGAGAACGATCTCATCAGGATTGGATCAATCTTCTAATTGATTCGATTTTTAATGTTTTGGGGGAATCGTATTGCGTGGTGAGCTGGGTGAAGGACTATCCAATCATTAACGTTCGGTCGGGGAAACTTCCCGCACGAAAAGAGATTGCCGGTTTAATTGAAGGCTTTCAGAACATCTTTCGAGAAAAGTTTTTGGGGAAATTTCCAAAGATGATTTCGGTAAACGGAGTGCCATTGGAGAAAATCCCAGTGGACGGGCCACAGATTCCCGACGAGTTTGATGTAGCCGTTTCCCTGCAAAGTGAAGGCGCTACAATCGGTTTTTTAGCACTGATTTCTATCGGGAACGGGCGCGTGCCAAAATCACAGCGGGAACTGCTTCGACATTCAGCCTTCGAAATCACCAGTGCCTTGCGCATGTTGTGGGAATTGATGGTTAGAGAGCGGAATCGGCTTGAATCAATTATTCAGGGGATGATTGATGGGATTGTGTTAATTAATGAAAACGGCGATGTTTTGTACGCCAACCCCTCGGCGCGTAGTTTTCTGGGATTGCCTCAGCGCCGCCAAATCCGGCTGGAAAATCTGAATGAAGCGCATCACCTAAATATTGTTTCCATGATTCAGGAGTCTATTCTAAAACAATTGGATGTGCAAAATAAAATCAGAAAAGTGGACGCCATTGGCAAAATTCTGGGCATCAACATTCAGAAGGTTATGGATCGAAATGGGGTGCGCCTCGGCTGGATCGTCATTCTTCGGGACATTACCGATAGTTGGGAAATGGATCGCCTGCGGAAAGAATTTGTAGCCGATGTAAGTCACAATCTCCATTCGCCGCTAACCGCCTTAACTGAGGGAATTTATTTGCTTTTAGATGAAACAATGGGGCCCATTTCCGAAAAACAAAAACGCTTTTTGAGGATCATGCGCGAGAATGTTGAAAAAATGGATCGGATGATTTCCCATTTACTGGAGATCACACGGCTGGAGATCCAGGATAATCAACTGGAACGCCGCCGGCAAGTGAACATGAATGTCCTACTGCAAAAAACCATTGCGACTTACCAATGGATCGCCGATAAGAAGCGTATCAGAATCAGAGGCGATGTTCCCTCTGAAGAGATTATTTTGTTGGCCGATCGGGACCAGATTTCTCAAGTCTTTAACAATCTCCTTGATAATTCCATTAAATTTACACCGGAAGGCGGAACCATCTGGATCGGAATGAAAAAGGAGGGCAAAGGGGTTCTCTGCTGGGTAAAAGACAACGGCATCGGTATTCCAAAACCGGAACAGACGGCCATTTTTGAAAAATTTCATCGGGTTGATAATGCCTTCAACACACGCATCAAAGGGTATGGTTTGGGGCTCAGCATCGCCCAGGAAATTATTGAAAATTATCGGGGCAAAATCTGGGTAGAAAGCGATGTGGGAAAAGGGAGCGTGTTCTGGTTTCAATTTCCAATAGGAAGATAAAAATGGCCAAAAAGCGCATACTGGTAGTCGATGATTATCCTCAGGTTGTGGAGGTGTTGAAAATTCGGCTGGAATCGGCCGGGTACGATGTGTTGGCCGCATACGATGGGCAAGAAGCCCTCAAAGTTGCCAGACGTGAAAAGCCGGATCTAATTTTACTGGATGTGTTGCTGCCAAAGATTAATGGTTACAAAGTTACACGTTTTCTAAAGTACGATCAAAAGTATAAGCATATTCCAATTATCATGCTTACGTCGCGGGCCAAAAAAGCAGATGCAGAATTGGGGATTCAATCCGGGGCAGATGAGTATGTTTTTAAACCGTACAATCCGCCCAAGCTCATGCAATTGATTCGAAAATATATGGCTTAGATTCTGTCCTCTGGCGGATGAGGATAAGTGAAGTTATTTTGAGGAAGAAGGAGAAGCAAATGGTTGATATGAAAAACATTGTAAGAAAACTGGAAACAGTTACGGATTTGCCCACTTTGCCGACTGTGTATGCAAAGGTGTCTGCCCTTGTGAACGATTCCCGCACTACGGCTACCCAGGTGGCGCGGGTGATTGAATCCGATCAGGCCATAACATCCAAAATATTGCGGCTGGTGAATTCCTCCTTTTTTGGTTTTAGCAGGCGTATTAGCTCTATTCACCAGGCCGTTATTTTGCTTGGATTTAACACCATTCGAAATACAGTGCTATCGGTCTCGGTTTTTAAGATGTTTGATACGAAACAATCCACTGATTTTGATCTCAAGAATTTTTGGAAACATGCCATTGCAACCGGCATATTAACGAAGTCTTTGGGGCAATACCTTGACAGTGGCATGGATGAGGAGGCTTTTTCTGCTGGAATTCTTCATGACATTGGTAAGGTTGTGTTGAATAAATATTTTCCGAATGAGTTCGGGGCAGCTCTGCAAAAAGCCCAATCCGAACGGCTACCTCTTTTTGATGCGGAACGTCAGGTAAACGGTGTATCGCATTCGGAAATCGGCGAATATATTGTGGATCACTGGAATTTGCCCTACGGACTGGTGGAAGCTGTGGCGCTGCATCACACACCTGGTGTTTTGAGAAGCAATCCCAAGCTGGTTTGCCTGGTTCATGTGGCAAATATATTTTCCCGTGAAATGCAAATCGGGTTTAATGGTGATTTTCGGGTACCGGAGATTGACCCGTTCGTCTACGAGGAGTTAGAAGTCGTGGAAGATGACTTAAATGGGTTCTACATGCGAATGAAAGAAGAAATTGAGGAAAATCAGGAGATTTTCAATATTCTAATTTGATTGGAGATGTTTTTTGTTGCCACCTAAACAATTAAATAAACTCTAAATTTTTTTAATCATTCTTGTGAAATTCGCAACGGTAAAGATCTTGAGTTGCGATTTTGATTTTTTCATTTTGATTTTATTCGTGATCAGAATTGCTTTCAACAGCGCATTAAAAAGTGCGCATTTTTGTGAAGAATCCAAAAAAAGAGAGCTCCACAGGGGCAACATAGTACCTGTCTTTTAGAAACCAAGGCCCTGGAATTTTTGGAGGTCTTCAAAAAGTAAGGATTCCAATTTTAAGAAATTAAAATGCTTTCAAAAAATGAAAGAAGATTGGGTGAAATACTTGTCGATTCCGGAGCCGTTACTCAAGATCAGCTTGAGCAAGCGCTGGAAATGCAAAGGAGAAATGGCCAGCAGATTGGAAGCATTCTGGTTAAACTTGGCTTTATTTCCGTCCAGAATTTACTCCAGGCCCTTGCCGATCAATTAGATGTACCTTATGTTGAGCTTTCGGAGTACGAAATAGACCCCGAAGCCCTCAAATTAATCCCCGGTGTACTGGCTCAAAAACACCACGTGATTCCTCTTTTTCGAATCAAAAATGTTCTCACACTGGCAATGGCCGATCCTCAGGATATTGAGGCTATTGATGAAATCCGCCGAATTTCTCACCTTGAAATTGAACCAGCCATTGCGTCTGAATCGGATATTTTAGCGGCTCTGGAGCAGCACTACGGAGTGGTTTTGGAAATGTCCGATACTCTGGATGAAGTCATTCAAAGCATTGAGGCCGAAGAGAGTAATGCCACTCCTGAGGAGCCGGAGGAAGATTTGCGGCAGTTGGCCGAAGATGCTCCTGTTGTAAAGCTGGTTAATATGATTTTAGCTCAGGCCATTAAGGATCGTGCCTCAGATATTCACATTGAACCGGAAGAAGAGAGCATTCGCGTGCGGTATCGAGTCGATGGAATTTTGCAGGAAGTATTCGCACCGCCCAAAAGTCTCCAGGCAGCCATTATTTCCAGAATAAAAATTCTTTCGGAAATGGACATCGCGGAGACACGCATCCCCCAGGACGGCCGCTTTCGGGTTCGCATTCAGGGAAATGATGTGGATGTTCGCGTATCCACGCTTCCGACCGCCTACGGCGAAAATGTTGTGATGAGAATTTTGGATAAAAATAACATTTTATTGAAATTAGATGATCTGGGTTTTTCTGACGATAATTTGGAAATTGTCAAGGAAATGCTCTCAAATTCTTATGGGATCATTCTGGTGACTGGCCCAACGGGCAGTGGAAAAACAACCAGCCTGTATGCCTTTTTGAATACCATCAATTCCGTTGATAAAAATATTATCACACTGGAGGATCCCATTGAATACCGCCTAAAGATGATTCGCCAATCCCAGATTAATCCGAAAGTGGGAATGACATTTGCTTCCGGATTGCGTTCCATTTTGCGTCAGGATCCTGACATCATCATGGTTGGCGAAATCCGGGATCCGGAGACGGCCCAAATTGCCATTGAATCGGCACTGACGGGACATCTGGTGCTTTCGACCCTGCACACAAACGATGCGCCGGGCGCCATCACACGCCTGACGGAAATGGGCGTGGAGCCGTTTCTGTTGTCGTCAGCAATTATCGGTGTGATTGCCCAACGCCTGGTTCGAAGGGTGTGTCCGAAATGCAGGGAAGCCTATACGCCCACGCCCCTTGCACTTAAGCGAATTGGTATTCATCCGGATAAAAAGAATATTAAATTTTACAAAGGAAAAGGCTGTTCGGCCTGTAAGCATTCCGGATACAAAGGAAGAATAGGCATTTATGAAATTCTAAAAGTTGACGATAAAATAAGAGAACTCATTCTCTCTGGCGCTACATCGGACGACATCCGAAAAGAGGCCATTCGCAGAGGCATGAAAACCCTGAAACACGACGGCCTGCTGAAGGCGCTGAAAGGAATGACGACTGTGGAAGAAGTGATGCGCGTGATTAACATTGCGTGAGTTGGAATTTCGGGTTTATCCTTTTCTAAATATTTTGACAGGATTTACAGGATTGCACAATATATTGTTTACAAGAAAATTAAGGCAATAATCGGAATTTTATATGTTGTGCTTTCTAACCAATTTTTGGAGAAGGCCATTTTGCATTTTGAATTTGAGTGCACTCTAAAAACAACAAATCGTACAAACGATGCGGGGTTCAATTCCACTAACGTCAATAAGATCAATTCGTGATAATTCGTGAAATTAGTGGGAAATATTCTTTTTAGACTAAACTCAAATCTTAATTTTCAATTTTGATTTTATTGTTGACTATAATTGGTTTTAAGAATTAATCAAAACGTACTCATTTTTATGTAGAATCATTCAATAAAAAGTGTGAGCGATGGCAAAAAAGAGAATCTTGGTTGTCGAAGACATGCCCGAATCGTTAATGATTTTGCGTATTCGGCTTGAAGCGTATGGCTATGAGGTGGTTTCCGCTACCGATGGAGAGGAAGGCCTAAAAAAGGCACGTGATTTGCGACCCGATTTAATTCTTCTGGATGTTATGCTTCCTAAAATGGATGGCTTTACCGTGAGCCGACTCCTGAAGTTTGATGAAGAATTTGAAGACATTCCTATTATTATGTTAACGGCTCGCGGGCAGGAGAAAGACAAGGACATCGGCAAAAATGTGGGGGCAGACATGTATTTTGTCAAACCATACGATCATGCAAAGTTGGTGGCTGCAATCGAACAGCTAACTAGTGGAACTCATATCTCACCCGACTTGAGGAAAATGATTCGCCCGGATTAGGCTCTAAATGCTTAACGTCCGCGAGAAAGAGTAGATGTTGATAACAATAAAAATCACTAAAAGGCACAGTAAAATCCGCCTGAGAAGGACAGAGCATTCATGCTACTACAAGCATTTCGCACTTAACGGCGCTAAAAAATGTAAATCTAGATTCGGAAAATAAGGCAATGGTTGTTTAAATTCCATGGCCAGTCAAAAGCGGCGGGCCTAAAAATATGAAGCATCGTAAACGGTGCTGTAAAATGAGGGTGTCTTGGCACCCTTACCAAACTGAGCCCTGTGGTTTACCGCAGAGTGAAAAGGAAATGATGATCATATCAGGACGTTTTTTTGATGGTAATTCCAAGTTTTCCCAGTTTGGGATAAATGCAATTTTTCGTCAGATGAAGTCCCATAGGGACGACATATTTATGCTCCGATGAATTTAAGGTTTTTAAAAATCGCCTTAGGGGCGTTACGTTAATAGATTCCGGCCTATTTTAATGATTTTGGGTTGCCGTCAATTTTCCGCTGTCGGATTGAAATTTTAGATAAAATAATCGGGAGAAAGCAATTTTATGGCCAGAAAGCATGTTCTTCTGGGAGATTTTTTGATGGATCAAGGTCTCATTTCAGAAGAACAATTAAAAAAAGCACTTAAATATCAAAAAGATAGTGGTAAGCTGTTGGGGCGAAGTCTCATTGAATTGGGATTTGTAAGCGAAAAGGATGTCATCAGGGCTCTTGGTGAACAAATGGGCGTGCCTTACATTTCTTTGAAAAACTACAAGATTGATCCCTCCATCCTGAAGCTAATTCCCGAGGATTTTGCCCGGGCCAAAAAGGTGATTCCCCTCTTTAAAATTGAAGATAAATTGACCGTGGGCATGGTTAATCCGCTGGATGTGGTGACGCTTGACGCCCTTGCACGCATGACCAAAAAGAAAATTGAGCCGGTTGTTTGCCATGAGAAAGATATTGAAGAGGCCATTCGCTACTATTATTCCGGAAAGGATTCTCTGAGAAAAGCGGCCAGGGATTTTTCCAATATTGATTTTGAAGAAGAAGATTCAATCAATGAATTGCGATTGCGCCAGCAGGCCGAAGAAACGCCCGTTGTAAAATTGGTAAACCTCATTTTGAATCAGGCCGTGAAAGATGCAGCAAGCGATATTCACATTGAACCCAAACAAAAATCCATTTCCGTTCGCTATCGAATTGATGGTGTACTTCAGGAAGTGTTTTCGCCTCCCAAGGAGATGCAGCTTGCCATCGCATCGCGCATCAAGATTTTGTCGTCACTTGATATCGCTGAACGCCGCTTGCCCCAGGACGGCCGCCTCCGCATGCAAATTGATGGACGGCCGATTGATTTCCGTATTTCCACATTCCCAACAATGTACGGCGAAAATATTGTTATCCGTGTATTGGATCAACAAAAAATGAGTTTTAGACTGCACGATTTGGGAATGAACACCGAAGTGAAGGAAAAATTTCTGGAGAGTCTTCATCAGCCGCATGGAATCATTTTGGTGACCGGCCCCACAGGCAGCGGAAAATCAACAACCCTGTATGCTTCGCTGCATGAACTGGATACTCCTGAGAAAAATATTATGACACTGGAGGATCCGGTAGAATATTACATCGATACTGTCCGCCAGGCGCCGGTCAATCCGAAAATAGGGCTGACATTTGCAAATGGCTTGCGTTCTATTTTGCGCCAGGATCCAGATGTGATCTTGGTGGGGGAAATTCGAGATAAAGAAACCGCCGAAATTGCCATTCAAGCCGCGCTCACCGGCCATCTGGTTTTGAGCACGCTTCATACAAACAATGCCGCTGGAGCGATTACACGGCTATTGGATATGGAAATCCCGCCCTATTTAATTGCGTCATCGGTTATTTGCGTGCTGGCACAGCGGCTCGTCCGGAAAATTTGTCCGTCTTGCCGGGTTCCTCATAAACCCGAAAAGGGCCTCTATGCCAGTCTTTCATTGGCCATGAAGGAAAACCCGGAAGACGTGCAATTTTACAAAGGAAAGGGGTGCCAAAAATGTAAGAATACCGGCTATCAAGGGCGGATCGGCGTTTATGAATTGCTGCCATTCGATAATTTCATTCGGGAAATGGTTTTGCACCGGGTCACGACAAATGAAATCGAAACTTACGCGATTCAAAACGGGATGCGAACCCTGTTCCAGGATAGCGTTAGTAAGGCGGTAGATGGGTTGACAACTCTTGAGGAAGTTTTTCGGATAGCTCAGGCTGAATAAAACGGTTCATAATAAAGATAGGGAAAGCTGAATGGAAATGCAACCAACAATCCTTGTAATTGACGATGAAGAAGATTTCCTTAAAAACGTAAGCGGGATTTTGCGGCAATGGAACTATGAGGTAGATACGGCTATAACCGGCTACGAAGGCCTCCAGCGCATCAGTTTATACCGCTACGATCTTGTCCTGTTAGATGTTATTATGCCACTCATCAATGGTCTGGAAACCCTGAAGCGCCTAAAAAAAATTGACCAGCAATTGCCTGTTGTTGTTTTAACAGGTGACGGTCGCATCGATACGGCCGTACAGGCCATGAAGGATGGTGCGTACGATTATGTGACCAAACCGATTGATTGGGAAAAATTGAAGATCATTATTAAAAATGCGCTGACCATTCGAATCCTGACAAAAGAGGTTTCTCGCCTGAAAAATCAACTGCGAACAAAATATGACTACCAAAATATTATCGGACACAGTGCCCCAATGATAGAAATCTACAAGGCTCTTGACCGAATTATCGATTCGGATGTGACCGTGGTGATCCAGGGTGAAAGCGGAACAGGAAAGGAATTATTGGCACGGGCCATTCACTATAACGGAGCCCGCAGAGATAAGCCGTTTATAGCGGTCAATTGTGCCGCCATTCCTGAATCCCTTTTGGAAAGCGAATTGTTTGGTCATGAAAAAGGGTCTTTTACAGGGGCGACTGCCAAGCGAATCGGGAAATTTGAGCAAGCTCATAATGGAACGATTTTTTTAGATGAAATTGGAGAAATGAGCAAGGCAACGCAATCGAAAATTCTTCGTGTTTTGCAGGAAAAGCGATTTGAACGCGTTGGAGGCACCCAATCCGTTTCAGTGGATGTGCGTGTGATTTCCGCGACCAATAAAAATCTAGAAGAAGAAGTAAAAAAGGGAAATTTTAGGGAAGATCTGTTCTACCGAATTAGCGTGTACCCGATTACACTGCCTCCGCTTCGGGAGCGAAAAGATGACATCCCCGAGCTTGTCGGCTATTTCTTGGAAAAGTTCAACAAAAAGCTTCGAAAAAAGGTGAAATCGGTTTCTGACCGCGCATTGGAATATCTCATTAATTATCACTGGCCAGGGAATGTTCGGGAATTAGAAAATGTGATGGAGCGATCCATTCTAAATTGTACGGGGAATACCCTACTGCCCGAACACTTGCCCATTACGCTGGTTGCCTACGACAACCGCTCCTTTGGGGATTCCATGCGGGTAGATTTTCATCGGGCTATTGCTCTTGCCCGGGACATTCCTTCATGGGAAGAGGTTGAGCGCGAAATTTGCCGATTAGCATTGAAATTATCCAATTCAAATATCTCTGTGGCGGCCTCGCGGTTGGGAATCGGACGCACCACACTTTATCGAAAACTCAAAAAATACAACTTGCAGTTTCGTTAGGATAAGCAATGGCTGAATATGAATATCGCGCCATTAATGGGGATGGCCAGGTAATCCAGGATATTCTGGAGGCTCCGAATATCGCTGTGGTAGCCGATCGGCTGGATAACTGGGGCTATGTTCCGCTCAAAATTAAAGAAGCGAAAAAGAGCGGTTTGAAGCTCTTTGACAATACCGAAAAAGTTAAAGTGGATGATGTAGTCCTTTTTACGCGTCAATTGTACACACTCCTAAAAGCGGGCGTTCCTCTGCTTTCCTGTTTGGAAGCTCTAATGGAACAGGGTGGAAAGAACAGGCTTCGGAATATTGTCCAGGATATTTACCTTTCTATTGAAAGCGGAAACAGTTTTTCGGATGCCCTTGCAAAACATCCCACAATCTTTCCGAAATTGTACGTTAGCTCCATTCGCGCCGGTGAGTTAAGCGGTCAGTTGGACGAGGTATTGGGACGAATGGCGGGTGTTCTGGAACATGAAAAAAATACCCGGGACAAAATTAAATCGGCCATGCGATATCCAATTATTGTTGTGATAGCACTCATCATTGCCTTTGTGGTGTTGATTATCCTGGTGGTTCCTAAATTTGCCGCAATGTTTACCCAACTGGGAGCACAATTGCCTTTGCCCACTCGCATGTTGATTGCTCTGAGTCAAATCCTTCAACATGATATTCACTTTATTCTGTTGGGAATTGGTTCGGCAGTGTTTGGTTTTAAAAA
The DNA here is from genome assembly GCA_964568545.1 of uncultured Deferribacteres bacterium. GTDB lineage: Bacteria > Zhuqueibacterota > JdFR-76 > JdFR-76 > BMS3Abin05 > BMS3Abin05. The sequence goes on along the minus strand of CAZMRE010000037.1, from coordinate 3,182 downwards.
ATATATTAAAAGCGAAAAGGGGCACCTCTGGTGGGACACGGTGAAATTGAAAATTCCCATTTTTGGTGATTTGATGATGAAAAATGCATTGTCCCGATTCAGCAAGATGTTTGAAACGCTTAATAGAAGCGGACTTCCCATTTTACAGACACTGGAAATTTTATCCGAAACCGTTGGAAACGAGAAAATCGGCCAGGAAATTCAAAAGATTAGTTTAGGGGTGCAGAGAGGCGAGGGCATTGCCCGGCCGATGAAACGGAGCAAGATTTTTCCTGCGATGGTGGTTCGAATGATTGCTATCGGCGAGCAAACCGGATCCATCGAGGATATGCTGACCACGATTTCAAATCACTACGATTTGGAAGTGGATTATGCCATCAAGAATATGACGGACATGATTGAGCCCATTCTAACCGTAACCCTCGGTGCCTTTATTTTATTCCTGGCTCTGTCGATTTTCTTGCCCATGTGGAACATCATGAGCCTTATTCATTAGACTCTTGCTTTGCAACATTTATTAAAAAGCGTAGAAAATGGGAATACCAAAAAATACGGAGAGTTGCAATAACATGCACCTGCAGTGGAGAAGCCTGCACACTGGGGGATTAAAATGCCAATCTGAAACACTGATTCATTTTGGAAATCCTTGTTATTAACTCCAAAAATAACAATTAATTATCGTTAAATTTCAAACAAGCGTCCATTCAGTTTGCCATTTTGAAACAAAATTATGGTTTTTAGTGAATTTATTTCGCAGGCAAAAAAATATTAAATTGATTGGGAGTTGTCTAAATCGAGCAAAAACAGCAAACTATTGTCTGTTAATAAAATAGTAAATGTTCGGGTTTGGCACAGTAGTTGAACAAATAGAGAACAAAGGACTACAGACCACAAGAAAAATGGAGGTATCACATGTTTAAGCTACGTAATGAAAAGGGTTTTACCTTGATCGAATTGATCACGGTCATTGTTATTTTGGGCATTCTGGCGGCTGTCGCGATTCCGAAATTCGTGGATATGAGCGGACAAGCGAAGGCGGCGCAATGTAAAGCCAATCAGGCAGCTATCGAAAGTGCAGCGGCTCTGGCCTACGCGCAAAATGCGGCCAATGGTAATGCTGCATTTCCGTCATGGACTGATTTTACAACCAGTCCCGCAAATTATTTTGCAAATGGAACTGTTCCTACTTGCCCCGCAGGTGGTACGTATACTTACACACAAGAAACAGGAACTGTTACCTGCAGCATTCCAGAGCATCAACGATGATGAAATTTAATCGACATTTTTGGGTTGCCAACAAAAGAAAAGGGAAGTTCTGCTTCCCTTTTTTGGCATTTAGACTCCTATTCCCAAAGATTTACGAAAAAGCGTAAAGGATAGCAGAGCCGATAAATCAACATTAGGGAGAATGAATCTGTGGCAACATCGGGGAAAAAATTAAACGGTTTTACATTTATTGAAGTTGTTGTGGTCATGACAATCATGGCGATTCTGGCGGCTGTTGCTATTGTTGCATTCAACAACAGCTCCAGCGATTTTCAGCTCAATGCAGCCGCGAGGAAAATTATTTCGGACGTCCAGTACGCTCAGGATCTTTCCATGACTACCGGAAATCATGTAAAGGTAAAATTCGAGATCGGTAATAATCGCTACAGCCTGCTCTGGGTAGATGATTCTCCTGTTCCAAATATTATGGGAAGCGGAAATTTCGTGGTGTCTCTGGGTTCAGGAGCATTCAAAAATGTGGAAATCACTGATACTGAACTCACGGGGGGAATCTTGAAATTTGACACCGTTGGTGAACCCTTCTCCGATGCTGCCCTAATTTTTTCGCCCACGCTCATCGTGGAGTTGAATCATCAAAAACAGATTTACATTACCCCCTATACGGGCAAGTTGTACGTTCAATAGGGGTCATAACTTCTAAGAGCAGATTCTTGGAAACTTGAAGATGTGTCTTGCAGAATCAAAAAGGGAAGAGATGTCAAATCAACTGGCTAACATCAGGCAAACCCCGTTCCAAGGTTGCAATGGTAAATCCAATTTAACTGCAATGGAACAATCGGTTAAAAAACCGGCGGGGAATGAAGCCGGATTGACACTAATTGAATTAGTGGTTGTGATATTTTTCACATCTGTCGCACTAACAGCGCTTTTAAACAGTTTTAATGTAAGCATTACGAAATCCACTGACTCAGAGGCTCTTACAATTGCAGTGGAACTTGCCGAGGAAAAGTTGGAAGAAATCCGATCGGACAAGGACGGACGGGGATACCCGTTTATTATTTCCGATAATTATCCCGAAGAGGTTGATCCTGACGGATATGCCAATTTTACGCGGACTGTATCAATTGTTCCACACACAGATTATAAAAATATCTATGTAACCGTTTCAAATCCGAAAATCCCGAATGTACAGTTGGCAACGATTTTAGCAAACTATTAGGCAATTTTTGGGTGCCCATGCGCATAATTCATCAAAAAAAATCATCTTTGGAAAGCGGTTTCACACTTATTGAATTAATTGTTGTTATTGTTGTAACATCAATTATTGCCGGAGTGGTAGCTCGATTTTTAGTTTTTAGCGTGGATACCTATCATTTTGTGGATGAGCGCAAGCGGGCGCTCAACGAAGCTCGCCTGGCCTTGCATTTAATGAATAGCGAGTTTCGCCAGGTACGCGATCCAAGTGGGCTCTACATTGCCCGATCGGATAAGCTTCAGTTCATTAATTATTACAATCAGGTGAATACCTATCAGTATTCGAACAATCGGCTTATGAAAAATGGCTTTACCATTGCCGAAAATGTTACAAGTTTTTACTTTCGATATCTAAAAGCTAACGGGAGCTATTTGCAAACGCCGGTGTCGGCCGATTCCTTGACGTACGTGTGGAATATAGAAGCCAATTACACAATCCAGATGGGTGCACAGAGTGTTCCTTTTCATTTGCTTGTTCACCCGAGGAATTACTAATTCTCCAGCGCACTGATTTGATATTGCCTAATTAGAGGGCCCGCATTTTTTTTGTAGATTTTAAGGCATCATAATTAAAGAACGGTGGAAAATGCGTAAGCAGGTGAAACGAAAATTCATTGAGAGATTTTCTTCTGAGAGCGGTGTTTCGCTCATTGCCGTCATTCTTGTAACCATTTTAATGACCACCATTAGTGTTGTGACTC
>CAZMRE010000036.1:0-15288 GCA_964568545.1 uncultured Deferribacteres bacterium | reverse complement strand
TCGGGAAGGCGGTCGAACCGTTGGTGCTGGTGTTGTTTCTAAAATTATCGAATAATCTAAACTGGTACATGTAAATGCGAGATATTATCACGCTTGAATGCACAGTCTGCAAAGAGCGAAATTATACGACGACAAAAAATAAGCGTAAACATCCCGAGCGGATAGAAGTAAAAAAATATTGCCCGAGGTGTAATAAACACACGATTCATAAAGAAACACGTTAGAAATTGACAGGCCTGTAGCTCGAACGGCTAGAGCACCGGACTCCAAATCCGGGTGTTGGGGGTTCGAATCCCTCCAGGCCTGCTACTGCTCTTGAAGAGAATTATTTTTTGGGATGCATATCGGAGTCAATTCGCAGACGCTTTTCTTTCCAATTGACTCCTTTTTTTTAGAAGCGTGTTTGCCGCAACCCAAATGACAAGCGGTGTCATGTTGGGGGAAAAATGTGAAGGACTTCAGCGGAATTTCGGAGGGAAATTCAGGGGTGGGGTCTGCTTTTTTGTTAACAAGAAGCGTATCGATTTGTAATTCATAGAGATTATGATAAAAAAGATTAATTGTTGCAAGGGAATGGATCAAAATGATTGAAAAAATCAAAAAATTTTTCAAAGAAGTTCATATTGAGATGTCACGGGTTATTTGGCCCTCAAAAGAGGAGTTGTGGCGGTCAACCTGGATTGTTGTGGCTATTACATTCGCTTTTGCAATTTATATTTTTATTGTAGATACGATCTTCAAATATTTATTTAATTTAATATTTAGTGCCTAATTCGCCAGAGTCGGATTTGTGGCCGCTTGACAGATGCCCCATCTTCTGCGATTTTTTGTAGATGTTGGGGGGAAAGTCTAAGAATAAGGGATGATCATCTCGTGGAAAAAAAGTGGTATGCCCTGCATGTATTATCGGGACACGAACAGAAAGTAAAACAATATATTGAGCATGAAGTCAAGGATGCTGGGCTCGAAGACAAGATTGAGCAGGTTCTTGTTCCTTCTGAAGAAGTCGTTGAAATGCGTGCGGGAAAAAAGAAAGTGAAAGACCGTGTCTTTTTCCCTGGCTACATTTTAATCAAGATGGAATTGGATAAGAATGTCCAGCAGTTTGTGGTCAATATTCCCGGTGTTACAAATTTTGTTGGAACAGGAAATAAGCCCCAACCGCTGCGGGATGAAGAGGTTCGCCGCATTATCGGCCGTGTGGAAGAAAGCAAAGAGCGCAAGCAAATGGCTATTCCCTTCCGGGTAGGCGATCCCATTCGTGTTACCGATGGACCGTTTACCGATTTTACCGGATTTGTTGAAGAGGTGAATGAAGAGAAAAACAAGTTGAAGGTAATGGTTAGTATTTTTGGGCGTTCAACCCCGGTCGAATTAGATTTCCTACAAGTTGAGTTAGAAAAATAGAGAGATAAGGAACTGATATGGCAAAAAAAGTAATTGGTATGGTAAAGCTGCAAATTCCTGCCGGAAATGCAAATCCGTCTCCTCCAGTTGGTCCTGCTCTTGGGCAGCATGGTGTGAACATCATGGAATTTTGCAAAGCATTTAATGCTAAAACGCAGGATAAGCAGGGATTAATAATTCCGGTTGTAATTACCGTTTATGCAGATCGTTCCTTCACATTCATTACAAAAACGCCGCCAGCGGCTATTTTGTTGCTTAAAGCAGCTGGTCTGGAAAAGGGTTCAAGCAATCCGAAAGCTGAAAAGGTTGGAAAGGTGACATCGGACCAGGTCAAGGAAATTGCGGAACTTAAGATGCCGGATTTGAATGCGAATGACATTGAAGGCGCCGTACGCATGGTTGAAGGAACAGCCCGAAGTATGGGTATTTTAGTGGAAGGTTAACAATAATCGCAAAACAAACAGAGGCAAAGAATGAAACGAAGTAAGCGTTACCGAGAAATTGCGAAGAAGGTTGACCGTGACAAAACATATGAGCTTGAGGAAGGTCTTCAATTAGCAAAAGAGACCGCAACAGCCAAGTTCGACGAATCCGTAGAGCTGTCAATCCGTTTGGGGGTTGATCCAAGGAAGGCAGATCAGATGATTCGTGGAACGGTGGCCCTACCTCACGGCACAGGAAAAACCGTTAAGGTTCTGGTGCTGACCAAAGGCCCCAAAGCAAAAGAAGCTGAGGATGCCGGGGCCGATTACGTGGGTTTTGAGGAGTACATCGAAAAGCTTAAATCCGGTTGGACGGATATCGATGTAGTCATTGCAACTCCCGATGTAATGGCACAGGTTGGCAAGTTGGGGCGAATTTTGGGACCTCGGGGATTGATGCCGAACCCCAAAAGCGGTACTGTGACGATGGAAGTGGGTAGCGCTGTAAAGGCAGTAAAAGCGGGTCGGATTGAATTCCGTGTGGATAAATACGGAATTCTTCATATTCCCGTTGGCAAAGCCTCTTTTGAAATTGATAAACTTGTGGAAAATGCTAAAACCTTTCTCGAAACCGTGTTGCGATTGCGGCCAGCAACTGCAAAGGGCCAATATGTGCGGTCCATTTATGTGACTCCTACCATGGGGGTCGGAATTAAGTTAGATAGAAATGCAGTTTTAGCGGAATTGCGATAGGTGGTTTTAACGATTTGAATGAAAGGGAGAATTCTGATGCCGAGGCCAGAAAAAGTAGAAGCTGTTGAATCTATTGCAAAACTTGCTGAAGAAGCCCAGAGCATATTTATTACCAATTTCACCGGCCTTACTGTGGAGGAAGTAACCAGTCTGCGGCGCAAGCTGCGAGAACAGTCCGTTCAGTATTTGGTTGTGAAGAACACATTGGCCCGATTGGCGTTCAGGGATATCGGACTTGATTATGCTGTGAATTACCTGAAGGGTCCAACTGCTTTGGCATTTGCAACGGAGGATCCAACAGCACCTGCAAAGGTATTTGTGGACTTTATTAAGAAAAATAAGAAACCGGAAGTCCGCGCATTTGTAATGGAAGGTCAGGTTTTTACATCTGATCAATTGGAGGATTTTGCGAAATTGCCGTCGAGAGAAGTTTTGCTCTCAATGACATTGGGAGCCTTGAATGCCCCGATTGTTGGATTGGTTGGCGGCTTGCAGGGCATTATTCGCAAAGTGGTTTATGTGATGGATGCTATTCGCGAAAAACAAGAACAAGGTTAATGATAAACGAATTCTAATCGATTTAAAATAATAATGGAGGTAAATGAGTCATGGCTGAAAGTAAGGCAGAAGCTGCCGTAAAAGAAGAAGCTGCTGTAAAAGAAGAAAAAAAAGCGACAAAAACAAAAGCAAAAAAGGAGAAGGTGGTGAGTTCTGAAAATAAAATACAAGATATTATTGAAACTGTCAAGGGATTGACTGTTTTGGAACTTTCTAAATTAGTAAAAGCTCTTGAGGAAGAGTTTGGTGTCTCTGCCTCTGCTCCTGTTGCTCAAGTCGCTGTTGCTGCTCCCGGAGCCCCCGGTGCTGAAGCCGCCGAAGAACAAACAGAATTTGATGTTATTCTAAGCGGCTACGGAGCAAACAAAATTCAGGTAATCAAGGTTGTGCGAGCTCTTACCGGACTTGGTTTGAAAGAAGCAAAGGAGCTGGTAGACAATGCCCCCAGGCCGGTTAAAGAAGCCATCTCAAAAGATGAAGCCGAGAAGATTAAAAAGGAAATTGAAGAGGCTGGCGGTACTGTAGAAATTAAGTAATTTTGCTGCGAAATGGCAAGATTATTTGGCCAGGTTCATTCGGTTTATTTTGAATGAACGTTTTGTTCATTTATGACTAATGAAAGAGAGATTGACGTTAATATGACAGAATTGCAAAACGGGAGAATCTCATTTTCAAAGATTAAGAAAGCGGCTGAACTTCCCGATTTTTTGGAAGTTCAGTTGGCTTCCTTTGAAAATTTTCTCCAGGCAAATGTCCCTCCCAGTAAGCGGGAGAATAAAGGGCTGCAGGCGGTTTTTAAAAGCATGTTCCCAATCATGGATAATAAGGAAAATTACATCCTTGATTTTGTGGAATATTATGTGGAAAAACCGCGCTACACCGTTGAAGAATGCAAGGAGAGAGGCGTTACTTATTCCGGTCCTCTGAAGGTGAAATTACGGCTTTCCTATCGGGAATCCGCTGACGAGGGAGAAGATTATCAGGATACCGTGGAACAGGTTGTTTATCTTGGTTACATTCCCTTAATGACCTCCAAGGGCACGTTTATTATTAATGGAGCCGAACGAATCGTCGTTAGCCAGTTGCACCGCTCTCCGGGCGTCTTTTTTGATGAAAGCCGGCATCCGAACGGCACTAAAATTTACTCGGCCCGGATTATCCCTTTCCGAGGCTCATGGATCGAATTCGCCACCGATATCAATGATATTATGTATGTTTATATTGATCGGCGGCGCCGGTTCCCTGTAACCACGCTTTTAAGGGCGCTGGGTTATTCCTCCGACGAAGAATTACTCGATCTGTTTGATTTGATTCAAGAGGTACCCATTAAGGATGGTCTGGATTCGGCTAAAGATTATTTTGGCCGCAAGGTATTTGCCGATGTCGTGGATACAAGCACCGGTGAGGTGCTGGTAGAGAAAGATACGGTATTTGATGAGACCGCCTTTGAAAAGCTTCAGCAATATGAAATTCCTGTCATTAAACTTGTGAAAGAAGACCTCATAAGTCGTCCGAATTTGATTTTGAATACGCTCCAGAAAGATGCCACGCGATCTGAAAAGGCGGCGCTGGAAGCCATCTACATGCAATTTCGTTCGGGAGATGTTCCGGATGCTGAAGCTGCCCGGGCAATGATTGATCGGCTATTTTTTAATCCCAAGCGCTATGATTTGGGAGAGGTTGGCCGGGTTCGCATGAACAAAAAGCTGAATCTAGATATTCCGGAAGAGGTAACCGTTTTAACTAAAGAAGATATTGTTTCTATTGTTAAATTGCTCATCGATTTGTACGCGGGGCATCGGGCACCGGATGATATCGACCATCTGGGAAATCGACGTGTACGAACGGTTGGCGAGCAGCTTTCTGCTCAAATGACACTGGCACTGACCCGGATGTCCCGAATGATTAAAGAGCGAATGAACCTTCGGGATGTGGAGCGTCCTACACCTCAGGGGCTCGTCAATGCGCGAACCATCTTATCGGTTATCACGGCCTTTTTCGGCACAAGCCAGTTGTCTCAGTTTATGGATCAAACCAATCCTTTGGCAGAGCTGACACACAAGCGGCGTCTAAGCGCACTCGGCCCCGGCGGTTTGACGCGTGAGCGCGCCGGATTTGAAGTTCGTGATGTGCACTACACGCATTACGGGAGACTTTGTCCGATTGAAACCCCTGAGGGGCCGAATATCGGATTGATTTCTTCACTTACCACTTACGCGCGTGTAAACGAATTAGGCTTTGTGGAAACACCCTATCGCAAGGTTGTGAATGGCCGGGTAACGGACGAAATCGTTTACCTGTCGGCAGAAGATGAAGACAATTACGTGATTGCGCAAGCGAATGCTCCCATCGACAAAAAGGGAAACTTCCTGCGCGATCGAATTAAGGCGCGATACCGAGGTGAGTTTCCAGTCGTTGCTCCGAACGAGGTCCATTTCATGGACGTTTCGCCCTTTCAAATGGTGAGCGTCGCGGCTTCGCTGATTCCGTTTTTGGAACACGACGATGCAAACCGTGCCCTGATGGGGTCTAACATGCAGAGGCAGTCTGTTCCATTGCTGAATACGGAAGCTCCTTTGGTTGGAACGGGTATCGAGGGCAAGGCGGCTCATGATTCGCGAACACTAGTTGTTTCGGATGTGAATGGCGTGGTCGAAAAGGTTTCGGCTGATGAAATTGTGGTTCGGAAGGTACTGGTTGAGGGTGAAAAACCAACGTTAGAAGAATTGCTGGATTTTGATCAAACGGATGTTATTACCTACAAATTGCAGAAATTTTCGCGCACCAATCAAAACACAATGATCAATCAAAGACCGGTTGTCCGGCAGGGACAACAGGTCAAAAAAGGACAGGTTCTTGCTGATGGCTGTTCAACCGATCAGGGGGAACTCGCTCTGGGAAGAAATGTTTTCGTGGCGTTCTTGCCGTGGCGGGGATACAATTACGAAGATGCGATTATTCTCTCAGAGCGCTTGGTAAAGGATGACGTCTACACATCTGTGCACATTGAAGAGTTTGAGCTTCAGGTTCGGGATATGAAGCGCGGCGAGGAAGAGCTCACGCGGGAAATTCCCAACGTAAGTGAAGAAGCCACAAAAGACCTGGACGAGAACGGAATTATTCGAATCGGTGCGGAAGTAAAGCCGGGAGACATCCTGGTTGGCAAAGTAACTCCCAAGGGAGAGACGGAACCCACGCCCGAGGAAAAATTGCTGAAGGCGATTTTTGGTGACAAGGCAGGTGATGTGAAAGACGCATCGCTAAAGGCGCCTCCGGGAATGCACGGGATTGTTATCGATACAAAGCTCTTTTCCAGGAAGCGGAAAGATCCAAAGGCCAAGAAGTTAGAGAAGAAACAAATTGAAGAACTCGAAAACAGGCTTCGTGACGATGAATATCAGTTGAAAGAACTGAGGAATGAGAAATTGAATCTTCTTCTGGAAGGGGAAATTTCTGCCGCAATTAGGGATGTCATCGATGGGAAAGTGGTTGTCAAAACCGATACCAAGTTCACGAAGAAGAATTTGGAAAAGATTAATTTTGATCACCTGAATCCGACCTCACCGTGGACAAAAAATGAAGATGTAAACGAAACGGTACGGATGATTTTTGAGCGCTACAATCAGAAATTAGCGGAAATGCACGATCGATTTGAGCGTGAAAAATCAAAGATCCAGATTGGAGATGAGCTTCCTCCGGGGATTGTTCAGTTGGCGAAGGTTTATGTGGCGAAGAAATTGAAGGTAATGGTCGGCGACAAAATGGCCGGTCGGCACGGAAACAAGGGTGTGGTTTCGATTATTGTTCCTGAAGAAGATATGCCTTATCTGCCGGACGGGCGGCGCGTGGACATCGTTCTGAATCCTCTGGGTGTGCCGTCACGAATGAATCTTGGCCAAATTCTGGAAACGAATCTGGGATGGGCGGCTGAGAAATTGGGTGTTAAGTTTGCCACGCCTGTATTCGACGGAGCTTCCATTGACGAGGTGAAGGAACAACTTCGAAAAGCCGGCTTGCCGGAAAGCGGAAAATCCGTGCTTTACGACGGACGTACGGGTGAGACCTTTAATGCACCGGTAACCGTCGGACAGATTTACATGTTAAAACTTTCTCACCTCGCGGAAGACAAACTTCATGCGCGATCCATTGGCCCGTATTCACTCATTACTCAGCAGCCATTGGGCGGTAAGGCTCAATTTGGAGGTCAGCGTTTTGGTGAAATGGAAGTCTGGGCGCTGGAGGCCTACGGAGCGGCTCACACGCTTCAGGAAATCCTGACGGTTAAGTCCGATGATGTGAAGGGCCGTTCAAAGGCTTATGAGGCGATCGTAAAAGGTGAGAATCTGCCAGAACCGGGCGTTCCGGAATCCTTTAACGTTCTTGTTAAAGAATTGCAGGGCCTGGGTTTGGATGTAGAATTAGAATAGAATTAAAATTAATCTTTTTGGGAAAAACCAAAAGATTTGGAGGTTTTACCCTTGCTAAATATCAATATCAATACACCGAAATTAGCGCATCGGCGCTATTCTAAAATTTATATTGGCTTGGCTTCTCCGAACAAGATTTTGGAACAATCGCACGGAGAAGTTCTCAAACCGGAAACAATCAATTACAGGTCGTACAAGCCCGAGAAAGATGGCTTGTTCTGCGAGAAAATTTTTGGACCTGTAAAAGACTACGAATGCCACTGCGGCAAATACAAAAGCATTCGTTACAAGGGAATTGTTTGCGACCGCTGTGGTGTGGAAGTAACGAAAAAGAGTGTTCGTCGGGAGCGAATGGGTCATATTAGCCTGGCGGTACCCGTTGTGCATATCTGGTTCTGGAAATCGCTTCCATCAAAAATCAGCTACATTCTGGGAATGTCCATTAAAAATCTGGAGCGGATCATTTACTACGAGGCGTACGTGGTGATTCAGCCGGGAACGACAGATCTGAAAGAAAAAGAGCTGATTGAAGAAGATGACTATTACCGGATTATTTCGGAACAGCCAACCAACGTTGAAGATGATTCACAAAAGTTTTTGGCTCTTACTGGAGGCGAGGCAATTCTTGAGCTTTTGCGGCGCGTGGATGTAAAAGCGCTATCTGCCGAACTGCGGGCGAAAGCTCAAACAGAAACGTCCCATCAGCGCAAGCTGGAAACCCTGAAGCGGCTAAAGGTTATTGAGGCTTTGCTGCCCAAGGAGGACGGGCATGTTAATAAACCCGAGTGGATGGTCTTAACCGTTTTGCCGGTCATTCCCCCGGAATTGCGGCCTCTGGTTCCTCTGGAAGGAGGGCGCTTTGCAACATCCGATTTGAATGATTTGTACCGCCGGGTGATTATTCGAAATAATCGACTTAAAAAGCTGATGGAGATTAAGGCTCCCGAAGTTATTCTGAAAAATGAAAAGAGGATGTTGCAGGAAGCGGTTGATTCCCTTCTGGACAATGGCCGAAAAACTGTAGCCGTTCGCGGCGATGGGAATCGGCCGTTGAAATCCCTTTCCGATATGCTGAAGGGAAAACAGGGGCGTTTTCGTCAGAATTTGTTGGGGAAACGAATTGATTACTCTGGTCGTTCTGTCATTGTTGTGGGTCCCGAATTGCGAATCCACGAATGCGGCTTGCCGAAAGAAATGGGGCTTGAGCTATTTAAGCCTTTTGTAATTAACAAATTGGTAGAACGCGGACTGGTTAAAACGGTCAAGAGTGCTAAAAAGCTTTTGGAGAGGCGAGGACCGGAGGTGTGGGATATCCTCGAAGAAATTATCGAAGATCACCCTATTTTGCTAAACCGTGCACCAACATTGCACCGGCTGGGCGTCCAAGCATTTCAGCCGATTCTAATTGAAGGGAAAGCCATCCGGCTTCATCCTCTGGTGTGTTCCGCTTTCAATGCCGATTTTGACGGTGACCAGATGGCGGTACACTTGCCGCTTTCGTACGAGGCTCAAATTGAAGCGTCTACGCTGATGTTGTCCAGCCACAATATTTTGTCGCCTGCGCACGGAAAACCGCTGGCCATTCCCAGTCAGGATATGGTTATCGGCTGCTATTATGTGACAAAGGCGAAAAATGGCGCCAAGGGCGAGGGCAAGATTTTTAGCTCAACCGATGAAGTCATTATCGCCTATCACGAAAAAGTGGTGGATATTCACGCCAAAATTAAGGTGCGAATTGATGGCAAATTAATTGAAACAACCGTCGGCCGCGTGATTTTTAATACCATTGTTCCCAAAAATTTTGAATTTGTGAATGAACTGCTTACCAAGAAACGGATTGAGGAGTTGATTGGTGCGGCGTATAAACAACTTGGGAATTACGAAACCATCCAATTCCTGGATCGATTAAAAGATTTTGGGTTCCGATATGCCATGAAATCAGGTGCAACCATTGGAATTGATGATGTCGAAATCCCTCAGGAAAAATACGAAATGATCGATCGGGCTTCGGAGGCTGTTGAAAAAATCCAGCAGCAGTACGAACGCGGAATTATTACGGATGGTGAACGCTATAATAAAATTATTGATATTTGGACGGGTACCACAAATGCTGTAGCCGAACGGATGTTTGAGCATTTAAAGGTTTCTCAGGACGGATTTAACCCCGTTTTTATGATGGCCGATTCCGGGGCGCGTGGTTCGAAGGAACAGATTCGCCAGTTGGCCGGAATGCGCGGCTTAATGGCAAAACCGCAGAAAAAAATGACCGGTTCGACCGGTGAAATTATTGAATCACCCATTACGGCCAATTTTAAGGAAGGCCTGAGTGTGTTGGAGTATTTCATTTCAACGCATGGTGCCCGCAAGGGTCTGGCTGACACGGCGTTGAAAACCGCCGATGCAGGCTATTTAACCCGCCGTCTGGTGGATGTGGCTCAGGATGTCACCATCACAATGGAGGATTGTGGAACCATTCTTGGTTTGCGCGTCGGCGATTTGAAAGAGGGCGAGGAAGTAATCGAGCCCATGCAGGATCGTATTCTGGGACGCACGGCTGCCGAGGATGTTTACGATCCCGAAACAGGGGATATTATTGTAGAAGCCGGGCAGCTCATTGACGAGGAAATCTCTGACAGAATTTCTCGGGCAGGCATCGAGTCGGTATACATCCGATCCGTTTTAACCTGTGAGGCTCCCAGAGGCGTCTGTGCCAAGTGCTACGGAAGAAATCTGGCCCGCGGCGATATGGTTGGTATTGGCGAGACGGTGGGTGTGATTGCAGCGCAATCTATTGGCGAGCCAGGAACGCAATTAACCCTTCGTACCTTCCACATTGGCGGTACGGCCAGCCGAATTGCAGCTCAATCCCGTGTAGTGGCCAAAAGCGAAGGAACAATTCAATTCGAACATTTGAAAATCCTCCAGCAAGAAGACGGCGCATTGATTTCCGCCAGACGAAACGGCCGGATTAGAATCATCGATGAAAACAATCGAATGGTTTCCCAATACACCGTTCCCTATAGTGCCAAAATTCTTGTCAGTGATGGGCAGAAGATTAAAAAAGGTGATGTTCTGTTTGAATGGGATCCCTACTCAGCGACAATTATCGCCGGTAAAAAGGGATTCGTTCGGTACGAGGATATTGTTGAAAATGTCACGTTTAAGGAAGAATTAGATGAAACTACCGGCCGCAAGCAGCGGGTCATTGTGGATACGCACAATCGGAACCTGAGTCCTCAATTGGTTGTTACGGATGAAGATGGAAATGGGCTGGAAACACATATTATCCCGACCCACTCTTTTCTGATTGTAGCCGATGGTCAGGAAGTAAAGCCCGGTGACATTCTGGTGAAAATTCCCCGTGAAATTGCGAAAACCCGTGACATTACCGGTGGTTTGCCGAGAGTGGCCGAACTATTCGAGGCGCGGCGCCCGAAAGAGCCGGCAATCGTTAGTGAGATTGACGGAATCGTGGAGTTTGGCGAAGTTCGGCGGGGTGTGCGAAAAATAATCGTCAACTCAAAAGATGGGTTGGATAAGCGCATTTACGTGATTCCTTATGGAAAACACGTTCTGGTACACGATGGCGATCCGATTTCGGCAGGTGAAAAACTCACGGAAGGTTCGGTGGCCCCTCAGGACATTCTGAATATTCTGGGCCCCAATCGCGTTCAAGAATATCTGGTGAATGAAATTCAGGAAGTTTACCGCCTGCAGGGTGTGCGCATAAACGACAAGCATATTGAAGTCATTGTGCGGCAGATGCTTCAGAAGGTACGTGTGGAAGATCCCGGCGATACCCGGTATCTCGAAGGTGACCTTGTGGACAAGATCCGATTTTTGCAGGACAACGATAAACTGTTGACTAAGGTTGTTATTACTGATCCAGGTGACTCGAAATTCAGGGTGAATCAAATATTGGAACGAGAAGAATTTGATCGCTTGAACGAGCGTCTCGAAAAAGCCGGAAAGCGGGAGGCAAAAGCTAGACCGCCCAAACCCGCAACGTTTAAGCCCGTATTGTTGGGAATCACAAAAGCATCACTCTCGACGGAAAGCTTTATTTCAGCGGCATCTTTTCAGGAAACAACCCGTGTTTTGGCAGATGCAGCCATTGCAGGTAAAGTGGATACCCTGTACGGCCTAAAGGAAAATGTAATCATGGGCAATTTAATCCCGGCAGGAACAGGATTAAATAAATATGGTGAATTGATGGTTTCTTACAAGGGGGATGAAGTAGAAGGTGAAACAAAGGAACCAAATGTTCCCGAGGCTAAAATTGCCAATTAGGAAAGCCGCGAAGGATTGAAAATAAATCAGGTAAATTTAAAAAATTTATTGACAAAGAAGAAATAATTTATTAAATTCATATTTCGTTTGTCAGGAGGAATGTTTTGCCAACAATTAATCAACTTGTGCAGTCTGGTAGGGAAAAAGTAATCAAAAAGAACAAAGTCCCTGCCCTGAAGGCAAATCCCCAGAAGCGGGGCGTGTGTACGCGTGTTTACACCTCAACACCTAAAAAGCCAAACTCGGCTTTGCGGAAGGTGGCTCGTGTACGATTAACAAATGGGATTGAGGTAACGGCTTACATCCCAGGCGAAGGTCACAATTTGCAAGAACACTCAATTGTATTAATCAGAGGTGGTAGAGTAAAGGATTTACCGGGCGTGCGATATCATATCATAAGGGGTGCCTTGGACACTGCTGGTGTGGACGGTCGCAGTAACGGTAGGTCTAAATACGGGACAAAAAGGAAAAAATAAAAATAATCGGGTTTGATTAAACACGATTGTTAAGAAGTGCCTCGCCCAGAAAAACAATGAAAATGGCCAGTAAAAGATTGCTCATTTTCATCTGAGCTGAGGTCAAGATTTTTGTTTTGTCTAGAAAATCCCCTCTTCAGGGGGTTTTCAGTGTCAAGGGTAATTTAAATTTAGAAGTACGATCAAAAAGTAAATGGAGTTTGCATGCCAAGGCGAAGAAAAGTAACCAAACGGGAGATTTTGCCCGATCCAAAATTTCATAATAAGTTGGTTGCAAAATTTACGAATGCGATTATGCACCGTGGGAAAAAGAGTATTGCTGAAAAAATCCTGTACACGGCTCTTGATATCATTGAACAGAAAACGGATCAGAGCGGCCTGGAGGTCTTTGAAAAAGCAATTTCTAATGTCCGCCCGATTTTAGAGGTAAAATCCCGGCGTGTTGGCGGAGCAACCTATCAGGTACCAATTGAGGTGCCAACTGATCGGAGTGTTGCGTTGGCAATGCGCTGGCTTATTCAATATTCGCGGGCACGCAATGAAAAAACCATGGCCGAGAAGCTTGCGACAGAATTAATTGCAGCTTCACGAAAAGAAGGGGCATCCATTAAGAAAAGAGAAGATACCCACAAAATGGCAGAAGCAAATAGGGCATTTGCTCATTTTAGGTGGTAGCAAGAGCGAAAGGTTTTAAATTTATTTAAATGAAAAGAGAATTTCCAATAGAAAAAACCCGCAATATTGGCATTATGGCCCATATTGATGCGGGGAAAACAACGACAACTGAGCGGATTCTGTACTACACGGGACGGATTCACCGCATGGGTGAGGTGCACGAGGGGGCTGCTACCACCGATTGGATGGAACAGGAGAAGGAGAGGGGCATTACCATTACCTCCGCTTCGGTAACATCCTTCTGGAAAAAGCATCGAATTAATATTATCGATACCCCGGGGCATGTTGATTTCACGGCAGAGGTTGAACGGTCGTTGCGGGTATTGGATGGGGCCATTGCAGTCTTTTGTGGCGTTGGCGGTGTGGAACCCCAGTCGGAAACCGTTTGGCGACAAGCGGATAAGTACAACGTTCCGCGTATTGCGTTTGTGAATAAGTTGGATCGCTCCGGTGCCGACTTTTTTGCCGTGGTTAAGGCAATTAAAGAGCGCCTGGGTGGAAATCCCGTTCCCATTCAAATTCCAATTGGTTCTGGGGATATGTTTACCGGACTTATTGATTTGATTAAGATGAAGGGCGTTATCTACAATGAAAAAACACTGGGGGCAAACTGGGATGAGGTTGATATTCCGAAAGATATGGTTGAGTTGGCTCAGGAATATCGGTCCCACATGCTGGAATCGCTTTCTGACTACGATGACACTTTGATGGAAAAATTTCTTGAAGGGGAAGCCGTTTCGGAAGAAGAAATCAAAAAAGCCATACGGAAGGCGACTCTGGATGTAAGTGCCGTTCCGGTGCTTTGTGGAAGCGCTTTCAAAAATAAAGGTATTCAGCGTCTGCTGGATGGAGTTATTGATTATTTGCCATCTCCTTCCGATTTACCCCCGGTGAGAGGCTTTAATCCGAAAACTCAAAAAGAGGAAAAGCGAGAAGCCCGTGATGAAGCACCTTTTTCTGCACTGGCTTTTAAAATTATGAGTGACCCCTACGTGGGGAAACTGACCTATTTCAGAGTCTACTCGGGTATGCTCAAAACGGGCTCTTATGTTTTGAATACAAGCTCAGGCAAAAAGGAACGCATTGGCCGGGTGCTTCAGATGATGGCAAACAAGCGTCAGGATATTGATGCCGTTTTTACGGGGGATATTGTTGCGGCGGTGGGCTTAAAAAATACGAAAACCGGCGACACCCTTTGCGACGAGAAACATCCCATTGTCTTGGAAAAGATGGAATTTCCCCAACCGGTTATTTCGGTGGCCATTGAGCCAAAGTCAAAAGCAGATGGTGATAAGCTATCTGATGCGCTAATGAAATTGGCTGACGAAGACCCAACATTTCAGGTTCGCACGGACGATGAAACCGGACAAACCATTATTTCTGGAATGGGGGAACTTCACCTGGATATTTTGATTGATCGCATGATGCGTGAGTTCAAGGTTCAGGCAAATGTCGGACGGCCGCAAGTAGCATATCGCGAAACGATTCGCAAGAAAGTAAAAGCTGAGGGTAAATTTATTCGCCAGTCCGGTGGCCGCGGCCAGTATGGGCATGTTGAAATCGAACTTGAGCCTGCCGAAAAAGGTGCCGGTTTTATCTTTGAGAATAAAATTATTGGGGGTGCGGTTCCCCGGGAATATATCAATCCCACAAAACAGGGAATCGAGGAAGCGCTCGGAAATGGTGTGCTGGCCGGGTTTCCAATGATTGATGTAAAGGTCACTCTGATTGACGGTTCGTATCACCCCGTGGACAGCTCCGAAATTGCGTTTAAAATAGCGGGTTCAATGGCTTTGAAAAATGCGGCGGCTAAGGCTAACCCTGTTCTACTGGAACCTATTATGAATATTGAAATTGTGGTTCCTGAAGAGTACATGGGGGATGTGATGGGCGATTTGAATTCCCGTAGAGGAAAAGTAATTGGAATTGTTCCGCGAAAGGATGCTCAGGTAATTGCCGCAATGGTGCCACTAAGCGAAATGTTTGGTTACGCCACCCAGCTCCGTTCAATTACGCAGGGACGAGCTATTTACACAATGCAATTTTCACACTATCAGGAAGCGCCGCAAAGTGTTGCGGATGAAATTATAAAGAAAATTCGTGGTTAAACTTTTATTTTAAAATCTACGAAAAAGCGTAGAAAATGAAAACACCGTTCTGGTGGAGTTAGGTTCGCCTCTGGCGGATTAAGAATGATATTGGATTTGAACATACCTTTTAAGCTTAAGGAGGAAAACTAATGGCAAAGGCGAAATACGAGCGAAAGAAGCCGCACGTGAA
>CAZMRE010000035.1:0-15386 GCA_964568545.1 uncultured Deferribacteres bacterium | reverse complement strand
ATTTTGGCGCAACAATTAAGCCTCTCTTAAATGAACGGAAAATATCTGTCCCAAAAATGTCCGAACTTCAGATATAAATGGGGGCATTTTCTAGCGACCAACTCCGGCTTCGCACCCAACTGGGGACGGGTTTCTGCTTATTCATTTTTAACAATTTGCCTTTCTAAAAAACAATTATGACACTTTAACTTCGGGTCTTGGAGCCTTTATGGCAATAAAAGCTACTAAAAATCAAATCAGACATCGATCGAGAATTTTCCTCATATTACGCCCCAAAATATTGCGTTTATCCTCTTCGGGAATATCTGCGTACGCCACCCAGCCGAACTGCGGAATGGGGTCACGCATGGAGGTATCGGTTCCGTAAATCACCTTTTCGGAACCCACTTCTTTTACCAAGAATTCAATGATTCCGTTGGTCACGGACGTAAACGTGATTTCGCAGAAGACATTTGGAAATTTATTCGCCAGCCGCGCGTGCCGCCGCGCCACTTCGTACATCCAGCCGGAATGGGCCAGAAGAAAGGAAATTTCCGGGTATTTTGAGGCCAGAATGTTCATTTCCTCCTCAAAATTGTCCGACGGGTGCATCAGCGCAAAAAGCCGGTGCTCATTCCCGTACCGGAACCAGGGATCGTAAGCAGGGTCTGAGTAAGGAATTTTGTTGCGGGGATAATAAGGCTTCATCCCTTTCATGCCTGCTTCTTCGTAACAGAATTTGAGTTCTTTCTCCCAATCTCTCACATAAAGTGGATCAAGTGTGGCGTATCCCACAAAATTCTTCGGGAAATCCCGGATGGCCTCTGCTACTGCCAGATTGCCCCGCTCATAATCCGTCCAGACGCCGCCCCAGCCGCTGGCACAGGTGATGTCCACACCAAGCCTCCGGCTGCGCTCAATGATGCCTGCGGCATCCGCTTTGGGCATAACCGCAATCACAATGTCCGAATGTCCCTTCTCCGAAATGTGCGCGTGTCCGTCAATCACTTCCATGTCATCGATGGGTTTTCCTTCTTTTGCCTTTGTCAGAATTGCGTCATTTGCAGAAGTATCTTTGTAATCGGGAGGAATTTCCTCCAATTTCAGCAATCGAATGAGATTTCCACCGGCAATTTTGCGGCGATCCGCATCGCTGATGTCGGCATAATCCACAAAGGCTTTGGCCGCGCCGGGACTTTTTTGCATCATTTCCGTGCCAAAGAGAAGCTGATCGGCACCGATCCTTTCCACCAGAAATTCAATAATCCGATTGGCCTGGTAATTGGAAAACTCCACGTGCACATTGGGATAGTGCTTCAGCAGAGGCAGTAAAATTCGGGTGGCTTCCCAGCGAACCGCATGCAAAATGACCGGCAAATCCGGGTAGGATTGTGCCAGCCATTCCACCTCCTCCCAGGTAATTTGGTTGTACGGCTCATAGTCGCCCGCATCCACTAGAAGTGGTATGTGCGCTTCCTGAAGAGCCTCCAGCAAATCGCCCACAATGACGTCCGTAACGCGAAAATGATGGAGCCGCGGATAAATTTTGGCCGCTTTTGCCCCCGCCGCCTGCATTTCTTCCACAAATTGAGAGCCTACGGGTGCTTCGTCTGCCACACTCGGCAGGGCCACCCAGGCGGGAATCAGACGGGGATTGTCCCTGCAAATTTCAGTTACAATCTCATTTCCCACGGAGGGTTGAATGTTGCGGGCATAGTTAGAAAAGACCAACGCCCCGTGAATGCCACACCGTTCCATGTCCTGTAGCATTTTCTCCACTGTCCAGGGTGCAGCAGGGTCTTTACCCGGCTGCTTTCCAACCGAAGCAAAACAATCCAGATATTTTAAAGATTTCATGAGAACACCTCCCAAATTTTTGAGATTTGTTATTGTTGCATACGCTCCAAAAACAACTGCTTCCCCAAATTTCACTTCCATGCGCATAAAAAAATCAATTCGTGAAATTCGTGGCAATATCCCTTTTATTTTTTGCATCACTCCCTTTCAGGGACATGTGCCGAACCATTGGATCATGAAACAAGCGAAATCAGGCCGAACGCACCAATCCTGAAATAGCAGCATCGCAGCCATAAACAACCCGCCCGTCGCCAAAAAATCGGATTAAAACCTTTACCTTAATTTTTGTCCGTTCCGGGAAAAATCAAGGGTAAGCGGTAAATTTTTTCTTGCCTGCTACGTAAAGAATTTGAACCTACAGTTTCAGGAATGTTCAAACAGGATCAAGCCAATTGTCAAAATCCTGCACGAAGAATATTACAGACGATATTTGGAGCACAAGCCCTTTGACTTGTGCCATACGAATGTTCCGGTGGAAGTGTTTTTCTATCCCCTCTTGACGAATGAGAATTTCTGCTCCGAAATTCACATCGTTGTTCGATAAAAATTTTTTTCGTTCTTCGCGAAAATGCGTGCCTTTTGATCGCTTGTTTAAAGCAATTCTAATTCCAAACAAAATCAAACTGAAAAAATCAAAACCACAATTTAAAATGCAAAAATACTTATTCACAGAATCATCCGTATGAGCGGGCCATCAATTGCCTTTGCAAGACCCAAAGAAGATTTGAATTTTGGATTCAATTTGATTTTTGCATTTTGACTTTTGCATTTGTCCCCCTTTTCGTATTTGAATTATCGACAATAAAAGTGCGCATCATTCGGATGATATTTTTCCTTAATGTGCCTCCAGCCAATTCGCGCCGATGCCCATGTCCACTCTAATCGGCACGCTCAATTCGATTGCCCCTTCCATTTCCTCTCGAACCAATTTTTTCATGCGTTCGATCTCCGATTCGGGCACCTCGAACACCAACTCATCGTGCACCTGCATAATCATTAGCGACTTTAGTCCCTCTTTTTCCAATCGGTTGTGGATGTGAATCATGGCCACCTTAATTAAGTCGGCCGCCGTCCCCTGGATGGGCGTATTTACAGCCGTGCGCTCGGCAAATTCGCGCATACGGCGGTTGTCGGAACGAATTTCAGGCAAATAGCGGCGGCGATTAAGAAGCGTGGTAACATAACCTGTTTGCCTGGCCTGATCAATGGTTTGTTGAATAAATTCCTGCACCCCGGGATATTTGGCAAAATAATTAATAATAAACTGCCGCGCCTCTTCCGTTGAAATGTCCAGGCGGGAGGCCAATCCGTACGGCCCCATTCCGTACATAATCCCAAAATTGATTTCCTTGGCCCGCCGGCGCAAATCAGGCGTAACCTCCTCTGGTTCCACACCAAACACCAGCGCCGCCGTGGCCGTGTGGACATCTTCATCGTCCTCAAACGTACGCAGCAGATTTTCGTCGCCCGACAAATGCGCCATAATTCGCAATTCGATCTGCGAGTAATCGGCATCGAGAATAACGTGATCTTTCCGGCCGGGGACGAAAGCTTTCCGAATTTCGCGGCCCAATTCCGTCCGAATGGGAATATTCTGTAAATTCGGATCGCTGCTGGATAGCCGTCCCGTAGCCGCCACCGTCTGATTGTAGGATGTGTGAACACGCCCGGTTTCCGGATTAATCAATTTCGGCAGAGCATCAATGTACGTGGATTTCAATTTCGCCAATCCACGGTAATCCAGCAATTTTCGTGGCAGTGGATGAATCTTTGCCAGCTCTTCTAGAACAGACACATCGGTGGAATAGCCTGTTTTGGTACGGCGGGCTTTGGGAAGATTCAATTTTTCAAACAGAATTTTCGCCAATTGCTTGGGCGAATTGATGTTGAATTGCTCCCCGGCCAATTCAAAGATTTCCTTTTCCAACGCCCGCAATTGATCCCCTACCCGGCCGGACAAATCCTTCAACAAAACCGTGTCGAGTGCCACCCCGTTCTTTTCAACCGTCATCAACACCGAAATCAGCGGAATTTCCACTTGCTGGAAAAGATCGTACAACTCTGCGTCCTTTAGCTTCGGCTCCAAAATATTGCGGAGACGCAACGTCATATCCGCATCTTCACAGGCGTAAAAAGCCACCTTCTCAACGGCCACATCCCGCATGGTCAGTTGATTTTTTCCCGTCCCGATTAAATCACTCGTGGGAACTTTTGTGTAATTCAAATATTCAAAGCTCAAACTGTCCAGGTTGTGCTGGTGGCTGGAGGGGTTAATCAAATACGAGGCCACCATTGTGTCGAAGTCAATCCCTTCCACGCGAACCTGATAGCGCGTCAGGGCCAGCATGTCGTATTTGATGTTTTGGCCGCACTTTTTAAGTTTTTTATCTTCCAGAATAGGCTTTAGCCGATCAATCACCATTTTAAGCGGCAATTCTTTTTGATTTTCTGAAGGGGCCGCGATTTCGGCCGATTGAAACAGAGGTCCCAAATTGGAAACTGTTTCCTTTTCACCCGCCGCCACCGGGATGTAGTAAGCCTCGCCTTCTTGCCAGGCGAAGGAAAACCCGACCACGTGCGAGCGAAGGGGATCGATATTTGTTGTTTCAAGATCAAATACAAAATTGCCCGCCGCTTTAAGCTGAGAAACAAGCTCTACGAGCTTATCGGCGCTGTCTACGATCTGATATTTCTGTTTCAGTTTTTTTTTATTTGAAAAATAACGATCCATTAATTTCTTGAATTCCAAGTCTTTAAACAAATTAATAATCTCATCGGGATTTCCATCTTTTTGCTTGAGTGCCTCGATGTCAATACCCACTGGAACATCTTGATCGATCGTTACCAGGCGCTTCGACAGAACCCCATCCTGCCCGTAGGTTTCGATCGCTGTTTTCCAGCGTTTCTTAGGCAATTCGTCCACCGACTCAAGAATCTTTTCCAGGGAACCATATTTCTCGATCAATTCCTTAGCAGCCTGCTCTCCCAATCCCTTGATTCCCGGGATATTGTCGCTTTTGTCGCCCACAATGGCAAGATAATCCATAATCTGATCCGGGCGAATTCCCCATTTTTTTTCGAGCCATTCCCGATCAACAATATCCACGGAATCGCCCATGTGCTGAGGCCGGTAAATTTTAATGGAATCGTCCACCAATTGAAAAAAATCCTTGTCGCCGGTCACCAGATAGGTTTCAACGCCCTTCTTTTTTGCCCGCTTTGCCAGAGTTGCCATGACGTCATCTGCCTCATATCCGGGAACCTCAATAATTGGGAGCTTCAATGTTTCAATAACCTGGCGAATTCGAGGCAACTGATCGGACATTTCTTCTGGCATCTTCTCACGTGTGGCTTTGTATTCCGGGTATTCTTTGTGGCGAAAGGTGGGTTCGGGTGTATCGAAAACAACCGCAATGTAATCGGGTTTTTCTTCCGAAAGAATTTTTAGAAGTGACTGGGCAAATCCAAACGTGGCGGAGGTATTTTCCCCCTTAGAATTAATTAATGGCCGCCGGATAAACGCAAAATAAGCGCGATAGGCCAGATGCGAGCCGTCAATTAAGAAGAGCTTTGGGGGAGAACCTGCCATGAAATTCATCCGAAAAAATCAGTTCATTATTAAGTAAAATTCTTCCAGTAGAACACTGCACATTTTTTATCTTTTTAATTTAAAGTAAAACTTTGTAAAAGTCAATGAAATCAATTGACAATTCAATTTTTTTTTTATATAATTTAAAGACTTAATTCGCCTTTGGTGGATTTAGTGCTGTTTTGTGGGTACCGCCACCTTCTACGCTTTTTCGTAGATGTTGGGGAGTAAGAGTTTAAACAGAGGAGGCAAAAATGAATCAAAATCAACCGCAACAAATTAATGTGGAATTGGGAGAAAAAGAAGCCGAGGGGATTTACTCGAACCTGGCGCTCATTAGCCACTCACCGGCAGAATTTGTCATTGATTTCACACGAATGTTGCCCGGTGTTCCCAAAGCAAAGGTTTATGCTCGAATTATCATGACGCCCCAACATGCAAAATCATTTTTACAAGCATTACAGGAAAATATTCGTAAGTACGAAGAGCAATTTGGAGAAATTAAAATTCAGGGGGAGGATAAACATCGCTCGTTTGGATTCAAGCCCCCTTCGGAAAACTAAACAAAAAAACGAGGATACAATCATGGCAACAAGCAGAACTGGCTATTTTACGTTCGTTCTTCATTCCCATCTGCCCTATGTTCTATCTCACGGAAAATGGCCTCACGGAATGGACTGGCTAAACGAAGCAGCAGCAGAGACGTACATTCCAATCTTAAATGCGCTTAACGAACTGTGGGATGAGGGAATCGCTCCGAAGATTTCCATCGGTGTCACGCCTGTTTTAACGGAACAGTTGGCAGACGACAGTTTCAAAACCGAATTTGAATCCTATCTGCAGGAAAAAATTCAGGCAGCAATTAACGATCAAGTCGAATTTAAAAAATACGGCAATTCTCACATGCTTCAATTGGCTGAGATGTGGGAACGTTTCTACAGAAAGATTCTGTCGGATTTTGTGGATACGTACCATTACGATCTGGTTAACGCATTTCGGAAACTTTCGGAGGCCGGCTTTGTCGATTTAATTACCTGCGGCGCCACGCACGGCTACTTTCCGTTGCTGGGTTTGGACACCAGTATTCAAGGACAGGTCAAGACTGCTATTAAAACACACATCCGCCACTACGGGAAACCGCCGCGCGGTATCTGGCTGCCGGAAGCCGCCTACCGCCCGCGTTACCATTGGGCACCCCCGGTTGCTTCTGTTCTCGGCGATAAACCGTATTTGCGAAAAGGTGTGGATGAATTCCTAAGCGAAAACGGGATTGAATTTTTCTTTGTCGATTCTGCCCTGTTAAAGGGCGGAAAAGCCATCGGGGTATACCTGGATCGCTTTAAAGCGCTTCAAAGACTCTGGGCTCAGTTTGAAAAGGAGAGACCGGAGCGAGAAGAAGACACCGAAAAATCGCCCTACGAAATTTACCTGGTCAGTTCGAATCCGGAGCTAAAAAAACCCGTCGCGATTTTTACGCGCGATCCCAAAACAGGACTTCAAGTCTGGTCGGGTGAGTGGGGCTACCCCGGAGACGGCTGGTACCTGGATTTTCACAAGAAGCGTTTTCCTGGGGGACATCGGTATTGGCGGGTCACCAGCCCGAAAAGCGATCTGGCCGATAAGCAGGAATATGATCCGCAAATGGCGGAGAGCCGGATTCCCGAAAATGCCGATCATTTTGTCCATTTGATTAAGGACGTTCTGCGAGAGCACCTTTCCGCAACAGGCAACAAGGGGGCTTTGGTTGCTCCTTTTGATGCGGAATTGTTTGGACACTGGTGGTTTGAGGGGCCGCAATTTCTGAAAGATGTTATAAAAAAATTGGCAAATGATAACGAGGTTCAACTTTCCAATGCGGCTGAAATCCTGGACAACAAAAAACCGATTGAAGTAATTTCCATCCCCGAGGGTTCCTGGGGAGAAGGAGGCTATCACTACATCTGGCTAAATGAGGACACCAGTTGGACGTGGCCTCACATTTACGCGGCCGAAAAGCGAATGACCGACACGTTGAACAAACTGGATTGGAGAAACAACTCCCAATTGCAAGACATTTTAAAGCAAGGTGCGCGGGAACTTCTGCTGCTTGAATCTTCCGACTGGCAATTCTTGATCAGTACCTGGGCTGCCCGGGATTACGCCGAAATGCGTTTTGAAGAGCACGTGCGGGAATTCAATCGCATTCTCGACATGGCTGAAACCGTTTCAATATCGGGGAAATTGTCCGAAAAAGATCAATTGTATTTGAATGATTCCAAAAAACGAGATAATCTTTTCCCTGATCTTGAATTGGACTGGTGGCAAAAACTGGACTATCCGGTTTAGAATACGAGTTTCTTGGGTAAGAACGTTTAAATTTGTGGGCAACATTTTTAAATAAATGGTATCTACACCCTTTCTTTTTGAGCAAAAACAGACAAAAGTAGTCTAATTGGAATGAATTCGTTTATTTTTGCAACCGACTTGTTTAGCTCATATTCTTGCATTTTAAATTTGAATTTTGATGTTTGATTTTTTCAATTTGATTTTGATTAGAATCGCTTTCAAAAACAGAACAAAAGGGTCGCATTCTCGCGAAGAACCCAAAATGGTTGTTTCGCTCGGACGAACCGGGCGAAAATATATCCTGACCATTCTTTAGCGTGATTTATATGGCTAAAATATTCTTGAATAGTCACGAACTTTCGGTGACCATATACCATGCAAAAACGAATCTTGACAATTCTTTTCTCGCTTTTCACCGCCTTTCCGCTTTTCGCGCAAACCACCGGCATTGGTTTCTACGCCGGGCAATGGCAGCCCCACACCATTGAACGGCAAAAAACCGTTTCCCTTTTTTCCGGGAATGCCCAAACCACACCCTATTTTTCGATCACAGTAACAGAAGCGTTAACCAAAACATTTTTCCTGAAGCAAACGCTCGGCTTTTGGGAGCAAAAAAGCGTCTCAGCAGCAAATATTCAATCGGTCACATTGATTCCGGTAACGGCCGCCCTCAAACACCGCCTGGTTCAGGATTCCTTCTTAATGCCCTGTGTATCCTATGGAGCAGGCATCTTGCTTGGAATTCCAAAAGCGCAGAAAACAAACCAAGCCTCCGGGGCGATAAAAAAATCTATTGGAATTGACATTTTCATTGGAACCGGGTTCGATATGATTCTTACAAAAAAGATGGGTTTTCATGTGGAATTTTCATACCACTATGCAAAGTTTCCTCTATCAGTAGGCGATACGGACGATTTTACCGGGCCCCAGGGCATTCTGGGACTGTACTACCAATTCTGATTTCCTGATTAGCAGAGACCGAACGTGCACGTTATTTTACAAACAATTATTCCGGTTTTTTCAATCATCGCCATTGGGGCTCTTCTGGGTCTCTTTAAAGACCTGGATGCCAAAACGCTCTCCGAACTGACCCTGTACATTTTGACCCCTTTTCTGGTGTTTACAAGTCTTCTCGAAAGTCACATCGTCCTTGAGCGCATGGTTACCATCATCCTTTTTGCTTCTCTTATTTTTTTGGGAATGGCTGTTACCGGTTTTGCCGTAGCCTATTTGCTGAAATTCAGTCCCACCGAAAAAAGCAGCTTTGTCCTTTCCACTACCCTGATGAATTCCGGAAACCTCGGATTGCCCCTGATTTATTTTGCATTCGGGAATGAGGGACTGGCTATTGCGGTCATTTTCTTGGTATGCTTTGTCATTGTTTTGAACACATTTGGAATTTTTGTGGCTGCAGGGGGACATTTACCCGCATCACAAGCGCTATCTGAAATTTTCCGACTACCGGCGCTTTATGCCATTGGGCTGGCTTTTCTGCTGCGCGGAACACACACCGTCATCCCGGCCATTTTGTACAAACCCGTTCAGATGATCGGGCACGCGGCCATCCCAACCATCCTCTTAATCCTGGGGATTCAACTGACCCACGCCAATTTAAGGGACAAGATTCCCCGTATCAGTCTGGCCGTTTTTTTGAGATTGGTTTTTTCACCCATCCTGGCGATTGCCATTTTTGCCTTTCTGCCCGCGGACAGCCTAACCAAGCGTGTGCTGATCATTCAATCCAGCGGGCCCACTGCCGTGAACGCCATCATTCTGGCCACAAAATATGACGTGCACCCGGATTTTGCGGGAAGCGTTATTTTGGTCAGCACCATTCTCAGCGTGTTTAGCCTGAGTGCGCTTTTGGCTCTGTTTGGGGGGTAAGGGAAGGGCACATCGCCTTTCAAACGATGCGATCACAACAACGTCTTTGTTTTTTCGCAACGTTTTTTCCCGGGGCGCTGCCCCGGGCTATTGTATTTCGCCCCGTTCGGGCGTATTTAAGTGATGTAAGTTTATATGTTTAATGACTGTCATCACCCACAAAAACAGAACCCTGCTTCCAACTTATTACGGTGTAAGTTGCTCTCCCCCTTTTACCCCAACAACTTCCGAATCTTTTCCGTAACCGCTTCCGCCGTAAATCCGAAATAGTCCTCCAGTTCTTTTGCCGGAGCCGATGCACCAAATCGATTGATTCCAATAACAAGGGCAGACTGCCCCACCACTTCCGGCCAGGTTATGGACACACCGGCTTCGATGACCACCCGCTTGGTTTGTAAATCACCCAGAACCGATTCCTGATATTCCTTGGACTGCTGGACGAAACGGCGGTCGGCCGGCATGGACACCACCCGAATGTTTAATCCGTCCTTTTTCAGGCGAGTTTTCGCCTCAACGGCCAAGTGAAGTTCCGATCCCGTCGCCACCAGCACCAGATCAGGGGTTCCGTTTTCGGCATCCGATACGATGTAACCGCCCCTGGAAAAACGATCAAAGGTCAGAGGCTGCGTGCGTGAAATGGCGGGAACACTCTGGCGGGTCAGAATGAGGGCGGTGGGCCCGTTTTTTCTCTGCAGAGCAAAGGCCCACGCAAGGGCGGTTTCCTCGGCATCCGCCGGACGCACCACCTGAAGATTGGGGATTACCCGCAGGGCGGCAATGTGTTCAACCGGCTGGTGCGTGGGGCCGTCTTCACCCACAAAAATACTGTCGTGTGTGAAGACGTAAATCACCTGAATCCCCATCAAGGCAGCCAGCCGAATCGTCGGGCGCATGTAATCCGAAAAAACCAAAAATGTGGATCCAAAAGGAATCCAGCTTCCGTAAAGCGAAATTCCGTTCAGGATACTGCCCATGCCGTGCTCCCGGATGCCAAAGTGGAAATTCCGCCCGCTGAATGTCCCCGGTTCAATATCCCCGGTATTTTTGATGCCGGTTTTTGTCGACGGCTCCAGATCGGCTGAGCCCCCTACAAGATTGGGAATGAGTTTCGCCGCCGTTTGAAGCACCTTCCCCGAAAGGGCACGTGTGGCGCCTTCGGTACCCTTCACCGATTTCACCAACTGTTCAGCCAGCGCCTCGGGTAAGGCCCTTTTGAAATAGGCATCCCACTGATTGCTCAAATCCGAATGCGCGTTTTTCCAGTCTTGAAAACCTGCCTGCCAATTTTCGTAAAGCGCTTTTAATTCAAACTGGCGATTTCTAAAGAAGATTCGGACCTCTTCAGGAACGTAAAAAGTTGGTTCCAGCGGCCAGCCAAAATGCTCTTTCGTTAATCGTACCTCCTCTTCGCCCAGAGGCGAACCATGCACGGCTGAGGTATCTTGTTTGTGGGGACTTCCAAAGCCGATGTGCGTTCTGGCAATGATCAGTGAGGGAGCATCCTCTAACGAAATAGCTTGCTGCAACGCCTGATCAATTTCTCCAAAATTATGGCCATCGATTTTTTGAATGTGCCACCCGTAAGCCTCGAATCGTTTTCCTACATCTTCCGTAAAGGTGATGCCGGTTTTTCCTTCGATGGTGATGTGATTGTCGTCGTAAATGTAAATCAAATTGCCCAGCTTGAGGTGCCCGGCAAGAGAAGCGGCTTCGGAAGAAACACCTTCCATCAAGTCACCGTCGCTCACAATTCCAAAAACTCGGTGAGTCACCGGCGAAAAATCAGCCGTATTAAATCGCTCAGCCATCATCCGGGCGGCAATGGCCATTCCCACGCCGTTGCCAAAGCCCTGGCCAAGGGGGCCGGTGGTTGTCTCTACACCCGGTGTCAATCCGTACTCCGGATGTCCGGGGGTGCGACTGTGCAACTGGCGAAATTGTTTCAGATCGTTAATGGTAAGATCAAAACCCGCCAGGTGCAGCAACGCGTACAACAGCATGGAGCCGTGCCCCGCCGACAGAACAAATCGATCCCGATTGGGCCAGTCGGTGTCTTCGGGATTAAATTTCAAATAGCGCGTCCACAAAACGGCCGCGTAATCGGCCGCACCCATTGGCAATCCGGGATGCCCCGAGTTGGCTTTTTGAATGGCATCGACTGCCAGAAATCGAATCGTATTTGCTGCTAATTGAAGCATTCCTTCATTTAAATCATTCTTTGCCATGATATTACCCTTACCTGATTTCATTAGAATTTATTAGATTTCTCCGATTTTATTTTCTTTAATATGATTCCAACCGCTTTTTCCAATTGCGGATCCCTTCCCTGCAAATCATCGGTGAGCGTGTTCACAACCTTCACATCCGGCTTCACGCCCCCTTGAGTTTCCAGATCCCTGCCGTCCAGTGTGTAGCATCCCCAGAATGGAAGTCGGACATACGCCCCGTTCATGAGCCGTACGCCGCTTGTAAAAATGATCCAGCCGTAGGTGGTGTTTCCGACAATTGGCCCCCGGTGCAGGGTCTTAAAGCCATTGGCCGTCATTTCCCCGTCGCTCAGGGTAGTCTCATTGGTCAATAAAACAACGGGTTTGTTGGCAAATCCAAATGTGGACTGCTGCGATTCGGAAAGTCCCCGAATTTTCCATTTTGCGTAAACCGGTTTCATCAAGGCCTGCAGCACCCGATCGTGGACATTCCCACCAAAATTGTACCGGATGTCAAGAATAAGTCCTTTTCGGGGAACGGCATCGCGCTCCAGTTCTTTTAAAAATCGCTTCAAATCCGACGCGCCCATGGCCCGCATGTAGATGTACGCCACCTGATCGTGCGTTTTGGCTTTCACAAATGCCTTGCGGGATTGAATCCATTCCTCCAGTGCCAGCTTGTTTTGCGCTCGCGAAGAAATGGGTTTCAGCTTAACGGTTACCGTCCTGCCAAGCTTTTGACTCTTCACCGAAATTTCGATGCGATGTCCCATTTCACCATTCAAAATTTTCCAGACGTTTTGCGAGGACGAAATCGGCTTTCGATTAATCGACAAAATTTCATCGCCCGTGCGCACACTGTCCCTGAAGGCATAGAGCGGACCGTCTTTAAAAATGTGTCCCAATACCAGCGACCTGCCGTCCACGCGGAATGTGATTCCCAAATACGCCGATTCCTTTTTGGGACGATGCGACCCCGGGGGATAAATTCCCGAATGAGACGAATTGAGTTCGCCTATCATTTCATTCACATAATCATAAAAATCCCGGTCTTCCCGCACCTGCTCCAGAACTGGCCGGTAGCTCTGGTACACTTTTTTCCAATTTGTGTGGTGAAATTTGGGGTCGTAGTAGTAATGTTTCAGTGTGTAATAAACTTCCCCCAAAAGCTGTTCGTAATCCGCCAAACGGTCTACATCCAGATGCGCCTTAAACGAAATGGGTTTGGAATTGCCTTTGGGCAGTGCTATTTTTCCAATTTGTCCTCTAGACAAATAAAACAGATTTTCCCCCTTTTTGTCGATATGAAGCTGACGAGGATAAAAAACGGAGGGAGCAAACGGGTTGTACTTGCCTCGATTTTTGCGATCAAGACTCGTCTTCCACAAATGCATTTTTCCATCAATAGTGGAAGTAAAATAAACCGTGGCCGTATCCGAAGAAGAGATGACAAACTCACCGTCATTTCCAAGCGTTTGCGTAACAGGCTCTGTTTGAATATCCATATTTTCAATGTCAAAGCGGATATGAACCGGCTTTTTCTCTGATTTTTTTTCTTTATCTTTTTTGGATTTGTCTTCCCGTTGAAACAACTTTTCAAATTTATCTTCGTCAAACTTTGGCTTTTCCGGGATGAGGTGCAACTGGTAGATGTCCCATTTACCAGTAAATTCGGGAAAACTGTGGCCAAACCGATTCGATAAAAATAAAAGCGATTTCCCATCAGGCGCCCAGACCGGTGTGTTTTCATCGTATGCCGTGTTGGTCAGTGGAATAGTTTTTCCGGATTCCACATTTACGGCGTAAATATCCGCATTTCCGGCTCTTTGCGTGACCACCGCAATAAATCGACTGTCCGGTGACCAGCGGAAATCATCAGCAAAACGCCCGCCAAAATCATCCTCAATCAAAAGGTGGTCCTGTGTTCCGTCCGGTTTGATCAGACGCAACTGACGTTTCCCCCGAAAATAGGCGATCCATTTTCCATCGGGCGAGAATTTGGGATTGAGCTCATCCTCTTCGGAATGCGTCAACTGCATCGGGGAAGAATTGCCTTCCGCAGAGACAATGTACAAATCGGGATTGCTATTCACATCCGAGACGTAAACCAATTTGCTGCTGGAACTGTCCCAGGAAATGTCCCGCTCGCGCCAAGGGGTTTTGGTAATATTTCGGGCATACCCGCCATCTACACCAAACACAAAAATTTCCCCCCGCGCTACAGCCGCAATCTTTTTTTCGTCGGGAGAAAGCTGGTATTCGGACACCTTCAGGCTTTTTACGGGAAACTTTCGGTTTATTTTCATTTCCGAGGGGGCATTAATAGGAACGAGATGCGATTCCCCATTTGACAGATCGGTCAGGTAAATTCCAAAATTGCGCTCGTACACAGCCAGAGGAACATTTCGAGCCACGTTCAGCCAGCGGACCTCTCCCTTTTTGAATGATGTAATCCGGCGAAGGTGCTCACCCTCCCGGTTGCATGACCAGATGTTGTAAACACCAGTTTTTCGCTCGCTTACAAAATAGATGGTTTTACCATCATTGCTCCAGTTGGGCCAAAAGCTGTTGGCATCATCTGCTGTAATTTGAGTGGATTTTAAATTTCTCGGTTGAACGATCCATAATTTTGCGCTGTTGGCGCCCCGGTATCCCTTTCGCCACCAGAAGCGGTTCTCCATTCCTAAAGAAAACAAAATCTCTTTTCCATTGGGATTGAATTTTCCTGAAAAGGTCCAAACCCAGTAGCGATCCAGCACTGGAACCGGCATACCCCCATTTACCGAAACCTTAAAAAGACCTGCCATCGACAGTCGGTTTGATTGAAACAGAACCCAACGGCCATCGGGACTAAAATCCGTGGCCACGTCCGCTGCCGAATTGAACGTCAGCCGTTTCGGAACACCCCCTCGGGACGGCATCAGAAACACATCATCCTGACCATTGCGGTCGGATGTAAATGCCAGCCACCTACCATCCGGCGACCAGATCGGATGTCCTTCGTAGGCATCGTTGTCTGTCAGTCGGTACGCTTGTCCTCCGCTGACCGGCACCCGCCAGATGTCACCCAGATACGAAAAAGCAACCTGTTTCCCGTCAGGAGACAACGCCGGATAGCGCGATCCAATTAAGGGCTTTTGTGATTCTGCAAAAAGAGACACTGTTAAGAGTACTATCAGACAAATAAAACTAATTGTCATTGAGAGCTTTTTAAGCATGGAATGGTCTCCTTAATTCAGTTAAGGCGAAAAATCCTATGTAATATAAGGATTTTGGGCTAAAAAGACAATGAGTTTTTATAGATAGGAAAAGAAGGAGGAGATAAGCAACCGCGTTTTCTTGCACATTGTTGAAGAAAAGAAACCCCTATTTGAAACGATCAATCTGAGAAATCCCGTAACCGCAGGCTTTACATTTGCCGATTTTCAAACTGACGCACCCATAAAGGGTGCGGTTACGAGTGGGAGAATCAATGAACAAAGGTTTTTAATTGAGTTAACCCAGGTTGAACAAAATATAGCAAAAAATCATTATTTTGGTGGTGT
>CAZMRE010000034.1:0-15618 GCA_964568545.1 uncultured Deferribacteres bacterium | reverse complement strand
GTGCGGTTGTGGGAAAAATAGCCCATCTTCCAGTAATTAAATAATTTGCTCTT
Source organism: uncultured Deferribacteres bacterium (assembly GCA_964568545.1). Lineage (GTDB taxonomy): Bacteria > Zhuqueibacterota > JdFR-76 > JdFR-76 > BMS3Abin05 > BMS3Abin05. The sequence goes on along the minus strand of CAZMRE010000034.1, from coordinate 15,565 downwards.
GGAAAATAGGCGGCTCAGACCTGTCATCTCAAGAATTACATCCCGGTAGCGCGGGAAATGCCGGCAGGAGGGTTGAATGCGGCCATTGGGGTAAAGGAGTTGCGGAGCAACAATGCCTACGTCCGATTGAACAGCAAGGAACTCCGCCATTCGTTCAACGGAATGTTTCATGAGCTGCACGTCGGGATTCAAAAATAAAATTAGATTGCCGGTAGCGTGCCTCAATCCCTGATTAACCGCGTGCGTAAATCCCCTGTTTTTTTTATTTAATCGAAATAAAATACGGACATCCCTTGCACTTGCATTTCGGGCAAATGTGTGGATAATTTCTATTGTTCCGTCGGTAGAATGATTGTCGATAAGAATAATTTCCAGCGGTCGAAACGACACATTCTCTGTGAGAGAAGCAAGCGTGGAAGGGAGAACGGATGCATTGTTGTAGGTGACAATGATTGCGGAGAGTTTGGCTGAAAAATCACTCAATTTCCAACAGCTCCCGGGGGAAATGAGTTAATAATTCGCATCCGTCTCTTTGAATAATAATATCGTCTTCAATGCGAACGCCCCCAACATTGGGAATGTAAATTCCGGGTTCAATGGTAATGACGAAGTTTTCTTCCAAAATGGTTTCGGAACCTGCCCCAACGCGGGGAAGAGAGTGAACATTTAGACCCAGCCCGTGGCCCAAACTGTGGCCAAAATACTGGCCGAATCCCTTTTGGTGAATGTACTCCCGCGCAATTTGGTCCAGTGCGTGGCAGCTAATCCCGGCCCGCGCGGCATCAATGGCCTTTTGCTGGGCGTCTTTCACAATCCGGTAAATTCTCTTCATATTTTGCGAGGCTTTTCCCATGACAACAGTTCGGGTCATGTCACTGGTGTAGCCCCCATAAACGGCTCCGAAATCAATCACCACAAAATCACCGTTGTCAATCGTTTTTTCTGAGGCTATACCGTGGGGCAGGGCCGACCGCCAACCGCTGGCAACAATGGGGTCAAAAGCATCCCTTTCGGCACCCAGAAGGCGCATCCGGTAGCTTAATTCAGCAGAAAATTCAAATTCTTTCTGTCCCACTCTTAAATGAGGCAGCACGGTCGTCAGCGCCTCCGTAGCTATTGTGGCGGCTCGTTTAAGCCGGGAAATTTCGTTTTCATCTTTTCGAATGGCGATCTGTTCCACAAGATTTTCAGCAGGTACAAATGCGGTTTGTGGAAAAAGATCACTTAATTTGGAATAAAGAAGGTATGTGAGGTGGTTTGCTTCGAAAGCAATTCTTTGATTGGACGGGATGAGTTTCTTTTCTTTTAGCGTATCAAATAGGGTGCGCGTGCCAATAAGAATGGAAAAATTCTGCACCTCCTGACCGGCCTGATCGAGGTAGCGAAAATCGGTTACAAAGACGGCCTGTTCCTCAGAAACGAAAGCAATCGCACTCGAACCGGTAAATCCCGTAAGATACCGAATAGTAACTGGGTTTGTGACCAACAATCCTTGCAAATTTTGTTGGGATAATTTCTGACGGAGAAGCTGTAATCGTTTCTTAAAATAATGTTGAGCCGATGCCAAATGCATTAGTCTCCGCTTTTGTCCTGTTCTTCGGAAAGTTTGTTCCTCAGGTAGGCGATTTTATCTTTGTATGCTTGATTGTTGGGATCCTTTTTCAACAAAATCTCATATACACCGATTGCTTTTGAATAATGCCCCTGAGCGGCATAAATTTCTCCAAGCGTTGGGGTTACGATGGCACCCGATCCCTGCCGCTCTTCGGTGATTTCGTATACCTCTGATTCGGGTTGAGGTGGAGCGGTTTTGGTCATTTCCTTCTCGGGAACGGCAGCTCCTTCAGGTTCCGGCTTCTCCGTGCCGGCGGTTTTTTCTTCTGGTAGTTCTTCAACAGATTCCGCCGCAGAAGCCTCTTTCTCGGGTGAAACGGTGCCCATTTGCTGTTCTTCTGGATGAAGGGCTTCCTTTTCTTCTTCAGTGAAAAACGGCTGGGCTTGTTGTTCGTTTTCGTTCAGAGACTCTACCCGTTTATGAATGGCAGACGACAAATCCTCTTCCGTGATTTCACTGGTTGGTTCTGCCTTTTCGGTTAGCACTTCATCCTCAAAGATCTCGTCTAAAATGTAATCAAACTCTTCCTTCTCGTTTTTCGCAGACTGCTCAGCGGAAATCATTTCGGTCTCTTCCGGGATCGGAGACTGTTCTTCTTGCAGTTTTTCCTCAGATTTCACTTCTTCCTGAGGAGAAATAGTGGCTTCTTCAACTTCCTCGGTTTCGCTGAGACGTTCAGCAACCAATTTTGTTAGTTCCTGATCATCGCTTGGAAATGTTTGGGATTCCGCCTTTTCAGAAGGAAGTGTTTCCTCTTCGGCTTTTGCAAAGGTGATCTGAGGCTCTTCTTCGCCTTTTTGATTTCTTAATTCTTTTTGAACTTCCTGCAGAAGCGAACCAACGTGCGCAAAAAGCGGATCGATAGAAAGAATGGTCTCCAATTCTGTCAGATAATTTTGAGTCCAGCCACGTGAGCGTGCAATTTGAGCCAGGTAATATCGGGCACCCAAATGTTTGGGGTCGTAAAGCAAAACCCGTTTAAGCTCATTATCGGCACGGTCCAATTCGTCGATGGCGAATAAGGCCTTGGCATAAACAAAATGGCCGTTAACGTAATTAGGGTGATGTGTAAGGCCATCCTCGCAGATTTGGACAGCTCGGTACGCGTCATCATTTTTCAAATAGCCATCGGCAAGGCGAGCAAAAACAAAGGAATCAGACTTATTGTGAAGGATTTCCTGGAGTTGTTCCAATTCTTCAATATCTGACATTTGAAAATCTCCTTTAAGAAATTAAAAAACAAAACGTTCAATCTAATTTAAAAAAAACAGGCATATTTCGCAACATTTTTTTGCACAAAACAATCCGATGCTATTCTACGCCTATTTCCCTGGCATCACCAGCCGGCAACGCTTTTATTCAAAATATCTTCGGCAAGCTTTTTTACGGCGTCGTCAATTGCCTTCTGCCGTTCTTCTGTTGATGCCGAATGCTGGTACTCGCCCCATTCTTGTAAAACGGCCTTCCAGATGATCTTTCGCTTTTTTTGATCTCGAAATTCTGAACGAACGGTTACGTACACGCGGTACGACTGCACCTGTTCCTGTTGATTGAATGTGCTGGCACGATCGGTTACGGATGTAATTTCCCCGGAAATGAGAGCACTGGCAAGTGATGGATCGACTATTTTGAGCGTGTTGTCCTGTGTGAATGCGTCAATCACGGCGTCTGTCAATTTTTCGCTAATTCCAAATTCGGAGGTCTTGTTTTCAAATAGGGGAATGGCTACAGTTTTGATGTACGACGGAAGTGTGTTTCCTGAGAACGAATAATGGCCGCAGGATGCTGCCAGAAGCGCGGCAAAGCAAATAGCGAAGGCTGTCCTAATTTTCATCTTCAGACGTGTCAAAGCCGTATTCCTTAATTTTTCGGTAAAGCGTTCGCTCGCTGATGTCCAGAAGTTTTGCCGCCTTGCGTTTGTTCCAATTGGTTTGCTCCAGCGCTCGTAAAATCAAATCCCGTTCAGCCTTTTCAAGTGTAGGAAGTTTATCGCCTGCATCGGGAATAATGGTGATATCTTCGATTGGTACCTTTGTTGCAGGGATTGGATTGTTCCACGGAGGAAGCAAATGAGGAGCCGTCTGATTCTGTGCGGCCGGAATGTTTGAGAGGAGAAGGTCTTTAATTTGAGCAACTTCCGAACGAAGTTCCAGGAGAACCCTGTAAATGAGCTCCCGTTCGGCTTTGTCTGGGGGCATGTTCAACGGAACGGGCAGGTTCCGATCCAGAGGCTCCTGCTGTCCCAGGTGCTTGTAAACAATTTCCCGGGTGATGGCATGGCCTTTTTCGAGTACAATTGTGGTTTGCACAAAATTTTTAAGCTCCCTCACATTCCCTGGCCACAAATATTTCTGCATGGCTTTCATTCCCTCCGGAGTGAACCCCTCAAAATCGATGTGATTTTCAATGCAGAATTCCCTGGCAAAGTGCTCCGCCAAAACGGGGATGTCTTCTTTTCGTTCGCGAAGGGCAGGCATTAAAATTTTGACAGCATTGATTCGGTAGTACAAATCCAGTCGAAATTCCCCGCTTTTAACGGCGGAAGCCAGGTCCCTGTTGGTAGCAGCCACAATGCGAACGTCTACCTTTTGAGGCGTGCTGCCTCCCACACGGAGAAATTCCTTTTCCTCCAGAACTCGAAGGACCTTGACCTGAGTTTCCAGCGGCATTTCGCCGATTTCATCCAGGAAAAGTGTGCCGCCGTCGGCCAGTTCAAAATAGCCTTTTCGCGAATCGACAGCACCGGTAAATGCGCCCCGCTGGTGGCCGAACAATTCGCTCTCCAGAATTCCTTCGGGAATAGCTCCGCAGTTTACCACAATAAGGGACTTGCTCTTTCGGGGGCTGTGTTCGTGAATGGCGCGTGCCACCAACTCCTTTCCCGAGCCGCTCTCTCCCAAAATAAGCACGGGAATTGTGGTGGGAGCTACCTGTTGAATGGTGGCCCGGACTTGTTGAATGACAGGGGAAATCCCAATAATTCCCATGTCATCGGAGGAAAAATCCTCCAAATGTCCGGGTTGAGTTACCATTCGATTATTTCCCCATCAAAAGTGATTTTTAAGTCGTTTAATCCATATTTCATGGCCAATGCGTTTAAATTGTTTTCCTGTTTTTCCAATTCAGGCGGCACATGCGTAATTCGCACGTGTGGAATATTTTTATCCGCAGCAAATTGGCAGACCTCTTCCGGGGAGGTGTGGGCTCCCTCAATCATTAGCCAATCGGCTTTTTGAATATGTGGAGAAATGGCTTGAACTGACTGAATGTCAGACGTAAATACAAAAATTTTCACGTCTGTTTGGAATTGAAAGCCATAGCTTTCCGTTCCAACGCCGTGGCGGCGGGCGGCTTCCACTGTTCCGGCAAGATGATTGGTTGGGAAAAGTGTGACTTTCAGCGAATCCCAGAAAGTGAGTTCCTTTTCAAGGGAATGCACGCGGATTGGAAACGGCCATGTTTCCGGGAAAATATAAAATCGATACAATTGTTCCGTGAAAAAGTCCTTGTAAAAGGCCGGAAGAAAAATGTCCAGTGGCGTTTTTCTGCCGGACATCATCATAAATTGAAGCAGCAAAGGAAGCCCCGCGGCATGGTCCGCATGCGTGTGAGAAATGAGAATGGCCTCAATGTCCAGCGGTGATTTTTTCTGCTGCGCCAGGGCATTGCTCACGCCGTCGCCGGCATCGATGAGCAAAAATTTTCCATTGTTTTCCAATAGATAGGCCGAGTGAAAACGATTTGGAACGGTCAGGCCGGAGGCCGAACCAAGCACCTGCCATTTCATTATTCCACCTCGTAATTTTGAAAATAATCCACGGTTTTTCGCAAACCTTCTTGTAGCGTAATTTTTGGTTCCCATCCGAGGAGTTTTTTGATTTTTGAATAATCAATGACGCTTCGCTGTTGTTCCCCTTCTTTGGCGGGGCCGTGTGTCTCGGGAGTATTTTTGCCAATGATTTTATTCAGTTCTCGAAAAATCGAGTTTACATCGGTTTCGATGCCTGTTCCCACATTAAAAATGTCCGTTTCGGGATAATCCAGTGCAAGAAGGTTCGCGCGAACAACATCTTCCACAAAAACAAAGTCGCGGGTTTGTGTTCCATCTCCATTAATAATCGGCTGTTCGCCCAGAAGCATTTTTTCGATAAAAATAGCGACAACGCCGGCTTCACCGTGCGGATTTTGGCGGGGGCCATAAACATTAGCGTAGCGAAGGATGACATGCTGCAAACCGTAGGTTAATTTGTAGAAATACAAATATTTTTCGACGGTCAGCTTGGTAATTCCGTAAGGAGACACCGGGCGGTTAGGATGTTTTTCGTCCGCAGGAAAATAATCCTGCTCACCGTAAATTGCGCCTCCGGTTGAGGCAAAAACAACTTTTTTCACTCCGTTTTTCACGGAATTTTGAAGCACATTTAGTGTTCCCAACACATTTACCTGCGCGTCGAAGATCGGATTTTCAACGGAACGACGAACGTCCATTTGAGCGGCCTCATGGTAAACTACGTCGAATTTTTCCAGGGCAAACACCTTTTCCAATTCATCCGCACGTAAATCCAATAAATAGAATTTTGCTTTTGGATTCAAGTTTTTTTTACGTCCCATGTAGAGATTGTCAATAACAACCACATCGTGGCCGGCTGAAATAAGTGCGTCAACAATGTTTGATCCAATAAATCCGGCTCCACCGGTGACTAATACTTTCATTTGACCTCCTTGTTTGATGCGCAAGAACTGTGGCGCGAGTCTATTTTCATTAAATATAATTTAAAACAATTTTGAATTCAATCAATTGTTTTTTTGGAATTAATATTAAATTTTTGTAAATATTGACATCAACCGCCGCGAATTAAATAGGAAATGTACAAAAAAAGGAAGCGCTTTTAAAAGCGCTTCCTTTTCAAATTGGAAGAAACTTTAAGCGGTTGTTTCCTCTATTTTTTCTGAGCCAATTCTTCAAGAATTTGTTTCAATTGATTGAGTTCCTCTCCGTAGCCGGCCCAATTTCCCTGTTTCAAATAGTCGACTGCTTTATTGTAAATATCCAGGGCTTGCTGTGCTCGATTTGAAAGGGATTTTGGCGGCAGATTTCCCCGGACAATATTTTTGGTTTGAGCTGGAGAAATATTTTCGCCTAAAAAAACCGCTTGCAGCGCCTCGTCCAGTGTAGTGCGCATTTCCAATTCCTGGTTAAATGCAACGATGACTCGTTTTAATTCCGGCATTTGACTTTGTTCCGATTGCAGATAGACCGGTTCGGCATAAATAAAGGACTGCTCAATCGGAATGACCAGTAAATTCCCGCGAATAACCTTGGAGCCTTTTTGACCCCAAAGAGTGAGTTCGGACGAGATGTCCGGTTTTTGATTGATGCGAGCCTCAATCTGCATCGGGCCGTAAATAAGTTTTTCTTTTGGCAACGCATAAACAATCATTTTTCCGTAATTGGGCGCATCGCAGCGGGCACACATCCAGGCAACCATGTTATCCTTTTTGGAAGGCGTTAAAGGGAGCATCAGGATAAATTCTTCGGAGGATTCATCAGGTAATTTCATTATGATATAATAGGGTAACATGAATTGTTGGTTTTCCTGATAGATCTCGGTTGGAATATTCCAGTAATCCTCCCGATTGTAAAAAACCTGAGGATCCGTCATGTGATAGGTATTGTAGATTTGAGTTTGAATTAAAAAGATGTCAGTTGGATAACGAATATGCTTCTTCAAAAAATCGGGCATTTCGGCAAAAGGCCGAAAAAGCCTGGGGAATATTTTTTCGTAGGTTTGAATGAGTGGGTCCTTGGGATCAATGACATAATAGGTTACATCTCCATTATAAGCATCGATAACAACCTTTACGGAGTTACGAATATAATTGAGACTGCCCTGCGCACCCAACTGAGAAGTGGGTTCCGAATACGGAAACATATTGCTCGTCGTGTAGGCATCATGAATCCAATAAAGCTTTCCATCGTCACCAATAACGAGGTAAGGGTCGGAATCGTAAGCCAAAAATGGGGCAATTGTCCGATCCCGATTGGTGATGATTCGATTAAAAATGATTCGGCTTTCTTTGGTTAGGGAGCCTGTTAAGAGAATTTTGATATCCGAAAAATTCCACGCATAAACAGTCCGTCTGAGCAGATTGGAGATTCTTACCCCTCCGTTTCCCTTGTAGGACGTGTAAACATTGTCATTCCCTTTGGGATAGTCAAACTCTTTCGTTTTGGTATTAACCAGAGCATATTGGTCCGTTTCTTCTCCGTAATAAATCTGCGGGCGGCGAATGGCCAAAGGAACGGAGGATTGAGACGGGATGTTTTTAATGATAAAATCGGGCATTCCGTTCGGAGTTATTTTGTTCACCGGACTCATGACTGCCCCGAAGCCATGAGTATACATCAAATGCATATTCACCCAGGTCCGTGCACGGCTCGGGATTTGTGACTGTGGAAGCTCTCGGGCTGCAAGAGCAACTTCCGTGTAGTTGTTGAAATGATATCGATCCACGTCGACATTTTTGAAATCATAATACAATCGGATTTCCTGCAATTGCTTATAGGTTTGGATGAGCGGTCGTCGATCCCACAGCCGGATATTTCTGATGGTGTTGCCATTTTTTTGAATGTCTTTGTACGTAATACCTTGATTGGCAGGGAAGATTTTTTCTTCCACTTTATTTAAACCGTAAGCTTTGCGTGTAAAAAGGATATTATTTTTAATATAGGGCGTTTCTTTCGCAAGTTCATTCGGTTTAACGACGTATTGCTGAAGTATATTTGGGTAGAGCCAGACGAATCCGATCAAAAAAAGAAAATAGGCCCCAATAATATAGAGAGTCCATTTCCATTTTTTAATGAAGGGAATCAAAAAAAGAAGAGCCGCCACCAGAAGCGTCAGTATCATTAAAATCCAATAGGCGGGAATTTGTGCATGGACGTCTGCATAGCTTGCCCCGTAAGCCACACCGCGGGTCGAGTAAAGCATGCCGTACAGTTTCAGGCGGTAAACCCAGGCAATTCCCAGAAAGAAAAATCCACCTAAAATTGCCAGATGAAATTTTGCTTTCGGATAGATGTAAAATCGATTTTCAAGTAAACTAATGGATTGATCAAAATAATACGAAAGGGCAACACCCGAGAAAACAAGAAAAATTAAATACAAATACCAACCCTGAATAAATTTATACAGAGGGAGTTTGAAAATGTAAAATCCAACGTCTTTGGAAAAAATCGGATCGGAAATACCAAAATTTGTGGCGTGGGAAAATTTTAGAAATGTTTCCCACGAACTCACGGCACCCAGTCCCATGATAATGGCAAAGAATAGGATGATGACCCCCCAGGCGTATTTGGCGTACTTTTTTTTGAAAAGGCTGTCGAGGGACGGCGTAGGTTGACCGGGGGCGATTAATTGCATGGAACGAGTGTGTGCCCCAAGTTTTCGTGCAATGGCAATGTTCAGCCATGCAAACAGCCCAAATATAACGAAAAACAGCAGAAACACCCCTATCTTGGCCCAAAACATGGTCATAAAAACGCTGCTGTAGCCAAGGTTTTTAAACCACAGCCAATCACCGTAATATTTGGCAAAAAGGGCTAAAAGGATGAGAGCGGCGATGATAACAGAAATCAGTACGGCAAGTAGTGACTTGGATTTCATGATTAAACCTCCCGGTAAATGTTTTTATTCATCAAAAATAAACCGTTGCAATGTTCAGAAAAAAACCCACCACAAGTGGCGGGCCTTTGCTTGGTGAGGGAACATCACGCCTTATTTGCTTGTTTTATACGCTTCTTTTTCATTTTTAGTTTCTGGCGGCGTTTAATACGCTCCCTCTTCTGCTTGCTTTTGCTAACAGACATGAAACACCTCCAATAATTTGACCAGACTGTAATCTTTTCCCGATAACGCAGGGGCTCACAATCCGGGCGTCACCCGGTGTGCCAGATAGGGATTTTGTGCCGCTAAAAACGTTTCAATGAGTATTCACAACTTCCACGATTTTTAGTGGATGTTGAGCATTGTCAAAAAAATAAAAGAACAATGACGAAGGAAACCAGATTTTACAGCGTTGAAGCGCAATTTCAGGCTTTCCGGCCGTCCCCCGTGAGGGGCTGCAAATATTTTGACCAGTACTAAAATAAAAAGACCATTTACAAAATGCAAGCAGTTTTTATCAAATATGCAGATTGACAACATTTTATAATTTAAGGGATTAAATTTGGTTTCGCTGGAACACAAATTATTTGAAAATACGGCGGCGAGATTCATATATTATTGTGAAATCAGTAATCTTGGCCTATGCAATTTTTGTGACGGCCTGTTTCCCTGGACGGATAAAAAATGTGTTTTTCGGAAGAAGCTTTATTTGATGTTTTTCCGCAAACTGAGAAAAAAATCTGCAATTTTGCAAGGAATTATTTTCCTTCTCATAATTGCTTGCTTCGCGCTTTTAGCCGCGCCCTTAAAGGCGCGAAACCGGATTAAAGCAGAATTTTATCTGAATCGTGGATTGATTTTTCTTCAGGAAGATTCCCTGCATCAGGCCATTTCTGAATTTAAAAAGGCCACCAGTGAAGACGACCACTTTGCAGAAGCATTTCACCAACTGGGGCTGGCGTACTGGAAAGTAAACACACTTCGGAGCCGAATGCTTGCCGATGATGCCCTGAGACGGGCTGTTTTGCTTAAGCCGAAGAGTGTTCGTTACCGCAGGGATTGGGCTATTTTATTGTATAAGCGAACATTTGTTGGCACAGCCGAGCACCAGTTTAAAAAAATACTCAGGCAGGATTCCAGCGATGGCCGAACCCATTTTTACCTTGGAAGAATTAATGAAGAATCCTATTTTCATTTTAAGCGAATGGTCACTGAGTTGGACACTAACACTTTTCTTTTGTCCTTCCGAAAATTTGCAAACGAGCATCGGCTAAAGGCCGTCTATCACTACCGAAAAGCAATTAAATTCTGTCCTGATTCGACGGATGCATATCATCATTTGGCGCGGATTTTGGTCGAGGAAAATCAATGGTCGGATGTGATCCGGCTTTGCTCAACAGCAGCGAAGCGATTTCCCCGATGGCCAGATGCCCATCTCCTTTTAGGATTGGCTTTTCATCGGCTGAATGAGGAGAAGCCCGCTTTTGAAAATTTTAGGGACGGCAAAAAACTGCTCTCTGTTTCGGATCAGAAAATATTTGATTCGCTTGCGTTGGTTTCCACGCCAAAAATGGCCGCGCGATTTGCGTCTGCCGATTCTACACGGAAAAAGCGTTTGGAGTTACGATTCTGGCGTCGAAAAGATCCGCTTTTTCTCACTTCCTACAACGAACGACTCCTGGAACACTATGCAAGACTGGTGTACGCCGATTTGCGTTTCGGGCGTCCGGAGAAGGGTATCCGAGGCTGGAATACAGACAGAGGCAAGGTATTTGTTCGATTCGGCGAGCCGTTGTCCCGGTTTCACACGCGCCCCTGGATCGAAACGTCCATCGGCGCTGGCGATCCGCTGCATCCGTCACAAGCCGATTGGCGGTATCCGGATTTCCATTTAGTTTTTGAAGATCGCTATTTGAACCGCCGGTACGATTTTGCCTGGGGTCACACGCCGGGCAGCGATTACCGTTCGCGATTTCGGCAAATAATCAGCGAGAAGCCCGACCGATATGTGCCCCGATTTCGGGGAGAATGTTTAAAGCCTGTGGCGCGGTGGTGGGCGTACAAAAGCTGGACAAGCGATTCGACCCGTCTTCAATTTGTTGCCGGAATTCCAGCCTTTCAGGCGCCAAACGTCCTTTCGGGAAAGCAGGATGCGGCATTTAGCCATCTCAAAATGGGAATTTTTATTTTGGATTCTACGGCCCAATTTGTTCAAAAATTGCAGAGGGTCGTATTCTTGAAAGCGAATTATGGCGAAACTTTTGGCGCACCGGTTTATTTTTTAGCTCAGGATTCTTTGAAAATTATACCCGGCAATTACCGCATGTCTGTCGAGTTTCTTGATGAAAAAACAGGCAGCGCGGGTGTGATTCGCACGCCGATTGTGGTTCCTAAATTCCCGGCCGATTCGCTCGCTCTCAGTGATTTGCTACTTGCCAGAAAAATTATTCTGTCGGAATCTCCCGCAAATGCAGCATGGCCATCGATGGAAGTGATTCCAAATTTTACCGTAAGCTATCGGCGGGGTGAAGCCATCCCTCTGTATTACGAAATTTACAATTTGAGAAAGGATGCCTTTTGTCGTACGCATTTTCGTATCCTCACAAAAATTCAACGGAAACAAAGCTCCCTGGGCAAGTTGATGGGACAAGTATTGTTTCTTCTGCGCAGGAAAGGCGGGCAGGGAAGTATCTCGATCGGCTATACCTACGAAGGAAAATCCTCAATCGAGCGGCAGTTCAGAATTTTGAGTTTACCGCAAATGACCCCGGGCAGCTACGAGCTTCGAATCACGGTTCAGGATCAGGTATCGGGCCAAAAAATTTCGAGAGTGGAGCAGTTTCAGGTAACAGACTAATTATTCCAGATTGAGATACTATTTGAACTAAGTGGTCTATTCCAAGTGCAGCGAAAGCCGCAAAAAAAGAATAACCACGGAAATATGATCATAAAATCGTGGTTGCCATGCAAAATCATATCCCAATCTATGGGCATGTTTGGTTACGGCTGATTTATACGACTCGATGATGGATGAAATGGTATTTTTACCCTGGTTTTGAAACCGTTTTTGCGCGATTGTTTTGGGTTGTTGTTGTGGATTCGATAATGGTTGTTGTTGATCACGTTTATTTTGTAGAGACAAGGTATGCCTTGTCTCTATGTTATCGGAGACGAAATGCTCCGGGTCATTATTCAAAATCAGTATTCTGTGAATATGATTCGGCATCACCACAAACGCTTCAAATTCAATGTTTTTTGCGTGGTTTTTTATTTCATGCCAAATATATCCGCCAAAATCCCCACAGGCGACAGATTCATTTTTCCGTCCATTATTTCTCCAAAATAATACACCCTGTCTCTCGTGCAAATGGTGATAAAATAGGCAGTATTCCCACCGTAATCCCAATGGGGCAAACGGGTTGACGGAATACGGTATTTATTTTGAAATTTCTTGGCTGCGATGGAAGAACAAAAGTCGGGCAAACGCACGTACCTGCCCGGGGGTGAGCACATAATCCAGCACAGCAACCTCTTCAACGGTGGCGGATTTGCAAAAGCCCTTTACATCTTCATAATAATCGTCGTCCGGGTTGCACCAGTTGTGGTAGGTTTGCGCTATTTTTTGAATGTCTTCGTCGGAGAACTCACGCGTGCGGCGGTTGATCAGATGGCCCAATTTGCGGGCGGCGTTAATCATTAATATCGGGCGAACCCGGGTTAAAAAGAGAACGCCTTCGGTTAAAGGGTCGGTGGTTGGTTTCATAAAATCGTATTGCCAATTGGGTGTAAAAAAGAGGAATCTTCCCGCGCCGGCAGTCCCCAAATTATCCTTGATTTTCACTCCATCCCGTATTACTTTAATCCAGCAGATTTTAAACAAGCACGTCATCTGAAAGGAATCCTGAAACACACATGACTAAACGCCTAAAAACGCTAAAGAATATTGACGTTTCCAGTTGGCCTCACATTGAGTTTTTGAAAAGAGTTGGGCAGGTTGCCGACGCAGGCTCTTTTGAGGTCTATGCCGTGGGGGGATATGTGCGGGATCAATTTCTGGAGGGAGTTCCCAAACGTGCAAACCGTAAGGACATCGACTTTGTGGTGGTAGGAGATGCCCTGGAATTTGCACGCATTTTAAAATCTCAGTTAAATGGCAGGAATTTAGTGGTTTACAAGCGGTTTGGAACGGCCATGCTGGAAATTGGGGATTACAAGCTGGAATTTGTCACCGCCCGAACCGAAAGCTACCCTGAGGATTCCAGGAAGCCCATTGTGGAAAAAGCGGATTTGCTGAGTGATTTGTCCAGGCGGGATTTTACCATCAACACACTGGCGCTTGGTCTGAATTCCTCAATGTTTGGCCGGGTGTACGATCCTTTTAGCGGTCTTAAAGACATTGAAAAAAGGATTATTCGGACGCCTTTGGATCCTGAAATTACATTCAAGGATGATCCCCTTCGCATTTTGAGAGCCGTCCGTTTTGCAACCACCCTTCACTTTGCAATCGAAGAGAAAACGCGCCAGGCGATCATTAAAATGGCACCTCGGTTGAAAATTCTCTCCTGGGAACGGATTACAGACGAATTTCTGAAAATGCTCGCTGCAGACCGGCCGTCACAAGGGATTTTCCTGCTGGATGAATTGGGCCTGTTGGAATACGTTTTTCCGGAGCTGCCCGATTTAAAAGGGGTCGAGCAGCGCCAGGGATTTCACCACAAGGATGTGTTTCTGCACACGCTCAAGGTATTAGACAATGTGGCCGAAAAAACGGACAAAATCCCCCTGCGGTTTGCAGCCCTGGTACACGATATTGCGAAACCCCGCACCAAAGCCTTTAAAGAGGGAATCGGCTGGACATTTCACGGCCACGATGAAATTGGTGCGCGGATGATGGAGAAAATCGCCCGCCGCATGCGCCTTTCCAACGAATTTAAAAAGTACGTGCAAAAATTAGTCCGCTTACACATGCGTCTGATTTTTCTTTCCACAGACGATGTAACCGATTCGGCCATCCGCCGACTGATTGTCCAGGCTGGGGATGACTTGGACGACCTGTTTATCTTGTGCCGGGCGGACATTACCTCCGGGAACCCCGAGAAGGTGCGCAAGCATCTGGCTAATTTCGACTTTGTGGTTCGTCGGGTAGAAGAGGTGCGAGAGAAGGATCAGCTTCGCGCGTTTCAGTCGCCGGTTCGGGGAGAAGAGATCATGGATTTGACCGGCTTAAAGCCTGGCCCTCTGGTCGGGAAACTCAAAAAGGCGATTGAAGAAGCCATTCTGGATGGAATTATTCCCAATGAGCACGACGCGGCCAGGTATTATTTACTGCAAATTAAAGATCAGTTTCTCGCCGGAGACAACCGTCTTCGCTCTAAGAAAAAGGATGAAGAGTAGCTTTTCTCACTAAAGATTAATGCTCCTGATTGTTGAAATTCCAGTAGTGAGGAATGTATTTAACCAACCGGCGAGCCCAACTCCCAAAATCAAGAAGTTAAAGTGAACGAAGGGCCTTCCAAAAACGTAGATTAAAATATTACCGCCACGAGTTCACGAATTTTATTCGAATAAATATTGGCGGGCACGATCTTTTTTGGGGGGGATAGACTCACCATTTAAATTTTTAGAAACAATTTTTTAAAATATTCGTCAATAACTTATGACTTGTTGCTTTAAAACTCTGCCGTTGCGGGTTTTACAAGAGTGATTGAAAAATTTATTTATGTTCATTCTTTTTACCCAGATTACAATTACAAAAAATGATTAAAGATGGCAATGCCCATTAAGGAGTTTTAATCGGCCTAAGTCGGATTTAAAGGCTGGTTATTATTGAATTTATTAAATACTTGATTAACACACCCTGATCCGTCCGCCGGTTGGCCATTGGCGTCAACTTAATAAAGCAGCTTGGAATTATTTTGATTTGCCACGCTCTTTAGAGCGTGGATTCAGGATCAGGCCCAAATAACAAGGGGTTTTAACCTCGATCATTTCGGCCATTTGGGGTTAAAACCACAAAAATGTGAAATGAATTTTAATCCACTTGTTAAAACTCGTGGCAAGTCAGATTAGACTGTGCAATTCCTATCATCTGCAAAAAGATAAAGAGGATGGAATTAGCGATTCGATACCATTTAATTCAGCTTTGGAGGGGAATTTTACTTGGTGCGAAAAAATAGATTGTCAGAATGCCCAAAAGATTTAGTTTTTTGATTTATTATTTTTCACGAATGAATAATTCTTGGGGTCAACTAAAGGAGGAAGAAAATGGATGAACGATCTTATG
>CAZMRE010000033.1:0-15653 GCA_964568545.1 uncultured Deferribacteres bacterium | reverse complement strand
CCCGCCACCAACAGTGTCAATCCGCCAACAATTCCCAGAAAAATTTGATTAAGCAATTTATCCATTTCAGAGGTGTCCCACACCCAGATGGCATTTTTGTCTGTGGGATCAAACTTATATTTTTTGCCCAATACCTCGTAAACCCTTTTTGAGATTTCTTTAGAGCGGTTCGGATCAGCCGGCCGGTAAACCAGATCACTAATTTTCTTTTCACCATAAAAACCGGAAAATGTTGTCGCCGGAATAAATGCCCGATCCTGATCCCTTCGATTGTAGCTGGAATTCTGCGTTTTGTGCCTGAGTACACCAACAATCAGGAAGGGTACTCCGTTCAGCAAGACGTTTTTGCCAACGACATTTTCCGAGCCAAACAGTCGGTATTTCAGTGAATCTCCCAAAAAAACAATATGCCGACTATTTTTCATATCCAGGAAATTGACGAAACGACCGCCCGGCAGAGGAATAATGTTTCGGATTTTTGAATAGCCCGGGTTGACGCCGCTGACAAGCGTTCCAGTGACATTCGTTCCGTTCCGCAAGATGACATTCCATTTTGATAATTCCGGGCTGATGCTCTGAATTCCGGGAATTTCCCGCGCCAGCAGGGCGGCATCTTCTTCCATTTTGTTTGTTTTTGCCTTTTACACGAACAAAGGCTTTTCCATCCCTAAAAGTAATCACGCGTTCAGGAATAGTCGGCACGTCTTTTCTCTCTTGAATAATAATGGAAGCATTTGCGGAATATCCCGCACGAAGCGTGTTTTTTTGATTTTGATCAAGCGCAATTTCTATCGGAAAAACGGTAGCATTTTCCCGCTTCTGTGCCCGTAAGGCAATTTTGGTTACGTTTCCTGTTATTTTTGCCTTTGGAAGTGCACCTAACTGGATTTCGGCGCGCATACCGGCCTTCAATTTTCCTACGTCAATTTCGTCAACTGTTCCCTTAAAAATCAGTTTGCTCATGTCGGCAATTCTCATTAAAACGGTTCCTTCCTGGTAGGATGTCAGGGGAACGACGGGGTCTCCCAATTCGATTGTGCGCTCCAGTACCGATCCGGAAATGGGTGCCCGGATAATGGTTTCAATTAACTTCTTTGCAATTTTTATTTTTCCCTGTACGAGTAAAGCCAATTTTTCAGAAGCAATTTTGTAGCGGATATCGGCTTGTTCAAAAGCGGCTTGAGCCGATTGCAAATCCTTGAGAGAAATCATCCCTTCTTTTTGAAGATTTTTTTGCCGCGCAAGCTCCAGCTTTAAATTGTTTCGCTGAATTTTAGCAAGATCAACCTGACGCTTGGCCTCAGCAAGTTCGAGAGGAGTGGGTTCCGGTTGAACCTTGAGCAGCGGGTCTCCCTTTTGAACAGATTCTCCCACATCCACAAATAATTTTTTTACAACACCTGATATTTTTGATTTGACGGAGATCTGACTTACAGGCTCAATTGTGCCAACAGCAAGAGCTTTCTCCACAATTGTGCCTTTTTCTACTTTCACTGTGTGAATTGCCTGATCTTTTTCTTTTCCCAATGAAGAAAAAATCTTTGCGGCCATAACAAGTGCAATTACAATAACGACGGCAATGAAGCGAAATAAAATTGAGCAACCCGCAGAGAGAAGGTGTTTTGTCAATTAGGAAAAATAATTCCAAAAAAACAAAAAAAGTCTTGCATTTTTGCAAAAATTTTTGTAAACTTAAAACCAATTGACAAAAAGGAACATTTTGAATGTTATACAATACCGAACAAACTCTCGCTTTTTTGAACGCTAACTGGTGGTGGGGTTGGAACGTTTCCAGTAGAAGAGCGGGCGGCTGTTTGGTGTAAAAACTATTTAAAATCTCTCAATTCATTTAAAAAGCCCGCTTTAAGAAGCGGGCTTTTTTATTTTCAGAACTGCTTAACCAAATTAAAGAAAGGATTGCACCATGAAACAAACAAAAATTATTCTAAGCGAATCGGAGTTGCCACAGCAATGGTACAACATTCAGGCCGATTTACCGGAGCTTCCTCCGCCCCCCTTGCACCCGGCTACGCACAAACCGGCCGCCCCCGAGGATTTAGCAGCCATTTTTCCCATGGAACTGATCAAACAAGAAGTATCTCAGGAACGATACATTCCCATTCCCGATGACCTGCTGGAAATTTATAAAATCTGGCGTCCAACGCCGTTGGTGCGTGCCTACCGACTGGAAGAATTCCTGGGAACGCCGGCCAGGATCTATTTTAAAAACGAAAGCGTAAGCCCTGCGGGTAGCCATAAACCCAATACGGCTGTGGCACAGGCATATTTTAACATGAAAGAGGGCAACCATCGGTTGGCCACGGAAACCGGAGCAGGACAGTGGGGAAGTGCACTTGCCTTTGCTACCAGTCTGTTTAACATGGAGTGTGTCGTGTACATGGTGAAAGTCAGTTACCAGCAGAAGCCGTTTCGAAAATCACTTATTCATCTCTGGGGTGCGGATATCTACGCAAGCCCCTCGGAAAATACCGAATTTGGCCGAAATATTCTGGCCAAGGATCCCAACAATATGGGCAGCCTGGGAATTGCCATCAGTGAAGCCATTGAAGACACGGTAACGCATCCGGGAACCAAATATGCGCTGGGAAGTGTCTTAAACCACGTTATTCTTCACCAAAGCATTGTCGGGCAAGAGGCCAAAAAGCAATTTGAGCTTATTGGTGATTATCCGGACACGGTGATTGGTTGTGTAGGTGGAGGAAGCAATTTTGGCGGGTTTGCATTTCCGTTCTTGCAAGATAAAATCAGCGGAAAGAAAAAGGACATGAAGGTTCTGGCGATTGAACCAGCCTCTTCTCCCAGTATGACCAAAGGCTACTATCGCTACGATTACGGGGATACGGCCGGGATGACACCCCTGATGAAAATGCACACGCTGGGACACAATTTTATGCCGCCGGGAATCCACGCGGGCGGCCTGCGCTACCACGGAATGGCGCCGCTGGTAAGCCTGACCAATAAATTGGGACTGGTGGAAGCCCGATCCTATCATCAATTGGATACCTTTAAGGCGGGCATCGATTTTGCCCGTACTGAAGGAATTGTTCCTGCACCCGAAACCGATCACGCCATTTTGGCAGCAATTGATGAGGCCATGAAATGCAAGAAAACCGGTGAAGAAAAAGCCATTGTCTTCAATTTTAGCGGACATGGGCATTTCGATATGACTGCCTATGATGATTACCTTGCCGGGAAATTGGAAAATTATGCCTATCCGAAAGAATTGATCGAAGAAGCCATGAAAGATGTTCCCGTGATTGATTAAAACCCTCCGAGATTCCGGAAGCTCTGCAAGGAGCTTCCGGGGTTTTCTATTTCCCCAAAAGGCTGCCCGCCAAAGAATGTCCCCTCCTATTTTAATTAGAGCGTGTCCCCAATTTGTGTGGTTTATGTCAATCAAAGATTTCAACAAAAAATAGTAACAAAGAAACAATAACCATTTCAATGGTTTAAAATTATCGCGTAAGTTTGAAATATGTTCTTAAATTAATTAACTGAACCCGCAATTTACCCTTGAATTTTGGAAAAATTTTGGGTAAATTTATTAAACATATTTTTAAAGTATTTTAAATTTATGCGGTTAATAAATAAATAATTTGAAAAATATATCAAAGGATAACCGGATGGAAAAAATCATAATCGGCATTGATGGCGGGGGAACCAAAACCCGTGCTGTTTTTGTTACTCTCAATGGCCATATTATCGGGCAAACCATTGCGGGGGCTTCCAATTTTCAACAAGCCGGAAAAAGCGGGATTCAAGCCGTCTGCCGGCAAATTCTGGACAATGCGGAAAAAAAGGGGATCTCAAAAGACGCGGTTCAAAGATGGGTTCTGGGGCTGGCAGGGGCAGGCCGTCCGGCGGATAAAAAGGCCGTCAGGGAAGCCGTGGAGGAACTTGGGTTTAAAGACCGCGTAACTGTGGAGAGTGACGGTTACATTGCTTTGATGGGTGCCTTTGTGGGGGAATCGGGAATCATTCTGATTTCCGGAACGGGCTCCATTTGTTACGGTCTAAACTCAACCGGCGCAATGGAGCGTTCCGGCGGCTGGGGATACCTTCTGGGAGACGAGGGAAGCGGGTATTTTATTGCGAACCAAGCTATTATTGCCGCCTTGAAAGATCTGGATGGCCGCGGTGAGAAAACAGCTTTGAGACAAAAATTTGAATCACTTTTTAATATTGCAACAATTGATCTCCTGGTGCCAAAGATTTACAGGGGTGAACTGCAAAAAGAGGATGTTGCCGGGCTCGCGCCGATGGTTTTTCAGGCAGCCGAAGAAAATGACGCCGTTGCAAAGGCGATTATCGAACGAGCGGGACGCGAATTGGGAAAGATGGCCGTTGCCGTTGTCAAAAATCTTGGGCTTGTTGGTGAAAGCATTCAACTGGCTCCCATTGGATCCGTGCTTGAAAATCAGAAGGTGGTGCTCAAACCCTACATCGAGACTGAGCTCAACTCCGTTTCCGATTCCATTAGTTTTCAGGATCCGCAATATCCGCCGGCAATCGGAGCCGCAATAGCCGGTTTGAAAGAAGAAACGGTCAAATTATCTCTGGAAATTTTAGAAAATATTTCGACATCTTATGAATCTTTACAGGCAGTTTGAGAAAAATACGAAAGAAATAATCGGGCTGATGTCCGGTACGTCTCTGGATGGATTAGACATTGCGCATGTTCAGGTTTCTGGACAGGGGCTTCAAACTACGGTTTCACTGAAAGCCTTTCAGACGATTTCTTATTCAAAAAAAATCAAAGAGCTTATTTTGAATTGCGCGGCTCCGTCAAGAGGAAGTACCGCCTGTGTTAGTCAGCTTAATTTTTTTCTGGCCGCTCTCTGGTCGGAATACGTTCTCGATTTTCTAAAAAAAAATGCAATCCCTCCGAATGGAATTGATTTAATTGGTTCCCACGGACAAACCATTTACCACCAACCCCGACCGGTGGACATTGCCGGACAGAGCGTGACGTCCACACTTCAAATTGGTGACCCCAGCGTTTTGGCCAAGCTTACAGGAATTCCGGTGGTCGGAAATTTTCGCGCTGCGGACATGGCTTTGGGCGGCGAGGGTGCCCCGCTTGTGCCGTATGTGGATTTTTTGCTTCTTCGGAGTCCATCCAAAAATCGGGCCGTGCTTAACATCGGAGGAATTGCAAATGTGACCGTTTTGCCAAAAGATGCAAAGAAAGAGGAGGTGTTCGCATTCGACACGGGCCCCGGAAATATGCTGATCGATGCCGTAACCAGAGAGTATTTCCATCAGGATTTTGACCGGGATGCTGAGCTTGCGCGACAGGGAAAGGTTTCACGGGACGTTTTGAAATCCCTGTTGAATGATCCCTACATTCAGCGCAAGCCCCCGAAATCAACCGGCAGAAGCTATTTCGGGGCGGATTTTTTAAAGAAGCTTAAAGACAGGCAACGGGAACTCCAACTTACGCCGTACGATTTGTTGGCAACGGTTACACAATTTACGAGTGATTCAATTGTATTTTCGTACGAACAGTGGATTCAGCCAAAGGTAAAAGTGGATGAATGGATCGTGAGCGGCGGCGGGGCACGAAATCCAATGATTTTTGAGGAATTGAGAAAACAGCTTCAGCCGGCGTCCGTTATTTTGTCAGATGAGATTGGAATTCCCGGCGATGCAAAAGAAGCGATCGCCTTTGCCGTTCTTGCCAATGAACTAATTTCGGGCGAGCCGGGGAATTTGCCCTCTGTGACGGGTGCAAGTCGGGAGACTACGCTCGGTGTGCTTTGTTTGCCGTAGGTCTGCCGTTATGAGTTTTACAAAAGATTTAACCGCAAAGTTCGCAAAGTATGCGCAGAGTGCTTAGAGACTATTAATAACTTAGCGGTCTTTGTGCCTGGTTTGTGTTCTCTGCGGTTAAATTGCGGTTTAATCGCTAGATGCTTTTCTTGTACAATTACCATAATTAATTATGGTGATGAATAAACGGATTGCCAAAAAAGAGGAGGAATCTTATGAATGTTTGTATTTTTGAAGATGACTTAACCGTAAATTTTGCTCCCTTGAGCCATCTGCGTCCGGTGTACGATTTGCGTTTTGGCATTCGTACGCTTCGTGAAAAAATTGTCCAAACGCTTCCCGAGGGCTCAAGCATTTCCCTGCTTACGCGGGACTATTTGACAGATCTTGTGCAGGAACAAAATCCCTCGCTGAAAATCAACCAGATTCCGGATGCTGACACGCTCTTTGTGAATGGCAGGGTTTTGATGACGCCCGAACTGGCAAAGGAAATTGCCCATAAAGAAGCGGCACTGTATGTTTCGGGAGATTCGGTTGTGGCGGCATTTGTCCCACAGAGCAAGCTGTCTGCGCTAAAAGGCAAAGAGGGTATGTTGCTTTCGAGAGGCGATTTTCCCGATCTCCCGGAGAAAACCATTCCGGCCACGCTCTTCAAATACAATTTTGAGCTTATTTTGGGCAATGCGGAAGAGATTACGCGCGAATTCAATCTCTTTGGAAAAGGCGGACAAATTCTGGGAAACGTCTACGACGGCGCCATTCTTTTAAATAAAGAAAATATCTTTATTGGAGAAGGCACGTTTGTCAAGCCAGGAACGGTGTTGGATGGCGAGGAGGGACCCATTTACATTGGAAAGGGCGCAAAGATTCTGTCGAATGTGACCATCGATGGCCCCACATTTATTGGCGATAAAAGCCTTGTAAAAACAGGGGCTTATCTTTACGATGGCGTTTCCGTTGGCGAGGTTAGCAAAATGGGTGGCGAAGTGGAAGCGTCAATCATTCATTCCTATTCAAACAAACAGCACGATGGTTTCCTGGGCCACGCTTATCTGGGACAATGGGTCAATTTGGGGTCCGACACCAACAACAGCGATCTTAAAAATAATTACGGAAATGTAAAGGTTTGGGTAAACGGGGAATTTGTGGATTCCGGCTCTCTGTTCGTCGGTTTGACCATGGGAGATCACTCCAAAGCGGGAATCGACACCATGTTCAATACAGGAACCGTTGTGGGCATTATGTCCAATGTATTTGGGGCCGGATTTCCATCAAAATTTATTCCGTCATTCTCATGGGGGGGTGCGGATGGTTTTGTCGTTCACAAATTGGAAAAGGCGCTGGAAACAGCCGACAAGGTCATGAAGCGGCGAAGTCAGGCAGTGACCCCGGCTCTTGAAAAGGCGATTCGTGAAGTTTTTCGCCTAACAGAAAACGAAAGAGCGTCTCTTAAATAAATTCAAAAAATTAAACAGGAAAAAAGGAGGTACGTCGTATGTTAGTCATTAGAAAAGAAACCTACGAAGAAATGAGCGTAGAAGGTGCAAAGATTGTTGCCGCTCTCATTCGAAAGAAACCGGATGCCGTGATTGGTTTTGCCACGGGAAGTACGCCTCTGGGAATGTACAAAGAATTAATCCGGCTTTACAAGGAAGAAGGTCTTGATTTCTCAAAACTTACAACCTTTAATTTGGATGAATATGTGGGGTTGCGTCCGGAACACCCGGAGAGTTATCATTATTTTATGTGGGAAAATCTGTTTAAGCATGTAAATGTAAATCCCAGTAAAGTGTATGTTCCCATGGGCATGGCGGATGACATTGACGCATTCTGCGAGTGGTATGAAGAAAAAATCGAAGAAGCCGGTGGAATTGATCTCCAGATTTTGGGGATTGGCGGAAACGGACATATTGCCTTTAACGAGCCCGGTTCCTCTCTTGGATCCAGAACCCGAATTAAGACACTAACAGAAAAGACCCGCAAAGATAATGCCCGGTTTTTTGACAACGATATAAGCCAGGTGCCCAAATATGCCATCACCATGGGGATCGGGACGATTATGGATGCTCGTGAATTGCTTATGTTGGCTAATGGCCCAAACAAAGCGGATGCTATTAAGATTACAGTAGAAGGCCCCATTACGGCAATGGTGCCGGCCACCATCGTTCAGATGCACCGAAAAGCAACGATCATTGTGGACAAGGATGCCGGTTCCAAATTAACAGGTGAGTACACCGGTTGATCCAATTTTTTAATGAAAAAGTAAAAAAGGCGAAGAGGCAACAATCTTCGCCTTTTTTTATTTGCATCCAGGGAGATAAATTTTTATTTTGTAACAACCTTGTGTGTTACCAATTCGTATCCAGTCACCTGTGAGGCCTAAATTTTATCGTGATTAAAACGGGAGTTGGAGGAATGCCGCAGGGCGGATTAGGCGAACTTCCCTTTAAATTTAGAAAAGAGGAGCCATGGAGATAGGAATTGTTGTTTTGAGATGGGTTGGATGGTTGGTCTATTTTCTCAGTTTTGTTTTTTACATTCGCTATTTTCAGGAACAACGAAAGAACCTGGCAAAACCGGCTACATTTTTTTTAATTGCGGGTGTTCTTCTGCAGGCAATTGTCCTTTTGTGGCAGTGGAAATTAGAGGGACATTTCCCAATTGTGAGCGTCGGCGAAGCAACCTTTACCTGGATGTTTTTCTTTGGATTTCTTTATCTCATTCTTGAAATTCGGCTGAGGGAACAGGCTTTCGGCGTTTTTATTGTCGGTCTCATTGTCACATTTGTGTTCATATCCAATCTTCTTCCATTGCACCATGGGCCGTTGCCTGATTTCTTTCGCGATAAGTGGGTTCAAATTCATATTCTAACGATGCTTTTCTCCTACACCGGGCTCACAATTGGGTTCATTGGCAGCGTAATGTACCTGCTTCTGTTGAAAGAGCTTCGCGAAAAAAAGCTGAAATATTTTTATTCCCGATTACCTGCCCTTGAACTTCTGGACAAATTGAGCCTGGAGTCCATTTATGTTGGTTTTATTTTTCTGACCATCGGTATTCTGATTGCGCTTTCTTTGGGGTCTAAATATCTGACACATGCCTGGTATCTGGATGCAAAAATACTAAGCGTGTTTATTACATGGATCTTTTATGCGATTTATTTGGGCGCACGGTGGCTTTTGAACTGGCATCCTCGAAAATGCGCCTATCTTTCATTGGTAGGTTTTGGCTGGATTGTTATTTCATTTCTGATTATTAGTAGCATTTTTTCAAAAGTACATGCGTATTAGTGGGTTGCGGTGATGACTGCGGAAATTATAACGATTGGGATAAAACTTCCTTGGATTGAAGACGAAAAAAATCGACAAAAAATTTTCGGCCTCAATTTTAGAAAAATCCTGCAAAAAACAAAGGCAGAAATTCCTTTCGAAGAAGCCATGCTTTTCCGAACCCCTTTTCATTTTGAAGCTGTTTTTATTACGGAAACCATCGACCGAACCATTCAGGCGGCAGAAAATGTGCTCAAATCTCTTTTACCGGAACTTAGCTCACTTCCACAGGAAATCTTTTTTGTTTGGGAACGGGCGGAGGCTATTCGTCATTTTTTTGAGGTAATACTGGGCGTGGGAACGCCAATCGTGGGCGATGTGGTTTTTCTGGAAAATGTAAAAGAAGGCTACACACAAAGCCTCGAAAATGAAATGACAGGCCCCGTTTTGACGCGTTTGTTTCAGACAGGGGTTGCCATCCACAAGACTGTTTCGCTAAATGCCGCTTTTTTTGCGGGTGCCGTTTCGCTTGAGGGGGCAATTGTAGAATTGGGGAAACAGATTTTTGGAAATTCTCAAAATGTCAGTATTGCATTTGTAGGGGATTCAAACAAGTCACAACAATTGAGAGCCTATTTTCGGCAGGTAAAGTTCGGAACCATTCAAAAGCCGGGATTTGAAGCTGAATTTCCAAACGGACAAGCCGATGAAAATGGGCTTTTTGATCAAGTGGATATTCTCATTAAGGTGGATGAAAAACCGTTTTCAAGGCAAGCAATACAGGATCTGCCCGAAAAGCTTAAAATGCGACACGGGGCTCCGCTTTTGTTAATTGATCTTTCTGAGAACCCCATGCAGCCGATTGAACACGATCTTCTTCTCTGCTATTCACGCAAGGATCTGGAAGGATTGATTCAAAGGAATTTTAGGGAACGCCAGAAAAGTGTTCCGGGACTTTTGAAGCGACTCGAAAAGGATGTAAAAGATTTTATTTCGTGGCAATATTCCAAAGAACGCTTTGAATTTTCTGGAATTATTGGGCGGAGCCGGAAATTGCAGCAGGTTTTGGAAACGATTGCCAGGGTTTCGGCAACAGACGTTACCGTTTTAATTGAAGGAGAAAGCGGCACAGGAAAGGAACTGGTTGCCCGGGCGATTCATCACAACAGTCCCCGCGCAAGCAATCCTTTTGTTGTTGTGAATTGTGCGGCAATTTCTGAGACGCTTCTCGAAAGCGAGCTTTTTGGATACGTAAAAGGCGCTTTTACGGGAGCAACCACTCAAAAGAAGGGCCTTTTTGAAGAGGCAGATCGGGGAAGCATTTTTTTGGACGAAATCGCAGAAATGTCCCCAGCGACCCAGGCCAATATCCTGCGCGTCATTCAAGAAGGGGAGGTTCGACGGGTGGGTAGCACGCTAACAATCAAGGTGGATGTGCGAGTCATTGCCGCGACCAATCAGAATCTGAAAAAGCTCGTGGGCGAGCATAAATTTCGGGAGGATTTGTACTATCGCTTAAAAGTGATGCACGTGGTTGTGCCGCCGCTCCGGGAGCGTCCCGAAGATATTCCTGAGCTGGCCAAATATTTTATCGAAAAATACGGAAAGAAAAATGGGAAGCATATTCTTGGCATGACCGAAGAAGTCCTGTCTTTACTACAAGCTTACCCCTGGCCCGGCAATGTGCGGGAGCTGGAAAACGCTATGGAGCGCGCCGTGATTATGACAATCGGCCAGCACATTACGCCGACCGATTTGCCCAGGGAAATTCAATTTTTCTCGGAGCATTTGCAGGAGAAAACCTCGGCCTGGCCAACCCTTTACGAGATTGAAAAACAGCACATCTTAAAAACGCTTGAGTATGTGGATTGGAATCTGGGGAAGGCAACGGAAATACTGGGCATCAGCCGCGCTACACTCTGGCGAAAATTAAAAGACTACGGCATTCAGCAAAAAAACCCTTAAACTAAGAATCCGCGGCACTTTTTAAGTGCCGGGAGTTTGTGTCATCATCCCTCTTGTTTTTCATTATGAAACAACGCTATTTCATTTTGAAAAATCAAATTATTTTCACCAACCTTTATTTCTTTCTGTAAATAAATCCAAAGAAATTATTTTTTCCTTTCTTGTTTTTTTTGTGGTTAAGAAGCTATTTATTTCCGTAAAAGGGGTCGAAATCATCCTTTTTGGAATGAAAATTGAACCATAAAGAGTTGTTTTTCAAAAATAAGGAATGGCAAATGAACCTTTATCCAATATTCCTAAAGCTGGACAATCGTAAATGCGTGGTCTTTGGCGGGGGGACTGTGGCTGAACACAAGGCAAAAACTCTTCTGAGTTACGGGGCAAATGTGACCGTCGTCAGCCCGGATTTATCAGAGGGACTTTTTGGACTGTGGAAAAACGGTAAGATCGTTTGCCACTATCGAAACTATCGTCCCGGGGAAATTAAGGGATATTGGCTGGTCATTGGTGCAACGAACGATCGCACCGTAAATCGCCAGATTTTTGAGGAGGCTCACAGGGAAGGCGTTCTGGTGAATGTAGTGGATGATCCGCCGTTGTGTGATTTTTACGTTCCCTCTATTGTTCGCAGAGGCGATTTGCAAGTGGCTATTTCGACAGCCGGGCGATCCCCGGCTCTGGCGCGTGAAATCAGAAAAATGCTTGAAAATATGTTTGATGACTCCTACGCTGAAGCTCTGAATATTGCGGGTCAAATTCGGGACCGCCTCAAGCAAGATATTCCCGACGAAAACAGACGGAAACACATCATTAACGATGTGGTTGTTCCCAAAATTTTAGCAAGCGTTCAGAACGGAACCGTGAGCCAAGTAAAAGAAGAGCTGCACGAATGGATTTGATCGTTGTCGGGTTTAGTCACAAAAAAAGTTCCATCCAATTTTTGGAAACAGTGTCTTTTCTTCCCGAAAAAATTGCATCCGCTTATGCCCGCCTTCTGGCTTTGGAGGGCATTCGGGAAGCCGTTATTCTTTCCACATGTAACAGAAGCGAAATTTACGCAGTCGTTTCCGATCTTCACCAGGGAATTCAAGCGCTGCGGCAATTCTATCTGGATTATTTTGGCCTATCTTCATCGGAAATAACGCCGGTGTTATCCTACCACTTTTCAAATGATCGAATGGTTGCCCATCTTTTTTCCACAATTAGCGGGCTGAATTCGCTGGTAATTGGAGAAACACAGGTTGCCGGGCAGGTGAGAGAGGCCTATCAAATGGCTTCGCAGAATGGGGCTGCGAAGATGATTCTAAACCGCCTGTTTCACAAGGCATTCGAGGTGAACAAGCGCGTACGCGCCGAAACCCGCATCGGCGAGGGAATTGTTTCGGTGGGGCACGCGGCGGTTGAGCTGGCTGAAAAAATATTTTATCCTCTTCAAAATTGCGAAATCCTGATCGTGGGTGCGGGGGAAACGGCAAATTTAACCGCTAAGCATTTTAAGGAGAAAGGGGTTTCCCGGATCGTTGTAGCTAATCGAACTCTTTCAAGGGCAGAGAAACTCGCAGCGGATGTGAAGGGAGAGGCCATTCCGCTTGAGCTCCTTAGAAACTATTTGATTCGGGCAGATATTGTTGTCAGTGCGACGGCATCTCCGGAGCCCTTTCTTACAAAGGCCGATATTCAGTCCGTCTTAAAAAAGCGTATTCGAAAGAACATCTTTTTGATTGATTTGGCGGTACCCTACGATTTTGATCCGAAAATTCGCGATCTGGAGGGAGTCTATCTTTACGACATCGATGATTTACGCCAGATCGTCGAACAAAATCAGCGCATTCGCCAAAGTGAAGCGGAAAAGGCGAGGGACCTCATTGCCGAAGAGGTTCAGGATTTTTTGCGCTGGTTGAAGGGGTTGCAGATTAATCCGACCATTCAACAATTGCGGGGACGTTTTGAAGACATTCGACAGCAAGAGCTTAAGAAATTTCAGCACCGAATTTCTGAAGCGGACTGGCCGGTAGTTGAGGAAATGACCCGACGAATGATGAATAAAATGCTCCACTCGCCCACAATAAAATTGCGAAAACTCCTTGAGAATCCTGACGGAATTCACAAGATTAGCCTGATCAAGCAGTTGTTTGAATTGGATGAGCCATGAAAGGGGTTTCGCTAAAACTGGGAACACGGGGGAGCAAATTAGCCCTCTGGCAGGCCACCTGGGTAAAGGAACGGCTGCAAAATCGAAATCCCGGCCTGCAAATCGAAATTGTAGCCATTGCGACATATGGAGACAGAAATCAAAGCCAGCCTCTGGAGCAAATGGGGCAAACCGGGGTTTTTGTAAAGGAAATTGAGAGGGCATTGCGGGACGGAACCATTGATTTTGCCGTTCACAGCGCAAAGGATCTGCCTTCCAAAATACTCCCGGAATTTGAGTTGATGGCGTTCACAGAGCGGGAAGACCCCCGGGATGTGCTACTGGCAAAGAACGGGTACATATTGAAAAATCTTCCAAAGGCAGCCCTGCTGGCAACTGGAAGCTTGCGGCGAAAGGCTCAACTTCTGGCGTACCGCCCGGACTTTCGATTTGAGAATCTCAGGGGAAATATCGATACCCGTGTGCGAAAATTCCTGGAAGCGGACTGGGATGGGATCGTGGTTGCCTGGGCGGGAATCAAGCGAATGGGATTCCGGCGCTACGTTAGTGATTTCATTCCAACGGAAGTGTGCTTGCCGGCAGTGGGACAAGGTGCCATAGCTTTGGAGGGGAGGAAAGGGGATCGCGGCGTAAAGGTAATTCTGGAAACAATTTCCGACGAAAGAACAGAGAAAAGCGTTCGCGCCGAACGGGCATTTCTTTTAAAAATTGAGGCCGGATGCCACAGTCCCGTGGGCGCTCTTGGGCAAATCAATCAAAATGAGCTCCTCCTAAAGGGGGTTGTGGCTTCCGGAGATGGGAAACGCGTGCTGCGCGAGGAAATCGTCGGAAATCCTTCCGATCCGGAATCCTGTGGAGAGGCTTTGGCGGAACAAATGATTCGGTGTGGCGCAAGGGAAATTTTGGTTGAAGATGAAGGAAAAAATTGATAATGGATCTAAAAAATTCCGAAACTTTGTTTCAAAGAGCGCAAAAAGTCATCCCGGGGGGAGTCAACAGTCCTGTGCGGGCGTTTGGTTCGGTGGGAGGAACACCCATTTTTATGAAAAGAGGTGAAGGCGCTTATTTGTACGATGTGGATGGCAATCGTTATCTGGATTTTGTCAGCTCCTGGGGGCCGCTAATTCTGGGACACCGGCATCCCGTTGTTTTGGAGGCTGTTCAGCAGGCGGCGGCGCGAGGAACGAGTTTTGGAACACCCACGGAGGCAGAGGTCAAACTGGCCGAAAAAGTCGTTCAACTGGTGCCTTCTGTGGAGAAAGTGCGAATGGTCAATTCCGGAACGGAAGCCGCGATGACAGCTATTCGTTTGGCACGCGGATTTACAGGAAGAGATAAAATTCTCAAATTTGAAGGCTGCTATCACGGGCATTCGGATTCCTTTTTAATGAAAGCCGGTTCGGGTGTGGCAACACTGGGCATTCCGGGATCGCCCGGCGTTCCAAAAAGTCTGGCCGCCGACACGCTTCTTGCCCCTTACAATGATTGGAAAGCTGTCGAAAAATTGGCGCACGCTTACGCAAATGAGCTCGCTGCAATCATTGTTGAGCCGGTGGCGGGCAACATGGGAACCGTTCTTCCTGAATTGGATTTCCTGACGCATCTGAGAGCGATCACGCGTGAAACGGAAAGTCTGCTGATTTTTGATGAAGTCATTACAGGATTTCGCCTGTCGGAAGGAGGGGCACAGAAAGTATTTGGCATTGAACCCGATCTAACCTGTTTTGGGAAAATAATTGGCGGTGGGCTGCCGGTGGGAGCCGTGGGTGGTAGATGCGAGGTGATGGACGTTCTGGCTCCTGCCGGCCCCGTTTATCAGGCGGGAACGCTTTCGGGAAATCCACTGGCAATGGCCGCTGGATTTGCTACACTTGATTTCCTTCAAAAAAACAGCGTTTGGGATCAATTAAATGAAGGGGCAGATGCTTTTGCCAATCGTCTGAAACAATGGATTCAAATGAAGGGACTTCCGCTCACGGTAAACCAGATCGGCTCAATGTTTACGATCTTTTTCACGGAAGGACCGATTCGAGATTTTTCCAACGCTTCAAAAACCGACACACATCGCTACGCTGTTTTTTTTAACAGATTACTGGAAAGGGGAATCTATTTTCCGCCGTCCGCCTACGAAACCGTTTTCCTTTCCGCCGCAATGACGCAGACCGATCTGGAATTTGCTTTTGAGGCAATCACAAAAAGTCTTGAGGGGAGCTTTTTGGAATGAAACAATTGGGAAAGGTTTATCTCGTAGGCGCTGGGCCGGGTGATCCGGGTTTGATCACCGAAAAGGGGCTGCGTATTTTGAGAAGTGCAGATGTTGTGATTTATGACAACCTTGCGAATCCGGAGTTATTAGACGAGGTTACCGAAAAATCCGAAAAGATTTACGTGGGCAAAAAGGCGGGAAATCACACCCTTCGGCAGGAAAAAATCAATCAACTGCTTGTGGAAAAGGCTCGCGAAAAATCCGTTGT
>CAZMRE010000032.1:0-15806 GCA_964568545.1 uncultured Deferribacteres bacterium | reverse complement strand
TCTTCAAAAAGAATCCATTCGCTTCCTACCGCGGGTCACCCGTCAGATAAAATGCAGCCCAGAAATAGGGGTAGGGGTGAATGTACTGCCGGACATAATTTTGGGCTTCTTTCAACGCCTGAGCCCGTGAAAGCCCCTGGTGTAGATACCGATGAAAGCGTTTCATAATGACCGCCGTTGTCAGATCGTCCACCTTCCACAGCGAAGCAACGACAGTTGGGGTTCCCGCAAAAATAAAACTACGGGAAAGCCCGATGACTTCATCTCCGCGGGTGACCTTTCCCAAACCTGTTTCGCAGGCGCTCATCGTCACCAGAAAGGTGTTGATTCGAAGGCCAAAAATTTCCCACGCTTCCAGCCGGCCGTCATTCAGCGAATCGGGCGTCAACCGCAGGGCTGAAAAAAGCGGGTTCACCGGGTCGTATTCCCCGTGCGTCGAAAACAGCACCAGATCAAATCCGCCGATCTTCCGTTTAACCCGGGTTTCCGTTGCCTGTTTTCGGAGAAGAACCGTCGTTTCAGAAAAGGTACGCTTGAGGCTTTCCGCCTCTTTTTCAGCGAACGGAAGGTCGTAGCGGGGGTCACCCAAATCGGGATCGCCGACGGCCAGAACCTTCCGAATGATTTTTTTGGATTTTCGAAAGCGATCCCCCTTTTGCAGGCAAAACTTTAAAACGCTGCCACTGGGAGCGTTTGCCAGACGGAACCGATCCAGCAAATATCGGCCATTACCATCCATTAGTGCGCCGAAGGGCAGATAATGAAGCACGGCGTGCGGCACCAGAATCAATTGTGAGCACGGCTTCAGCAAATTCCCGGCCGGGCGAATGAGAGTGCGGTACAGCCGACCGGCCTGGTCGTCGATGGGAAGCTTCTTTTGCAGGTCTTCCCGAAACATTTTTACCAGATTGGTTAATCTTTTAGAAGAAACGCGAACGGGAAACACCGCAATTGTGTCCTTCCGAAGTACCCAGAGAACCAGTTTTTTCGGAAGGATGTAATAGGCCAGAAGCGCTGTTGAATCGTCAAGAGAGTTTTGAATGTCCTCCGCTTGAAACGGTTTCACGGACACCATCGACGCCAATTCGGGATTATCCATTCGCAGTCGATCCAGAAAATCCCTGTAGGCCGTTCGTAAACTGTCAAGCGTGGCCCGAACGTGAGAAATGCTGTCCTTTAACACAGGTGTAATCTGAGGTTTCTGGTACAGTTGCGTCAGAAGATTTTGCCATCGTTGAATGGCGTTCTGGATCTGATTTCCCTGTTTCAAAACCGTTGAATCGGCACCCTCCTGAAAATTGATTCTTCGATTGCCCAGCAAATCGATAAAACTTCTGGATTTTGCCCGTTCGGCAAATTCAAAGCTTTTCCGCGGCTTGTGCTGTCTCACCAGCAAATCGATTACCTTTCCGTACACGCCCATTTTATCCGCCAGAAAACCCGTCTGGAAACTTTCCACGCGAATTTGGGCGCGCTGTCTTTCAATCACCCCAATCGCTTTCCGGTAAGCCTGCAAACCCTGCCGCAGTGAATCCTTCTGCGTCCAGGTGTCACCTAGAAATTCAAATGCCTGCCAGGTGATTTCCGGAATTTCCAGTTCGGACGACAACCGAACCGCCTGTTTTCCGTAAGCCAATGCCGAATCTGCCTGACCCATCTGCTCAAAAATTCGTGCCAACCCCAGCAAGCAGGAGGCTTCATTCCGGCGATCTCGAATTTTCCGGCTCATCTCAAGCCCGCGTTTCACATACCGCAGCGCCTCCCCGCTTCGTTTTTCCTGCAGAAAGAAAAGCCCCAGGTTCCGGAAATCGTAACCGAGTCCGCGCCGGGCTGAAATCAGACTGTCAATTTTTATGGCCTGCCGGTAGGCTGTTCGGGCTGAATCCCAATTGGATTGCCGGGCGTATCCGTTGCCAATGTTTTTGAGAATAGTTGCCTCGTCCAGACTATCCTCCAGCGATTGTGCCAGGGTTAGCGCTTGTTTTTCAAACGACAGTCCCTTGGGAATTTCATTTAAGCTCATAAAAATAAGACCTTTGGTTGAATAAGCCAATTCCAACAGCCTGGGACGTTTCAATTTTTGAAAGATTTGGATCGCCTTTTCTTGCTCTTTTAGCGCGTGGAGATAATCGCCCATCTTCCAATAAATATTGGCCATAAATTGGT
Source organism: uncultured Deferribacteres bacterium (assembly GCA_964568545.1). Classification (GTDB taxonomy): domain Bacteria; phylum Zhuqueibacterota; class JdFR-76; order JdFR-76; family BMS3Abin05; genus BMS3Abin05. Next base: position 13,640 of record CAZMRE010000032.1, on the reverse strand, counting down.
GCTCCAGCCCCTGATCGCCGGAACTCCCTAATTTTTGAGACAATGCCGCCGCTTTCGCCTGGAAATCGAATGACGTTTGGTACGAGCCGATTTTCTCGTACGCCAATCCGAGGTACTGGTAAATCAGCATGTGTATTTTAGAGGGCGGCAGCTTTTTTACAAGCGACAAACTCCTTTCAGCGTACGTGATCGCCTGGCTGTAGGCATCGAGATATTTGAGGTGAATGCGACTCAAATCCAACATAATTTGAGCGCTTTGGGGTACCTTGCCCAATTTTTGGTAAATCCCGAGAGATTTTTGCAAAAAGGAAATGGCCTGCGTGTAATTCTTATTCCGTTCCTGCAGCAGAGCAATTTCTCGAAACGCATCCGCTTGCTCCGTCCGAGTCCCTAATTTTGCAAGAAGGCTCTGGTATTTTTTCTGGTAGATTGCCATTTTTTTGCGATTGTGAAGGTGGGTGTAAAACACCAGCGCCGCGTTGGTTCCCTCGAGAAGAGACTCCCAGTCCTTCTGCTTTTCATAATGCACATTCAGGATTTCCTGATAGCGGGCAGCGCGCTGCCAGTATTTCCCCGCGCTGCACACCTCTACAAGCTGTTCGTACAAAGTTGTGGCTTTCTGGCTCTGATTTAACAGCTTCGCCATTTGAAGCGCCTGCTCGTAATTCCGAATGGCGTCCCACCAATAGCCTTTCTGCGCAAAACGGTATCCCGTTGCAAACATTTGGTTCAACCGATTCCGGGCAAATTGCACCTCTTCCGTGGGTGACATCCCCTCAAATCCGAACCAACGAAACGCACCCCACACCGTCGGATCGGGAAAAGCCTGCCGCATTTTCTCCCGAGCCGATTCAAAGGCATCAAAGGGACGCTCGTTAAACACGCCCCTGTAAAATTCACCAAAAAACAGATTTCTGGCCCTTGGGGGAATTGCACGCATTTGAAAAATGAAAGAGGGAATCCCTGCGTAGCCAAATGCGTGAACAAGAGCCACGAAATCCGCTTCAGGGATCTGCCCCGGTTTCTCCGAGGAGTCCGCTTCGACAATGAGCACATTTGCCCGGGAATCCAATCCGAACACCTCGTGCAGATGAAGCCGGCCGTCATTGTTTGGCGGAAACGGTGAAATCAGCGGCGGCATTTTTTGCGATTTTACTGCCGGGTAGCGAAATCTGAATGCCGTTCGCATGGGTTGAAACCTATCGGCAACAATGGGAACACTCAGGTGAATCACGTCGGCATCCGTGGCTGCCTTAAGAAAATTCCGTTCTGTCGCGGATACCCCCACTTTTTTCAGCACGCTAACTCCTGAGCCAACGGGAAAATCAAATGCGCCATTTCCGCCGGAAAAAAAGGTAATCTTTTTCTGCGGGAGATGTCTTTTTTGAAATTGGAAATAAAGGCTTAGCAGATCCGGTGCGTACCGAACAGAAATCGAATCCGCGAGAATTCCCTTTTTGTACGGCAGACATTCAAAGGGAAATTCGAGAAGGTTTCGCCCCGAAACAAAAATAAGCGTTGAAAAGGCCCCGATTCGGCTTAAAGCGGGCGATAGCAGGTTTTGGCTGAGCCATTGGAAATTGGAATCCGCACCGGGGTGGGCCATTCCGCTAGCCAATGCCTTCTCCGCGTGCCATTTCACATCCTGCCGCGAAACGGGCAGTTCTACCTGCAAAACCGTGTCGGACGTAACCACCCACATCCAGCCGTTCTTCAGACCCAGGTCATATTTGATTAAAGCCGTACGTGGCTTCAAAATCGCCTGAATCTTTTTAATGGGAACAGTAATTGGCTGCACGAGCGCTACCAATTCGGGGTTTGTTTGAAGCTGCTTGCGAATCATTCCCCGATATTCCGTCTCAAGACTGTCCAGATGGGCCTTCACCCGCGACTGCCGCTGGAAATTCGGTACCTTTTGAGCCGAAATCTGCCGAAGAAGCGTTTTTTGGCGCGCAATTTCGAGAAGCAAATAGTGAGCATTCCCGTAAAATATTTTGTGCGATTCCAGTTTTAATTGCAGTCTGTAACCGCTCAGATCATCCAAAAAGCGTTTTTCCTGCCGCCGCTCGCTGACTTCGAGCGCCTTCTTAACATTTCCGGTGCGGGCTTCCTGGTTCACGTACGTCTCATAAAGCAGGTCTTGATCCGGGCGAGGCTCGCCAATCTGCTGCCGTCCGCTGGTGGTGTCCGGTGTGGCTTCCAGAATCTGGACGGCCTCCTCCAGCAAATGAGACGCTGTGGAATCGGCTGCCTGAGGTTTTCCCCCCGACTGATTCAGCGTACCCAACGCAAAATCGATGCGCCACAGCAGATTGGAAGCGCCTGTTTGAAGCGCCAGGCGCCGAGCGGTTTCCAGATCAGCTTTGGCCTCAACCGGCCAGCCTAAGAGCAGGTAAATGTCCGCCCGGTTTTTCCGAAGAATGATTTGTTCCCGTGTCAGGTGCAGGCGAACCGCCAAATCGAGTGCGTGACCGTAGGTTTGAAGCACATCTGTGGCCGCGGCGTAACGCTCAATTGAGCGAACACGCGGGGCTTCCTTTGATTTATTTTTGGGTGAAAGGAAAATGAGTGTTTTTAGAATTCCCGTCTGGTACAGCAAAGCCACTCGTTCTTTCGCCATTCCGTAAGGAATATTTTCCAGGTAGCTGCCGCCCGCGATCAAAAGCTCCAGCACCCGCTTGTAATCAACTGTGATGGTTTTGGGCCTTTCTCCGGTCAGTTTTTCTTTCGTCCAAAAAGCAAGCGCCAGGCGGGCAATATTGTTCAGATTAACCACCGCCCCCGACCAGTACTTCTTATCCCGACAAATGGAAAACGAACGGCTGAATTTCTTCCAGGCGGTTTCGTAATCCCCGTAAAACGAATAGAGATACCCCAGATTATTTTCCGTAACCGCCTCGGCCAGATGATCTTTTTTCTTGCGAAACAGCGTTTCCTTTTCTTCCAGAACCCGAATGGCCTGCAAGAGATATTTTTGTCCTTCGTAATTCTTTTTCAAGAGCGTGTAAAGAAGCGCTCGCTCATCCGCCACAGTCAATACGCCCCTGCTTCCACCCTGCTCCAGAAGTTTGGTCATATTAAAAACGGGAATGGAATAGCCCAGAAATTCAATTCTCAAATAGCCTTTTAACGAGCGCTTGTCCCTAATCTTTCCCGAATCCAGGAGGTTTAGCGCCATTCGCAACTGTTTCAGAGAACTTTGAAAATCATGTAAATAAAGATAGGCATTGGCAAGATTCCGATGGAGACGCTCCAGTGCTCTCTCTTTTTGCGGAATGGTTTGAAGTGTTCGAACGGTTTTCAAAATGGCCAGATATTTTTCAACCGAAAGATCGTACTCTCCCGACATAAAATACGCCCAGGCCAGGCGGTCGGTATTTTCCAGAATTTTGGGGGTATTTTTTTGCTGCCGGTAGAGTGAAATCGCCCTGGAAATGTCCTTAACCGCTTCCGGCCAGTTTTCGAGAATGACGGCACAGTGTCCCATTCGTTCGTACACCAGCGCTTGCTGCTGCAACGAGCGAAAGGTGGAATCCAGCCGCATTCGGGCGTGATAATACTGAAACGCCTTTTCGTAGCCAAATTCACCCATCTGATAATAGTTGTTGGCCAAATTCAGCAAAAGCTTAGCCTCTAAAGCCGGATATTTTTTCTCGTTATTGATTGAAACGCCCACCGTGAGCAGGTCAATCGCTTTTTCGTACCAGAGGTGCTGCGTAGGCGCTTTTTGAAATGTAACGGTGCGAATCGCCCAAAATACGGGCGCCAGAACGCCTTTGGTTACGCGGGAAATCAGGGGCTCCTTCCGGTTTTGAAGGGTTTGCTCCAAACCGGCCAGGGTTTCGTAATTAAATCCCAGTGTCAGGTACGCGTAAACCAATCGGTAATTTCGCTTTAGGGCATTTTCAAGATAGGTATTTGAGATCAGCAGGATGCGATAATCTTCGGCAGGCAATTTTTTTCGCGTGGCGAGATAAGAATAAGCCAATCCCAGACTGTACAGGTAAACATCATTTTTCGGGTTTTCCAGGAGCTTCTCACGGTAGCGCCGAATGACGGTTTCCAATTGATTGCCCCGATCTGCGCACTTGACGATTCCCCGATGGGCTTCCACATTCAGCGAATCAAAAGCAAGCACCGATTGAAAGGAAGACCGCGCCAATTGCCAGTCATTTTGTGAAAAAAGTTTTTCTCCTTCATCCAAAAGCGCCCGGATCAAATTTTGCCGAACCCACCCCGCCTGGACGGAATCCAGCGGACTGCCCTTTTCGAGGCTTTCCCGGCACACACGAATCAGCGCACGTGAATCCTTTAAAAAACGGTCAATCGAAATTAAACCGACGGTTGCCCGGAAAAACGCCTCACGCTCAGTCGAATAATGGGTTCGCGTACGGACGTATTCGCGAATGGCTACCCGAAAATCTCCCCGTTTTTCGTACGTGTGCCCGATTTGGTACTGCGCCCAGGCTGCAAGCCGGGGAATGTTTGAATAGTTCTGAATAAAAAACTGGTAGGCCTGAACGGGATCAGACCATTCCGGATTTTGAGCAAGAATCCAATTGATTTTTTGAAGAACCACCTGATCCCAGTAGAACGCCTTTGGGTACGCACGGAGAAGATTCGCTTCCGTTTTTACGGCCAACGGGAAATTTTGCAGTTCCGCGTAAATCTGCCCCAGCATAAGACCCGCACGAAAAACCACATCCCGGGCAATTGATTTTGCACCTGTAACCGATTGAAGTCCCTGCAAGGCTTGGTTGTACTTTCCCAGTTTGGCTAAAAGTTTTGCCTGGCGCAAGTGAAGCAAGGCCACGGACGTTTTCCCCTGAGGTTTCAGAGAAAGAAGGGAGTCAACTGCCGCAAGTTCTTTTGCCGGCGGAAGGTTACCGAGCCGCCAGAGTGCCAATTGTGCCCGAAGTGCCCAGGAACTTTGCACGGCGCCACCGCGAATGGCCTGATGATAAGAGCGTTGCGCAAGGGCCGTCCAACCGATTTTCTCGGCGGCCACTCCCGATTCAAACCCGAATTGAGAGAAAAGGTTTGGAGAACCTTGCGTATGGCGCAGGCCTTTTCTCAGGACAAACAATCGCTGCAAAAGGTAAGCCTGCCGCTTTTTCCTCCAGACTGCCCGAAAAGAAGAATCGTTTAAAGCCTGAAAATACCGCACCGGCTGTAGAGGAAATTTCTGATCGGCAAAAGCCAGAATTGCCAGAGGGCTTTCCGGAATGCGAAGCTCCCCAAACGGCTTCATCGCCCAAATATCTCTGTTTCCCTCAAAGGATGAGCAAAAAATTATTTGCCCGTTTTTCCCGGAAACGGGGAAGGCCGAGCTCCAGATTCCCGAGGTTTTGTACGTGACGGGAGCGGCTCCAACCCGACGGTTGCCCGGCAAGGGGCGCGCAGAACACCGGACAATAAGGCCGTTGTCCGAAACCGTTTTCTTGCCGTCTCCGTTGGTGTCGTAGGGATACGTTACCAGCAAAACGTGGGACGAATCGATCCAGGCCGAAAAGCCCGAGGGATCGCTTGAGGAAAAAATGACGGTTTCCTGCTCGCGCACTACGGGAAATCGGCCGGTCAAGAACGGGATTTCTACAATCTGCCACAGCCCGTTCGAGAATTTTGTGAACGTCAGCCACCGGCCGTTCGGTGAAAAAGCGGGAGAGAAACCACCCCGGGTTGTAACCTGAAGGATCTTTCGACTTTTAAGTTGCAGGAGCCAGACATTCCTTTGCCCGGTTTTTCGGTCACTGACAAACGCCACCCATTTCCCGTCGGGAGAAACGGCCGGTTCGCCGTCGTAACCCAGATAATTGTCTAACTGTGTCAATTTTTTGGAAAGAAGGTGCCCCCGGAAAAGACGAACGCTGAGCAGAAAGAGATCTCCCAGTCCGTCCGAGCGCTTGGAGACAAAAACGAGTTGCTTCCCGTTTGGAAGCCACACGGGCTGCGTGTCTTCGCTCTTGTGCGTGGTTAATTGAAGCAGGTCTCCGGCTTGAATGTTTTTTGCCCAGATGTCGTAATTTTGGCTGCGGTCTGAGGCAAACGCCAACCAATCACCGTCGGGCGAGAGTGACGGAAAAACGTCGTTCCCCGGATGAGTCGTGAGCTGGCGCAAGCTATCTAAACGCGGGGCAAATAAGCTTTCGTAATAAGAAAAAAGACCGGTTTCCTGGGAAAACAGTAACGAAGCCACCAGGAGCGTCAGCAAAAAACCCCCAAGAAGAGAAAAAAATCGAGTTAACAAAAAGAGATTTCTAATCCTGAAATGCAAAGAGGCCATCCTTTTTAGATTGGAGGATATTTCAAATTCACATGACGAATCCATTCAAAAAGGCTTTAGCCACGAATTCATGAATTACGAATTTTATTCGAATAAAATTCCTGAATCCGTGGCGCTCATATTTTGTCCAGCCAAACCCAGAAAAAAAGCAAAATTACAAAGAATCCTATTTTTTCTTCACCCACCTTCCGGTCGGAAACTGAATCCACGTGCCGGGTTTTGAGTTTTCGCGATTCATCTTCGCAAAAACCGCTTGAACTTCTCCCGGAGAAGCGTTCTTTAGATTCTCATTCACCTGAACAATGCGATTCATGATAATTGTCCGGTCGTGATTTTCCTCATCCAGAATCGCATGCACGCGCTTTTTAAGATCCGGGTCTTTTTCCAATTTAGCCTTGTCCCGAATTTCCAACAGTCCCTTATTATTTTCACCCAGAATTCCCAGGCGCTTGAATTCTTCCACATCATCCTGGTTGAATTTTCGGTTTTGAATCGCCTTCAAAACCAGACGCTTCTCAATGGACATAACGGGCTTCCGTTTACCCTCCAGAGCCCGGGTAGAGGCAACCATGTCCGCATCATTTTCAATTTCCTGATATGTGCCTTCAACCTGTTTTTCAAGCGTCGTTTTTTCACCCGTAACTGTGACCTCAGGCGCTTTTATGCTGCATCCGTTCAAGGCAACAACAAAAGCTGCCAAAATTCCAGACCATATTATTTTTCTCATTTTTCTCCTCCCTAATACTTGCGAAAGCCACTATTTTTTAGTTGTTTGCTTGATCTCTTTCACATCCACGGCTACCGGCTTAAGGGCATCCTCAACGGCATTCCATTTTGTAATCTGTTTTTCAACACAAATATTTTCCCAGGCAGCCAAATACAGGGCACCAATTCTATTCCACCTGGAATCGGATGGAAAGGGCTGCACACCTGCCGCCAACTGGTTCTTGACAACCTGAAAAACCGCCCTTTTCCAGGGGCTGTCTAAAACAGAATCCGACTCGGCAAGAATGCTCTTGCGGGATGGCAAAAACCCAAATCTGTTCATAGCCTGCCGCTGTAAGTTCTCATTGGTGATGAAGCGAATCACCTTGTAGGCCAATTGAGGATTTCGAAATTTGGATGGAATTCCAAACGACCACTCGTAGAAGCCGGATGTGTGTTTGCCCTCTCGCTCCGGTACAAGATTGTGCGCCAACAAAAGCGAACAGCCCTTTGGAAGAGGAGACAGTCCCACCTGGTTTAATTGAAGGGAAACCTGAAGCGTACTGGAGGAAAGACTCCCAAAAAGGCTAAACATTTGAGATTGATCGAGAAATGCCAAAAAAATATGCTCAGATAAAAACTCAGAGACCAACTCCTTTCCCGACCAATTGCTTTCCCACATCTCTGGATTGTAAAAGCCCTCTTTTATAAACAGACTTTCCCATTGAAACATATCCACTATTCGCTCATCCAGCGGATTAAACAGATCGTCTGGTGAAGCGCCCAATTCAAAAACACGCACCGACAGATCGTTCAACGCTCCTGTTGCGGGAGCCCCCCAGTGCGCCAATCGGGGAATTAGGAGTCCCTGATAAGGCTTGGCTGCCCAGTAATAGGCCATAAAAGCCAGATCGTAAAAATCCCATTTCTCGGGATTGGTTTCCATGCTATAGCCTGTCGGGAGTCCCCAGTGATTGTATTTTTGCATAACGAACGAAAATTCGCGCCTGTACAATTTCCAATCCCGAAGCACCTCCTTAACCGCCGGTTTTAAATAAGCCATCAAAATAATTGTTCCCCGCCCAGGAATGAGAGCCGCCTTCTGGGGATCCTTCTCCATCGGGAAAAGCCGAAAATCATATTTTCGGAGATCGTGGCGCAACTGCTCCTCAGATACGGCTCGTTTCAAAGGGATAATCATCTTCGTTTCGCGCAAGTAATCCGACAATTCCAGCGGCACCTCAATCACACCCATTTTATTGGAACGGCCATCCTTTTCCAGATTGAGCATATCAAGGAGATCTTCATTCTGAAAATAGGTAGAAACCGAAATTTTACAGCCAAGAGATTTCCCAAAATCCGACACTTTTTCTTGCAGCCATTTTGCGTAGGCATCGGATCCTTGAATGAATACTGTCATCTCCTGGCGCGATTGTCGTCCGCAACCCCCTCCCGAAATGGCACCAACCAACAGAACAACAACACCCCACACCCACATCTTTCGAAATCTATAAACCATTTTCTGCATCCTCATTCTCTTTTTTAAGCAGTTTCACAATCATTCTCCACCGCTCAGGATTAGCTGATTCGATCACGGTTGCAGCATTGCAGTCGGGCATCAGATTTTCCGCCTGCACCCCTCTATTTTTGAACACAATTGTCTGGTCGGCACCTTCCAGATAGGGCTGGTCTAAAAGACTGGCGCCAATCGCTACCACTTTGGGGGAAGCCACCAGATTTTTGATAAACAAATTTTTTAATTTTGCAACAAGGGCACGCTCATCATTTCGGCCTGTTGCAATGTAAATAGAGCCCTCCTTCCTGATTAAAATTTTCTTTCTCAAGGTACTGACCTTCAATTTTTTTAGCCATTCACCCGCGCCGTAAGGATCCACATAAAAAGCGAGCAGATACCGGGCATTTTGATAAAAACCCGCCAGATGCAACGGAATCCCGGCAATTTCGGAAAATTCCTGCACGGAAAATTCATCTGCAAATTTAACAGGCAAATCATTTGCACGGCGAAACTCTTCCAAAATTCTTCTTAAATAGTCAGCGGTTAAGCCATTTTCAATCACTTCATGCCCTTCTTTTTCAACGGCATCCACCCCAACATCAAAATAGCCAAAGGGGATGTAAAGCACCCCGCCTTTTTCAGCAATAAAGGGATCAGTAAGCCCTAATTGCCCGCGAAAGTAGATTACTTCCTGAACGGGCCAGCGCGACCACACCACCCAGGGAATTTCCTCCAGATAAGCCCAATTAAGAATTTCCCGTGCATCTTCCCAATGAAAGGTTCGCGGGTTCACCAGCACACTTTCCAAAGCCGAAAAAATAATCAAAGGCTTGCGCATTGATTCGATCCAATTCTTCCTAAAATCACATCTACTGAATCGCTTCCGACGTTTGCAACGCCATGTTGATGGCAAACGACAGCGGAATCCGCACCAATGACACCTTTCCGCCGGATATTTTAAAGGGATAATACCAGGGCTGCGACAGAAGAATAGTCGGGTACAGATTTCCGTGCCGAATACGGAAAGAAATCAGTTTCGGTTTTGCCCCAAATCGAATCAACTGCCGTACCTGCTGAATGCTCTTGTCCAGGCCCTGGGGATCCAGGCTTCTCAGTAAATTGTCTGTGGTTGCCGGCCCAATTTCCGTTACTTCAACGCCCCCCTGCACATCCAGCCCCTTTGTAAGATCCAGACCCTTCCCTTCAAAATGAACGGAAGCGGTGATTTGCGACTGTTCCCTCTTCCGCTTGTGCGAGCCGGGGAATTTGGCTGAATTCACCCGTGCAACCTGAGCCCTGATTTCGTACGCCACATCCTTCAACTGCCCCGTACCCAAATTTAACGACATTTGCGAAACAAGGTTTCCATCGTACAAATTTATTCGGGTATTTGGAAGCAACACACGCCCATTTTCTACACGAATATCGCTTCGCAGATTCGTAAGCGTGTAGTTTAGAACGGAAATGGTGTCCACACCAATGGTTTGAAAAAGCGAATCCGATTGAAAATAGTACGGTTGAAAAACCGGATACAGGGGCAGTGAAATCGGAGCGCTTTGCCGGTTCGAAATTAAGAGACTGCTTTCGATGTCCGCTCCCATTTTAAAGGGAATTTTCCCGCGAATTCCTCTCAGATTTGCCGTATTCTCAACGGCCACATTAAAGCCTTTTAAATTGACCGCCCCTTCTGCAAACAAATTTTTGGGATAAAGTGAATCGCTTTCCACAAGAAACCTACCCGCCAGATCACCTGAAACGGCGATTCCTACAAGCGCCGGAAAAGGCTGAGATGAATGAATCTGAAACGTTCCCCCCATATTTATTCGGGGAAATGTTTCGCTCAACTGCATGACATTTCCGTGCACCCGGACATCTGCGTGCAAATCGGGCTGCCGGAGGGAAAAACTTTCCAGACGAATTCGATCAAAATTCTTAACAGCTACCTGCCCGTCAAAATGAGTGTCTTTGATCGGCGCAGCCAGCACATCTTTCAGAAAAGCGGATCGAATGTTACCTTGAAATCCGGCATTTAAATTTTCGGGGGTTCCGTCAAAATTCGCCTTCAGCACAAGATTGTTCACATTCAGCAGCATTTCCGAATCAATAAAATACGGAACCGTAACGCTTGCCTGCCCCTTCGTCGACAGCAACAAAGAATCCGTTTGGGGGTTCAATGCCGCCCGGGCTTCCGCCTGAACCCTCACTTCTCCGTTCCAGTCTGCAAACTGAAGACTTTCTTGAATGTCGGAAGGAATAAACGGGCGCACTTTTGAGAGGTCTACAGACAATTCCGGCAGGTGAAGATTGGCTTTTTGTTGAAGCGGTTCAATGGTCGCTTCAATAACTCCTTGTACAAAATCGTTGAGCGCAAATCTAAAATCTTTCAGGAAAACCCTTTGAAAGCCCGGCGAACTTTTTAGATTTCCTTTTCCGGTAAAAGCAATTGCGGGCAGCGCTTCAAAAACGCCCGGAGCGTAAAGATATTTAAGATCATTCGATTGAACGCTGGTACTGAAAAATGCGTTCATTCCGTAATTGGCAACCAGAAGTCCCTCTGCAGTAACATGTCCCCGTGCGCTGCCACCCGAAATGTTGTCTATCTTCAATCTCTGCACCTGAAATTCCGTCGATCCATTGAAATCATTTATTCTTAAATCTTGCAAGGACGAAACGGGAGCAACGGTAAATTCGGAATAGCTGGAAATTCGTGCTCCCAGAAGACTGTCGGCAGAAAAAGCAAGATTAAACTTTTTCGGAACCAGATTTTTCCCCAGCGAAAAATGAGCGGCACCAGTCAGATTTTTCCCTGAAATTTCGAGACTTTCAGCCGGAGCTACCCGCATCGCGGGCAGGGCAAATGAAGCCTCCGCGTTGCCGTTGACAAAGGTTGAATCCAACACCTCCCCGTTTGCCAAAAGCTTGGCCGAAAAGTTGTCGATATTTGCACTGATTTTTGGAATAAAAACCGAAACGTCCTGCAAAAGCGGCTGTAAATGGTACCAGGCGTGCAAACGCTTTTCCGTAGATGTTGCGCGGGCCCACAGGCCTGAAAAGTCAGCCGTTCCCGACAACCGAACGCCTTCCAACGGGTTTTCCCCCAGAAGAGGAAGTTTCTTGAGATAAGCACTTAGTTCCGCGAGATTCAGCTTTCCCTGTTTGCAGGAAATCCCCACACTGGCAGGGCCGGACAGGCTGTCGGCAGTTACCCGAAACGCCGCGCGTAAGAAAGATCCCACCGATGCATGAATGTCTGAAAATTTTGCCGAAAGGACATCCGGGGCAATTGTGCCCCGCAGGCCGGCGCGTATTTCCGGAAGACGATTCGTTAAGCGGATGAGAGAATCCGCAGCAGACGTACGACTTCCGAAGAGTTGAACGGCCACCGGTTTCAGATGAAAGGCATCTACCAATTGAATAAGCGGAGATTGAACGGTTGTTGAGTCCCTTCTTGTTGAATCGGGCTGTTCACGCGTCCGAAACGCCGCCCGCAGTGTCCATTCGCCGGAAATCTCCACTTTTTTCAAAGAAAATTCGGGCAGGGAAACAGGCCTCGCAGGCGCCGCTGACAGGTGAATTTTTCCATTCTTCGAGTATATCAGCAGTTGAAAGGCGAGATTTTTAAAAATGGTTTCAGGATCGAGTTTTTTAAGAATGAAATGATCTAATTGAATTGAAACAGGCCCGATTTTGGCGCTGGCCTCGCCAAGCGAATCGAGAATATTTGCCTCCATTCCCGCGTTGCGTACGGATAATTCCTTCAGGTGAAACGAGATTTTCCTGACAATCCCGGGAACAGCCGACTCCGAAGAAACAGGGGCGGGCTCCGCGCTGGCATTTGCAGCAGGCGAAATCAAATCCCCAAAATTCCAGGAACCCTTTCCGTTTCTGCGAAGAAACAAACGCGGCTTGATCACCTCGATTTTCTTGATCTCGATATTTTTTTTGAAAATTGACCACAGACGATATTTGAATTGAAGCGATTGAATCGTAATAAAGGCTCGCTCCGGGAAATTGGTTCTATCGTAGACAACCAAATTTTGAAGCTCGAAACCCGAAAGGGGATGAATCCGAAGAGAGGTTGCCGTTATTTTTCGATGAATTCCTTGGCGGGCTTGTTCCAAAATCAGGGTTTGTATTTTGTCCGGTGGGTACTTAATTTTGAGATACGCATAAAGAATGATTAGAATCCCTAAAAACAGCACGGTGATCAAGCTTGTGGTTCGTAAAGCTTTTCTCATAAAATTGGGATTCTTTCTAAATATGAATAAGTTACCGGAAAGAATTTTCTCCAAAAAACCCGTTCTAACTTTTTGTTCTTTAGTTTGTTAAAAGATATAAAAATATTTTGCTTTTTACAAGAAAAATTTATAAGTTTAAATAATTGAGTTTCAGCTTCAAGCAAATGAATTTTTACTCACAAAAGGCAAAAAAACGCCTACAATCATTTTGTGGATTTGAATTAAACGGGAGGGTGAAATGGACTTTTTAAAAAAAGTGCAGGATTCACTGGACAAATTCTCTAAAACTAGTACGGAAGTTGCCAAAGAGGGGCTGGATAAGCTCTCGGAAAAAGCCGGTGAATTGTCAAAATTGGGCAAAACTAAAATTGACATTTTAAGGCTGCAAAAAAAACTGGATTCCTTGTTTGAGGAGCTTGGGAAAAAGGCGCACCCGCTGATTGTTGAAAAAAAATTCGACGAAATGGATTCCAAACTGGCCGATGTTTTAAGCCAGATCAACGCCTTAAAGGAAGAACTTGCACAAAAAGAGCTGGAAATCGAATTGAGCAGGCAAGAAACGGAAAAGACTACCATCGATTCCAGCCGTGTGAAAGAGCTCAGAAAAGACCTGGAGTCCGGGGGCGGTGCGATTGAGCAGGTTATTATTTATGATTATTCGCCGGTCATTGGCAAAAAATTAAAGGATGTGGAGCTGCCGAAAGAGGTTCTTGTGGGTACCATTCTTCGCGAGGAAACTGTGGTTATTCCGGATGGGAGTTACGAATTTCACATGGGCGACAAGGTTACCCTTCTCGGGAAAAAAGAGGACGTAGACAAAACCATTCCTTTGATTGCCGGAAGCCCACCGGTTGTAGAGGCCGAGCCGGAAGAGGAAACAAAAGAATCGGAAGAATAA
>CAZMRE010000031.1:0-15958 GCA_964568545.1 uncultured Deferribacteres bacterium | reverse complement strand
TTTTAAGAATATCCCGGTCTTCATCCATGAGCTTGTGCAGCTCTTTGGCTTTTTTCTTTAGTCGCTCTTGATATTGCGAGGGATTTTTGAGGGAGAAAAATTTTTGGCAGTAGGTGTAAGATCGCACATAATCGTGATCAAAAAAAGCACTTATGGCCACTTTGTAGGTACAAATTGCCTCGTTATAATGATTGGGAAGAATTTCGTTTTCGTAGGTTTTTAGTAGACTCGCAAAAGCATTGGCGGCCTGACGATGGAATCCACCCCGAAAATAAGCCTCCGCTAACGGCCAAAGAAAAAAACGACTCCCTGGATATTGAGCCAGACCCTGCCTTGCATAATCGATCGCCGCCTTCCAATTTTTTCGATCAATCTCTACCCAAATCAATTCATTCAATGAAACAGCTCGGGCGTAGCGGCTTTTTTCAAAGGACAATATAATTTTTCGAATCCCATCCTCGGTGCGATCCGGGAAAATTGGCAGCCATTTAAGCAATTTTGTTTTTCGGCTTCGCCAATATTCATAGGTTCCAATTCCAAGATAGGCATCGTACACAGTGCTGTCTTTGGAGACTGCCTTGTTTAATAAGCCAACCCCTTTCTGAGCCAAACGCAGCCCTTTGAAATATTTCTTCTCATGAATGAGATAAAGCGAAAAATAGCTGTATCCGCTTCCGTCATAAAAATAGGCCCACCCATCCAATGGATGATCGCGCAAAATAGCGTCTGACAGGCGAATGGTTTTCCGAATGAATTTCACAAAATCAGCATCCTCTCTGTAATCCTCCAGGTCCATCATTTTTGAATGGATTGCCGCCGCTCGGTAAAAATATCCCCTGGGATCGTTTGGATTCAGGGCAATGAGACTGTCGAAAATGGAATAGGCCAGTGAATAGCGCTGAAGGATTGTGGCATCGATCCCCCGCTTAATTGCTCCGTCCACAACGTGATTTTTCTCCCAATGAGGAGAATCCGCAGCAAACAGCAGGCCTCCATTGGCGAAAAAAATAAAAAGAATTATCTGAGGAATTCTGATGAAATAGCTTCGTAAATTAATTTTTGACATAAATTGAAAAACCTGAAAATAGAATTGGAAAAGATTGAACAGCACCTAAACAAAATAGCCGATTTTTGCCAAAGAAACAAGGCTTTTTCTCAAACAATCACCCTGCACAGACATCGAATAGCGCACATTTTTCACAGATGTCTGCCTGCCTTTTGCCAGGACATTGCTTCAAAATACCCAGCCGGGACAGGGCAAAATCATATTTTACAGGATCAGAAGGATCCAATTCTCGCAAGTGCGCGGTTACCTCCTCTGCCATTTTCCAGCTTGGGTTTTTAAACTTTGTCAGGCCAAGAAGATGAACAAGGCGGGTGGTGTGTGTATCCAGAGGCAAAATCAAGGCGGATGGCGACATCCAAGTCCAGAGGCCGAGATCAACGCCGTCATTTCGGCGAACCATCCAACGCAGAAACATATTCCAGCGTTTGCACGCGCTTCCAGAATCCGGCGATGGCAAAAGATACCAGAATTTTTTCGGGCGATAAAAAGATTCAACAGGAGAAAAATCCGTCTCCCGTAATCGGTGAACCACCCGGGACAAAAGATTCTTGACCGGATTTTCCGATTTTAGTAACGTTTGTTGAAAGAAACCCCCAACAGACCCAAAACGCTCAATTACAATGTGAATTAAATAAAAAAGAACTACCAGATCCGCACCGGTTGTGAACCGGTGCCGAAAGGTGCGAAAATCTTCCGAAAAGGAAAATAATGAAAAATCTTGAAGAAATGCGTAGGGATGTTCGGACATAATCGACAGAACAGTGGTCAGCGACCGCTGAATTTGAGGAACGCTACCATAGGACAACGCGGAGGCAATCCAGGCGGCAACCTCCTGATCTTTTGGATCGGAATAGCGGTGAACAAATGCCAGGGGATCGGAATACAAAAACTCCCGGCTATACTGCCGATATAAATGCTCAAGTCTATTTTTTAGCAGCAATTTACGATCGTCTGGCAAAGAATTTGGCATTCCGATTCAATCCAAATGGTGTGGACAAATGTGAACAAAATGTGGATAACCCTGCGTCGTTTCCTACGGTATCCTCTCCAAAAGAAAGAACGCCTCTATTTCAATAAAAATAACAAATAATTTGTTCGATGCTTTTGAAATTCACTATTTTTTGGACGCTTTTTTATTATTAATCAATAAGTTAGAAAATATTCAGGTGAACCTTTCAAAACCAACAAAAGTCAAAATTAAAACCAATTCCTACCGCATCTAACTGGTTATTTCTGAGCACAATTACCAGCAACAGGCCATGTGAAAAATATGTGGATAACTTCTTGATTCCCGAAATGATTCATCTTATTGGATTGTTTTCAACAACTGCTCTTCCTGACGAAGACCCACCCAAAACTCTTGAATACTTCCCTCTTTGACCCACGCAATAGTCGGCGTTCCCATTACATTGAACTTTTTTGCAATCTCGCCGTTTTTTGTAACATCGACTTCGTAAGCATTCCTGTATTTATTTTTAACCCTTTGGAAAATAGGTGTTTGGGCCTTACACGCCCGACAGGATGGACTAAAAAAATAAATCAAAACTCCCTCCCCTTGCTCAATTTTTCTGCCAATTTGTCCCGGGATTCCTTCGACACTTCTGCCTTTATTCCGTTTGGCCTTTAAAATGATTGTCAGTTGCGACACCACCAAAAGAGCCAAAATTAACAAAACTGCAAACAAAAGAATTTTCATTAAGATTCCTCACTTTTCTCTTTCTTTTTGCGGAAGCCATCCCGCAATTTTAATCCAAACAAAAATCCAAGACCGGTTCCGAAGCCAGTGCTAATCAATTCGTTGCCGTCAACCTGCGCAGGGAGTGAAAAATCCCTAACCCAGATAAAATAGCCATATCCCAAAGCAGCTCCAACAAGAGTTAGAACCAAAACCAATCCGTTACTTTTTAAAAATTTCATCGATTGCACCAAACAAGTCCATTCAACAAGTCCAACATTTTTTTGTCTCTACCGTTGCGAGTTTTATCTAACAATTTTTCACTAAATATTTTTCAATCACTCTTGCAAAACTCGCAGCAGTAGAGTTTTTTGTTCCAAAATGGTTATAAATATATGAAATTGTTCCCCCCAATTTCAAGCAAAATTTTCATTGACAAATATTTTTTAAAATATTAAATTTTGTTGACTTTTACGTTTATACCTATTATATTTTCAGAGTTTTCGATACAAATCATCATTTACACGCGGAGGAAATTTATGGCTCAGGCTTCACAAATTAGAAATGGAATGGTTTTAAATATTGACAACAATCTCTGGCAAGTGGTAGAATTTCAATTTGTTCAGCCCGGAAAAGGGGGAGCCTTTGTTCGAACAAAGATTAAGAATCTTCAAACGGGTCGTGTTATTGATCGCACCTTTCGCTCGGATGAAAAGGTAGCTGATGTACGGGTGGAAAGCAAGGATATGCAATACCTGTACTTCGATGGAGGGCTCTTCTATTTTATGGATAATGAAACATACGAACAAGTTGCTGTTAGTGAAGACCTGGTTGGCGATGCGAAGAATTATTTAAAAGAAGGGGAAGTTGTGGAAATTCTATTCCATGGGACAGAAGCCATTGGCATTGAACTGCCGTTTTTTGTGCAGCTCAAGGTAATTGAAACCGAACCGGGCGTGAAAGGCGATACCGTATCTGGCGCAACGAAACCAGCAAAATTGGAAACGGGAGCAGTAGTTCAGGTTCCTCTTTTCGTCGAACAGGGAGAGGTATTGAAAATTGACACCCGAACCGGTACCTACGTGGAGCGCGTATAGGGCCAGATTCTATTGGAATCCCAGTTCCCAACGTTTACAGAAAGGCATTGAAGCGGGGAACAGCGATCAAAATTTTTACAGTGGCAAAAAATCCGCCGAAGGTGGATCAGGAGGTTTTTATGAAAGCATCTCATATTCGTGAATTAGTCAAAATCGTTGAAGAAAGCAATATTAATCAGCTCGAAGTTTCGCGTTGGGGACAAAGGGTAAAAATTGTTAAGGGATATACGGGAAATGGCACGGAACCGATTATTTCTGCACCGATGCAACCGGTGTCCGCTCCACAACCCGCAGCTCAGCCCATTCAACAAAATGCCCCGGTGCCTGAAAAAACAGCTCCAGCCGAACCCACAAAAAATGAGAATCTCATTGAAATTCGCTCCCCTATGGTTGGCACGTTTTATCGTGCTCCGGCCCCGGATGCGGAGCCTTATGTTAAGGTCGGTGACCGTATTGAACCCGGAAAGGTCCTTTGCATCATTGAGGCCATGAAACTCATGAATGAGATTGAAGCTGAGGTCAGTGGAAAAATTGCGGACATTCTTGTGGAAAATGCGAAACCTGTCGAATACAATCAGGTTCTCTTTTTGGTTGAATCTAATTAATGAATTTATTGAAAAATAAAATGATTTCCACTTACACTTTATTTATTTTTTTAAGATTTGGAGCATTACACTAAATTCGAAAAAGCCGCATTAGGAGGATATGGCACTTGTTTAAAAAAATCCTGATTGCCAATAGAGGTGAAATTGCTTTAAGAATTATTCGTGCCTGCAAAGAGTTGGACGTAAAAACGGTGGCCGTCTATTCTGAGGCCGATACGGATTCTCTTGCCGTACGATTTGCTGATGAGGCTGTTTGTATCGGTCCACCCCCCAGCCACGAGAGCTATTTGAACATTCCAAGAATTATCAGTGCCGCCGAAGTCACAAATGCCGATGCCATTCATCCGGGCTACGGTTTTCTGGCGGAAAATGCCCATTTTGCAGAAATTACCCAATCCTGCAACATCCAATTCATTGGTCCAACCCCGGAAATCATTGAGAAAATGGGAAACAAATCCCTTGCAAAAGAAACGATGAAAAAGGCGGGATTACCTGTTATTCCCGGAAGCGAGGGTGTAATTAAAAATGCCGATGAAGCAAAAGAACTCGCAGAATCAATTGGCTACCCGGTGATTCTGAAGGCTTCTGCCGGTGGTGGCGGTAAAGGAATGCGCATTGTCCGCGAACCCTCGGAGATGGAAAATGCCTTTCAGATGGCGCAAAACGAATCCGGGGCAGCGTTTGGAAATTCAGATATCTACATGGAAAAATTTTTTGAGCACCCACGCCATATTGAAGTGCAAATTCTTGGAGATACATTTGGAAACATCATTGCGCTGGGCGAACGCGAATGTTCTGTTCAGCGAAAACATCAGAAGCTCATCGAGGAATCGCCATCGGCCGCCGTTACAAAAGAGATGCGAAAAGAGCTGAATCGATTGGCAATGAAGGGTGCCGAATATGCCGGATACAGCAGTGCCGGAACCATGGAATTTCTACTGGATACAGACGGCAAATTCTATTTCATGGAAATGAACACCCGAATTCAGGTCGAGCACCCTGTCACGGAAATGGTGATGGATATTGACCTGATAAAGGAACAAATCCGCGTTTCGGCGGGTGAAAAAATTCAAGTGAAAGGCATGTACAACATGCGGGGCCATGCCATTGAATGTCGTATTAATGCCGAAAATCCGGATCGTGATTTTATGCCATCCCCTGGAAAAATAACTAATTTTCACGCGCCGGGGGGACCGGGCATCCGAGTGGATACACATACGTATGCCCAATATGTGATTCCACCCTACTACGATTCTCTAATAGCCAAGGTCATTGCACATGCAAGTACCCGCGAAGAGGCGCTTATGCGAATGAAACGAGCCCTCGAAGAATTTGTTCTTGAGGGTATTCACACAACCATTCCTTTTCACCAAAAAGTGCTCTTAAACAAAGCTTTTCGAGAAGGAAACTATGATATTCGCTTTATAGAGACCCTTCAAGCAGAGGAAAATAAACAAGCAGCCGCTACCGCTGCAAACGGATAAATAGGGTTCGAAGGAACTATCTTTCTGAAAGTGAAACAAACGGAGGAACAATAACAATGGAAATTCCCGAAGATCTATTGTACACGGAAGAGCATGAGTGGGTTTATGTGGAAGGCGATACGGCCATTATCGGAATTACAGACTATGCCCAGGGGGAGCTGGGTGATGTGGTATTCGTCGAACTCCCGCAGATCGGCGATCATATTCAGCAAATGGAACCCTTTGGAAGCATTGAAGCCGTTAAGACCGTTTCAGACGTTTTTGCCCCTGTTTCCGGCGAAGTAATCGAGGTCAACTCCAACCTGGAGGAAAGCCCCCAGTTAATTAATCAGGATCCCTACGGGGAAGGCTGGATTATCAAGATAAAAATGGCTGATCCAAAGGAAACCGAGGCTCTTTTGACTCCCGATCAATATCAACATATGATTGAATAGTGCATTTCACAATTACTTTTTGCACGATCGCTATTCTATTTTTTGAGATTTCATACTTGTGGCAATAGATTAACCAGCTGTGAGATTTATTTTCAGGATATCCTGAACACTGCTGGCGCAATTCATTTTAGGAGAGATAAATGCCTTTTATTCCAACAACTAAAGAAGAAGAGCAAGACATGCTTTGTGCTATCGGCGTGGAAAAATTTGAAGACTTGCTGGAAACGGTTCCGGAAGTTGTTCGTTTTCACGGCGATTTCAATTTGCCCGATCCCGCGTCAGAGCTGGAAGCCTTTCAACTTTTGCGCCGGCTTTCCCAAAAGAATCATTCTGTCCAAGATTATGCCTGTTTTTTGGGCGGCGGTTCCTACGATCATTTCATTCCGGCGGCTGTTGATCACATTCTGCTTCGGTCGGAATTCTACACGGCTTACACGCCCTACCAACCGGAAGTTAGCCAGGGAAGCCTGCAAGCCATCTTCGAATACCAATCCATGATTTCAAACCTAACAGCCATGGATGTTACAAATGCATCTATGTACGATGCCGGTTCAGCTCTTGCCGAAGCCGCGCTAATGGCATTTCACGTAAAAAATAAACCGGAAATTGTTATTTCAAAAGCAGTCAATCCCTTTTACAGAGATGTTTTGCGAACCTACCTTCACGGTCAAAAAATTCACATTCAGGAAATCGATTTAGCCCCGGACGGTGCCACCGATTTAGCCTGTTTGAAAAAAACAATCAGCGATAAGACGGCCGGCGTCATCATTCAGCATCCCAATTTTCTGGGAAACCTGGAAAATGTCCATGAAATTGAAGCCATCGCTCACAATTCCGGGGCTCTGTTTATTACATCGAACGATCCCATTTCGCTGGGACTCCTAGAGCCTCCGGGTTCTTACAATGCGGACATTGTAACGGGTGAGGGTCAGGTACTGGGAAATCCGTTGGCATTTGGCGGTCCCTATCTGGGAATTTTTTCAGTCAAACAAGAGCTTGTGAGAAAAATGCCCGGACGTCTGATCGGCAAAACAGTGGATTCCTCGGGACGCCCCGGTTTTGTTATGACGCTTCAAACACGCGAGCAACACATTCGTCGGGAAAAAGCCACATCGAACATTTGCACGAATAATTCCCTAAATGCTCTTGCAGCTACGGTGTATTTGTCGCTTTTGGGAAAACAGGGCATTCAGGAAGTCGCCAATCAATGCCTTCAAAAAAGTCATTATTTGGCCGAAAAAATTGCAGCCGTTCCCGGATTTAAATTGAAATTTGGAGCCCCATTTTTTAAGGAATTTGTAATCAAAACCCCTGTCCCCGTCACTGAGGTTATTTCGGGATTAAAAGAACAGAAGATCTTGGCTGGAATTGATTTGTCCAAATTCGACTACGGCTTAGAAAATGCACTGCTGGTAGCGGTTACTGAAAAGCGTAGTCAAGCTGAATTGGATGCTTTTGTGAAGGGGTTGAAGGCATTATAATTGGGCAAAGAATGTCTTCTAAATGACACATCAAATTTCTGATTTTTCACAAAAAAAGCGCCACAAATTCACAAATTCAATTCGAATAAAATTCGTGAATTCGCGGCGATAATATTTTTTGATTGCCGCGTACAACACCCTGCCATTTACTCCGGCTATGCAAAAATAATCACTCTAATCTCTTCAATAATCAATATCCAATTCTTTCTTTAGCATCTCTATCGAAACACTATCCTCACCATTCATCCTTTTCCGTTCATTCATATTTTCCAGACCCTTCAACCAGTCAATCAATAGGGGCAAATAAGCCGTATCCTCCCTTGCTTCACGAGGGGTTAAATTATTTAGGGCGGGCAATTTCTCATCGAGGAGGCTCAAATAATAATTTTCCAACACATTTTTCCTCAATTCAGGATCTACCAGTTCCGAGCTTTCCGGCTCATCGGCAGCTTCATTGATTTTTGGCTTACGATTAAGATTCAGTTTCTTTTTGATAATTCTCTTAAAGGTCAGCATATCGCCAAAAATCTCAGTAAAATAGCGGACGGCAAATTCAGCCAGCTCAAGGGAACGTGTTTCAAGGCGAAAGAGAAATGGGTCAATGTATAAATTACCTATTACATCAATACCCATCTCCTTGCCATCGATGTCAAGTTGAGAAGTTCTCAATATAATTCCATTTTCAATGTGTTCTGTTTTTAAGGGTTCCAGTTCATCCTCGATGCCAAGTGTAAGCCAATCAAACTG
Source organism: uncultured Deferribacteres bacterium (assembly GCA_964568545.1). Lineage (GTDB taxonomy): Bacteria > Zhuqueibacterota > JdFR-76 > JdFR-76 > BMS3Abin05 > BMS3Abin05. Next base: position 7,369 of record CAZMRE010000031.1, on the reverse strand, counting down.
GTAGCGGACAATGTTTCTTTTTCTCTTTTTATCCCGGCGCGATTTGGTCTCGATAAAATTAAACTCATCATAGTCCTCGACTTTCTCAAGCAGAGCCGCAAAATCATTAACCTGAAATCGAACCTCACATAACTGTAATTCCCCATATTTTGTATAAAATTTTTTGTTTTTTCTCTGCTCTTGGATATCATGCTCAATTTGGAAGAATATTTCCCAATGGTTCTTGGCAAAATCGGCGTAAGTAGCACCGCTGGAAATATCATTCCTACCGGAAAAGGCATTTTCGATTCTCTTAAGAATACCGTTCTTTTCAGATTGATCAAACAAAGAGAGTGAACCGGTGGCGTAATAATCACCGTGAAAACGATAGCAGCGCGTTAAAAATATATCCCATTTTACCAATCCCTTTGAAGAAGAAATATCTCTTAAAAAACCCTCCTCGCCAGTAAAAAGCGATTTGACATAGCTTCCTTCTCCAGGGAAAACCTCCTGGACTTCATAAAAATCCAGATGTGATTCAGTTTGAGCACGCATTTCATCAAGTTCGGCTTTGGTAAACTGACTGGGATTATGTTCAATTACCCAGTTTAAAAACCGATTGTTAAGTTCCTTAAAATAATAATCAATAAAAAGAATATCAAAAAGCCGCATGGGAGATGACTTCACAGCATTTTCACTTTCGTTTTTCACTCGTCGGCTAAACTCAGACTCGGATTCATTGAATATCTTCCTGATGACAATTGGAATATTGCGAGAGAGTTTGGGATTTTCTTCAAAAATATCGGACACCTTAGATTCAAACGACGCCATTTTTCTCCTCACTTTGGTTAATATTTCTTTTCAGAATCGCTAGTATTCTCCGGCAATCAATCGGCCTTTGCACGATTCAAAGGTCATTTCAATTTTGGATTCATTTTACTTTTTTCATTTGTTTCCATTGGCTTACTGATTTTAACAGCGACCTAGATGGCCATTACTCAGATGAGCCCGATTTTAATTATTCCGCTTTTTATCCCTTAACTTCAGTAATTCTTCCAGCGAATACGTGTTGATGACATCCTTCGGTTCTAACCAGGCCCTTCGGGCAACCCCTATACCCAACTTAATCATGTCCAATTGGTACAACTGGTGGGTGTCGGTATTAATCGAAAGCTTAATTCCCATTTCCTGAGCCCGGCGGGCATTCACATCGGACAAATCCAGTCGATCGTAATAGGAATTAATTTCCAGCACCGTTCCCGTTTCCGCAGCCTTTTTCATCACTTTGTCCAGCTCCATTACATATCCTTCCCGCTTGGAAATCAGCCGACCCGTGGGATGGGCAATGATGAAAACGTAGGGATTTTCCATCGCAGCAAGCATGCGTTCCGTGACCTGTTGTTTGAATCCCTGATGAACCGCGGCAATCACAATATCCAGTTGAGCCAGAATTTCATCGGGATAATCCATTGTTCCATCGGAGAGAATATCGACTTCAGCCCCTGCCAGAATTTTAATTCCGGGGACTTTCTCTTGAACCGCTTTGATTTCTTCCAGCTTCCGCAGCAGCCGCTCCACCTCCAACCCGTGCGCATATTTCACGGATTTGGAGTGATCGGAAATGGCAATGTAGCGATAGCCTTTTGCCAACGCCGCCCGGGCAATTTCTTCGATGGTAGCACCCCCGTCGCTCCACTTGGAGTGAACGTGCAAATCTCCCTGAATATCTTTCAGCTCGATGAGTTTGGGCAGATTGTGCTGAGCAGCCAGATCAATTTCACCGCGATCCTCACGCATTTCCGGAGGCATCCAGTCCAGATTGAGAACATGGTAGATATCCTGTTCTTCAGCGCCCCCAATTTTTTTATCTCCCTTAAAAATACCGTATTCGTTTATTTTAAGTCCGCTTTTCTTTGCAATTTCTCGAAGGTGAATGTTGTGGGCTTTGGAGCCGGTAAAATATTGAAGCGCTGCGCCGTACGATTCCTTTGGAATCGCACGCAAATCCACCTGAATGCGATCTTCCACAATCACGCTTCCCTTGGTATCGCCCGCTGCGAGAACCCGCGTGACTTGCGGCAAGTGGACAAATGTTTGAATTACGTCGGCGCCGTGCTCCGTTTCCACCAGAATATCGATATCGCCCACGGTTTCCTTCATTCGGCGAGTGGAACCGGCCACCTGAATTTTCTCCAGCTTTGTACGGGATTTCAATTCATCAATCAATTCTTCCACAAGAGGCAACGCAACGCCAATAGAAATGCGTTCCTGTGCCCTCTCGTAAAGCTCAATCCCCTTCACGATGTTCTCAACCTTCTTCTCCCCCATCCCGGGCAGCTGCGCCAACCGGCCGTCGGCAATCACTTGCTTTAGATTATTTAGATTTTCCACACCCAATTTTTTGTACGCCAGTGCCACCGTTTTGGGGCCAAGGTTCTGGATCTCCAGTAGCTCAATCAACCCGGCGGGCACGGACGAGACGACTTCCTCGTATTTGCTCATTTTGCCGGTGGTCAAAAACTCCTCAATTTTCCCCGCAAGAGCCGTGCCGATCCCGGGAATGTCTTTGAGACGTCCCTCCCGCCAAACATCCTCAATGTCCTCTTGCATGTCTCCGATAACGCGGGCAGCTTTTCGATAGGCATTGACTTTGAACGGAATTTCGCCCTGAAATTCAAGGACATCCGCAATTTTCTCGAATATGGTTGCAATAATTCGATTTTTCATGGCTGGATTCCTAAATCTACATTATTTGTGAATTTTTGCCACACGAATCCGCAATGGCAACTCAGCCCCAGAGGGGCAACATGTTTGTAGTACTAAACCGTCAAAACAGATTTATTCGTGCCTTTTTGGCCTTGTAGCCATAAATTTTTCAAGCCGCTTATTTTGTGCGTGTTACACCCAAAGACCTTCCATCCACAAGCGATTTGAGCACATCGGGGCGATTCGTAATGATGCCGTCCACACCCCAGTGGATAAATTCCTTCATTTCTTCGATCTCATCAACTGTAAATACCATCACCAAATAATTGCGCAAGGCTCGTTTAATAAGACGTTCATCGGTACGTCTGAAATAAAAAACCAAACCGTAAGGCCGGTATTTTTTGGGAATAAATGCTTCAACCGCAAAATAAAAATTCGGGTAATCCGTTAAAAAGGCCGTGCGAATGCGCGGATTCATTCGATGCACATAAACCAGCGCCATAAAATTATAGGACGAAATGATGATTCGATCTTCCAGATTCATTTCTTCAATGAGCCGCACCACTTGAATCACCAGATCTGTCTTCTGCACCTCCAGACCCTTGATTTCAACATCCAATTGAACGCCGTGATCAAGCATCCCCAAAACATCCGAAAAAAGGGGGATTTTTTCTTTCCCAAGCTTCTTGTTATTAAACGATTGGATGTCAATCCCGTTCAATTCCTGCCAGGAAGCATTCCTGATTTCCTCCGGATTGTGCGCCAGCCGCTTCAGATTTTCGTCGTGGAAAACAACCACCTCTCCGGTAGCCGTTTCCTGAACATCCAGTTCAATCATATCCACGTGCAAATCCATTGCGCGCCGGAAGCTTTCTTTCGTATTCTCCAGAAATTCCAACGGAGCTCCCCGATGCCCCACAACCAGCGGACGCCGCTGCGGAAGATTCGTCACGCGCCTTAAATCTCGCTTTCGGGTCATATCAGCCTTTTTCAATTTAAATTCATATTATTTCAGAGGTTATTTTATCAAGAATGGCCGCTAACTTTCTTGTTTGATTTTTCCGGGAATAGGTTTTCTGAAACGCGTGGAGAAATGCCAGGGAGTTTTCTTCAAAATTACCATCTAAAAAGTTTTCCAATTCTCTTGAAACAATTTCCGGATTAAAATCCGTGACAAGCCGCCCAAAATTGTAAGATTTGAGAATGCTTGTGGCCACAACACCCTCCGGCGAAATAGCGAAAATTGGCTTTCCACTGGCCAAGTACTCAAATAATTTTCCCGTAACCATGCCCGGATTTACATCTGCGGACAGCGTAAAAAGCAAACCCGAAGCACCCTTCAAAAAGGCAATGGCTTTTTTGTGAGACACGTAGGGTCTGAATTGTAAACTCCCCCGAATTTCCGGCGGAACAGTGATGGCAGAAATGCCTTCGCCCACAAAAAGAAATTGCCAATCCGATAAAACGGCCGGGTTCCTTCGCAGCAAATCCTTAACCGCCTGAAAAAATAGCGACGGGTCGTTTGCCCCCCCAAGAGAACCCAGATACAGAAGAGTTTTTTTAGTAAATCTTTCGGGAGCAACGGTCTGAAAATCATCCGGATCGAATCCGTTTGGAATCTCATAAAATTTTTCCGGGTGAAGCGTACCTATCGACAAAAGCGACTGACGAATGGGCTCCGAAACCGAAATGACAGCATCTGCCATCCAAATGGCTTCCCCTGCCCATTTTTTATGAAGGTAGCGGTGAAGAAACGTCGGGGTGTACAGGTACTCTCCGCCCAGCCAATAATCCCGAAAATCGGGCACCCAGGGAATGTTAAATTTCCTTTTTACCCGCATGCCCAACAGGTGTGCGGTAAGCGGCGGCGACGTGGAAATGACGACATTCGGCTGGAAGCGCTTCACGAGCTGACCTAATTTCCGCAAGGCGAAGGGATACCAGCCAATTTTACTGTCCGGGATGAAAATCCGCCGAGCAAACCCCACGCCCTTCCGCGAAAAATCCGTCCTTTTTCCTGAATCGGTGGCATCTCGCTTTCTGAATTTTGCCAAAATGCGCGCCGGATCGAGTGACCCCGTTCGATAAATCGACCGATCCCGAACATCCTCCAACAGCGTGGCATCGTGCGCATAATAATCAATATCCTTCACCGTGACCACATACGGCTGCCACCCGAACGCAGGGAAATATTTGACCCATTTTGTGGCACGCTGCACACCACCCATTCCCAACGGGGGAAAATAGTAGGCTATGATGAGAACCCGTTTCATGTTCCGATCAACTCATCAATGGTTTCGCGCTCGCGCACCACGGCGAAGGAGGCGCCATCCACTAAAACCTCAGGGATGCGCGGACGGGCGTTGTACGTGGACGACAGGGTGTAGCCGTAAGCGCCGGCTGACAAAATCGCCAGCAAATCCCCCCTGTGCACTTCGGGAAGCGGGCGGTCTTTGGCAAAGAAATCCCCTGATTCGCAAATGGGCCCCACAATATCCAGCGAAATAATGTCCCGCTTTTCGCGCTTTTCAACCGGGACAATTCGGTGGTACGCCTGGTACAGACTGGGCCGAATGAGATCATTCATTCCGGCATCGACAATTGCAAATTTCTTCAAACTGGTTTCTTTCCGGTAAAGCACACGTGTTACCAGGATTCCCCCGTTTGCGGTTAAAAATCGCCCCGGCTCAAAAATAAGGGTGCATCCCAGATCGCTTAAATGCGGCAAAATGGCTTTCATCAGCTCTTCGGGAGTCGGCGGCAGAACTGTTTCAAGAGATTCGTACAAAGGTTCGTCAATTACCTGGTGGTAATCCACACCCAGACCCCCGCCAATGTCAATCAGCTCCAGCGTAATTCCCTTTTGTTTCAGATCGGTTACAAGGCGGCGCAGCGATCGGGCGCTTTCTACAAAGGGATCGACGGACAGGATTTGTGAGCCAATGTGACTGTGGACGCCCAGAAGCCGGATGCCCGGCAGTGCCGCCGCTTTTTCAAAAACCGCGTAGGATTTTCCAATGGCAATGCCAAATTTATTCTTGGCCATTCCGGTTGAAATGTAAGGGTGACTTTTCGGGTCGATATCCGGATTGACGCGGATATTAACGGGTGCTTTCCGCTGCATCTGAACGGCAATTTCGTTAATAACCTCCAGCTCCTGCTCGGATTCCACATTAAATGCCCGAATATTCTTTTCCAGCGCAAATGCAATTTCATCGTTTCGCTTGCCCACTCCGGCAAACACAATTTTCTCCGGTGGAATTCCCGCGGCCAACGCCATTGCCAACTCCCCGGCCGAAACCACATCCGCACCGGCTCCCTGACGGGCAAATAATTTCAGCACTTCTGGATTATTATTGGCCTTAAGCGCAAAACAGACCATATGCGCCTGACCTTCCAGTGCCTTTTCAACAGATTTCAGGCGCTCGACAAAATGCCGCTTGCTGTACACGTAAACGGGCGTTCCAACCCTTGACACAATTTCGGTCAGGGGCACGTCTTCTGCAAACAATGTGTCATCCTTGTAGTAAAAATCACGCCTCACGTTCGGTTATCCTTTCATTGATTTGAGTGACCAGATTAGAAATTTCGGGCAGGTGCCTTTCGGCAATTTCCCGTCCCTCTTGAATAATTCGTTCAGCCTTGTAAAATTCCAGTAATTGCACATCAGCAAGATTGGGTTCCAGTAAAATTTCAGGAGGATTCTGTTTTAATCGCAGCTCGCAAATCGTGTTTTCGGCGATGGTTAGGCTCTGAAGCATAACTGTGAAAATCCCGGGCACAACCGCCGGACGCGGATTTTCGTATTCGTTTAGTCGATTCAAAATGTTGGTTAATTTTTCCTGAAGCGTCTCCTGGGAAACATCCTTGTGCTCCAGTTTTTTCAATGAAGATTGAATGATTTCCGGCAGTTTTTTGGAAACAGTCCGCCTCTTTTTGCGTACCTTTTTCAAATAAAGAAATTTGGCCTTTTCCTCCACCTTTGGAATCACGTTAACAGCAATCACGGCATCCACAGGCCACCTCCTCGCCACGCTCACGGGAACCGGATTGACCAGCCCGCCATCAACCAGGAAGCGATCCTCGTACCGGACAGGGGCAAAAATTCCTGGAATTGAAATGCTCGCCCGAACAGCGGGAATAATATTCCCCTTGTTAAATATGACTTCGTGACCGGATGACAGCTCGGTCGCCACACACGCAAACGGCATGTGCAGCTCTTCAATTTCAACCTCTTCAATAAATGTTCGCAAGAATTTCTGGATGCGCCGCCCGTCTATTAGTCCCGATTTTGGCAGGGTCGGCAGGAACATTCGAGCAGTCGTTTTCCAATTCATGGTACAGGCAATGTGCGCCATCTCTTCGCCGGACAACCCTGCTGCCCACAAAGCCCCAATAAACGCACCGGCACTCGTACCAGCGACACCCGAAATGGGAATGTGATTCTCTTCAAGAACCTGGATCACTCCGATGTGAGCCAATCCCCTGGCAGAACCACTTCCCAGGGCAAGGGCAATTTTGGGAGAGTTTAGAGACATTTTTTGTGCGAACTGCCTCTCTTTTCTAAGCTGAATTATTCATAAATTTGTGCCACAAAGACACCCAGTGCTCCATTTCGAAAGTTCTATCGCATATTTCTCATGGCCGATAGGCTTTGTAATGATGGAAAATAATTACGAAATCC
>CAZMRE010000030.1:0-15974 GCA_964568545.1 uncultured Deferribacteres bacterium | reverse complement strand
AGCAGGCGCGCTAACCGGGCTGCGCTACGCCCCGAAAAATACGAGTGCTAATATACACCATTTTTTCTAAAAAATCAAGAATATTCTAAGCGCTCAGGGCGCCCATTTCTTATGTCGTGCCAATCACAGGGTTCAAGTAATAATTCGCCAAAAGCCAGGTTTCCGTCACTTCTCCGGACATGTTGTACTGCACAAGTTTGACAATTCCAACCTCAGGGACAAAATAAAAGGTGCCAAATTTCAACGTATATGGAATTTTAACATTATTGGAACTAAACGTTACCTGCGCATTCACCAAAATGTCCATTTTGTACGCCTGAAAGGATTTCCCCGCCGCCTGAATCGTTTCAATCTTGTAGGATTGTCCCTTAATATTCAAAACAACATTGTCAGGAGTACCGTCGCCATCCAGATCATCGGAGGGCAAAACGGAACTCGCAAGCGGGGCATCCGTCAACGTGCCCGAATAATGGAAAATGTCCCAGGTTTTATCTTCCTCAAATGGAATCGTTACCCACTGAACCGGAGAGGGAAAGAAAATCTTGCTGGTATCGCCGGTCGAGGCGCTGAATGTTTCCCAGCCAAAAAGCAGCAAGGCCTTGTTAGTAACCTGAAAATACTGCCGTGTCCAATTGGTCTGATTCTTGGAATTGCGGGTTTCTATGATAACAGCTTTTTCGCTTTTAAAACTGGTTGTATCAATTATCTTCATCGTAGCTGTAAAAGAGGCGGAATCCGAATTGGCCGGTTTCACATCATATGTCCAGAAATTTCCAACCGTAAAGGGAATATAACTTTGTGAAACGGGGCCTGTGGCTGTTTTTTTGGTGCCTTTTTTGCCACAGCCTGACATCCAAAACACCAGGATAAGTGCTACCACTGCCATTCGGCTAATTTTTCTCATGCCGACTTTCTCCTCGCTTTTTCAAGAATAATTTCACTCTAAAAACCACGCCTTGCACAAATTACCCCAATTTAATTTCAATAAAATCAATTTGTAAAAATTCGTGAAATTAGTGGGCAAAGACTTTTTAGAGCAGACTTAAGAATATTTCTTGCATCAATTCAGAAACACGTACAATGGATTTATTTCTCCAAAAGAATTTTCAATTCCGCTTTCATTTTTCTGAACGCAATTCCCCTGTGGCTAATAGCATTTTTCTTTTCCAGATCAATTTCGGCAAATGTCTTTTTAAACTCCGGCACCCAAAAAACAGGATCATAACCAAAACCGCTATTCCCCTGTTCCTCTGGCAAAATTTTTCCTCGCACGATTCCTTCTGTAGTTATTTTGCGGGAGCCATCCACAAAGGCAACCACGCACCGAAATTGAGCACCTCGATCCTCTGTCGAAATATCCTTTAATTCCTCAATCAGCTTCTTTCGGTTGTCTGCGTAGCTGGCCTCTGCGCCCGCAAATCGACTGGAGTAGACGCCCGGCGCACCATTCAAAACGTCAACCTCCAGGCCGGTGTCATCAGCAAGGGCCGGAAGTCCCGTAAACTTGTGAAATTCCATCGCTTTTTTGATCGCATTTTCCTCAAGGGTTTCACCATCTTCAATCACGTCGGGCATATCCGGGAAATTCGCCATGGTCTTAAATTCGACCGGCAAATCGGATAAGATTTCCCTTATTTCGCGAATTTTATCTTGATTCTTTGTTGCAAGGACAATCGTCATTTGCTCCTAATTGGCTCCCAAAATTATTCTTACAGTGCATAAACCTCTTTTTCGTTGCACTTGCAAACTTTGATGATATTCTGATTAAATTTCCAGCTTCCCTTTTCAGTGGGAATTGCTTTAACCTGTTTGACCGTTACATATTCCTGTCCACACACGGGACAAACCATACCATGATGCTCTGCTTTTCGAAGTTTATCTGCAAAGCTTTTTACCTTTTTTGCCATTCGTAACCTCCAATTACGTCAATTGTTCAACAGGAACGTACGTTCCTTTATCCATATCCACAGGTTTATTCAACATATTACTTAATGCCAATCCGATTTGATTGGCCATGAGCATCAATATTTTTTGATCCCATTCGGAATAAAAATCGGGACGCTTCGATTCCACACTCACAGCGCCGTAAATGCTTTGCTGATAGGAAATCGGCACCCCCAAAAAGGATCGCAGGTCATAATTTGATTTTTCTTCCTTCGTAAAACGCGGACGAAACAGCTCGCCTTTTTCAAGATCGGCCAGCAAAAGAGGACGATTTTTGCGAATCACCCAGCCTGTCAGCCCGTCAAAAACGTTGAATTCGGTTCCTTCTCCCAGTTCATCTACCTGTCCGATGACACGCACAATTTTTGCCGTTTCTTTTGTGTCGGAATTCACCATCGAAATGGTAATGCGATCGTACTGAAACACCATCCGGCAGGCACGGATAAAACCATTCAAGATATTTTCCAAACTGTCTTCTTCGTTCAATTGTTCCATCAGTGCCTGCTGGGCTTGTAGGGAGCGATTCACCAAAGCGTAGCGTTCCCGCTCAGCCATAATGGAAAATCCCTGCGCAATGAGCCCCTGAAACGACTCCAACAATTCCCGATCACTTTCCCCGAATTCCTCTTCATTGGTGCTGTCGATTGCCAGAACACCTGCAACACCCGCATTTACCTGGATGGGCACCCCCAGAAAGGACTTAATTGGCTCAGGCGTTCGGTAGTAACCAGCAACCTGCAGCTCATCCGGAATATTCTGCTCCAGCAAGGGCTCGCGGCTGCGAAAAACATTTCCGGGCAGCGTTCCCTCAATATCGACCGCATCTCCTTCAAAAAGAGCGTTCTCACTTTCGGTAGCTGCGTATTCAATCCGCAGTTGTTGAAGCATATGATCATATAAAAAAATAACGGACGAATTTGCCACAAAGGTTGACTTCACCATTTTCATTAAATGTCGGAAAAAGCGGTCAATTTCCTGGTAGAAATCGAATTTTTCATCTACAGGCGCATTATTTTCAGGATTCTCACTCAAAGCAGAACTCCTTTTTTCAGGTAATTCATTTTCGGTTTCGATGAGCCCGTCTTGCTCATTTTCCCTGCTTTCGCTGTTACTCTCTTCAAAATTGGAATCGCTTTCGGGAAAATCCTCTTCAACCGGTTCCGGAATCATAAACAAGTAGAGAATAACCGCAATTATGACCAATAAAATTAGTCGAATCGTTATTGAAATGGGACCGCTGAAATAATCGCCCAAAAAGAATCCCACCGTCAGTGTTAGCAAGAGCACGGCATAAAGGATACGAGAATCCAGATTCTTTTTCGGATTCTCGTTAGAAGTGATTTGTTCTGACGGATTCTCCATTCAGCCAAGAGATGTTTTGATGAACAACTTTAAGTGCAATTTGCATTCCGCAGATTTTTTGCCGCTTATTTACTGCTTTACTGCTCCTATTTTCTACCCTTTTTCGCAGGTATTGGCAAATAGCAATTGAATCGTGCCCCCTATTCTACGTTTTTTCACAGATGCCCGGGAAAAATTCTAAACTAAATAAATTTATGAAATTATTTTTGGAAATCAACAAAATTTTGCGTTTAAAGAGGTTTTTTGCAGATTGCTGAGTGTGCAGGGATGCAAACAAATCTAAATTTAGAAACAGCTCTCTAATTTTTTTTGATTTGCTTTTGCAAGAAACGAACCTCGCGTTCCAGACGCTGAATTCTCAACAGCATCTCTTCACTGGGAGTATGCGATCGAAAATATCTTTGGGAATTTGCTTTTCCGAAGGACTGAACAGAACGACCCGTTTTGATTATCTTTTGAATTTTTGCCAGCGATGGACGTTCCCCCAAAGTTACCACGCGTGAAAGCTTTTTCCCATTTCTCAAGAGCGTAAATGAAACCTTTGAGCTTGGCCGCTGCGCATTAATCTGACTGAGCAAATCCGTAAGATTGTGAACGCGGTTCCCATTAAATTCCAGTATATAGTCGCCGGCCTGAATACCCGACAAATAGGCAGGACTGCTGGGGAAAACGTGGGTGATTACAAGCGTGTCAGTTTGAGACCGCCCGGTGTTGTTGCTAACCGTAATACCCAACCAACCCCGACGCTTTTGAGACATCGCAATGAGTTGATCAATTCTTTTTCGCACCTGTGCGATAGGAAGTGCCAGGCCCTCGCGAAAATGACCCTCCATAGGGTACGCGCTTAGATCAGCCTGCGTTGCCATAACTTTGGCAAATAAAACCCCCACAATTTGCCCCTTAAAATTAAAAATTGGGGCGCCGATAATTCCAGGAGATACCTGAACGCCTACCCGCAAAAATCCTTCCTGAGAAACGCCCTGAATCATGCCAAAAGAAATGGCCGTTGAAAAACCGATGGACTTGCCCATGACGATAACCCAGCTTCCAACGTGCAAATCTTCGGGAGGCGCAAACTCCGGTGCGGGCAGATCTCTTCTTTTCACGCGCAGAATTGCCAGATCTATCCCCTGATCAATAGCCACCAGTTCCGCATTCAAGGAATCCCCATTAAACAAAACCACGTGAATCCGATCGGCACCTTCAACAATACTGTTTTTCGTTACGATGTAACCATCCCGGTTGTAAATAAAACCCGATCCAATAATTTTGCTGATAATCATTCGGGAATTATTTTGGGTTTCGGATTGCTTTTGGGAGGTCTCCTGAAAAGGCACAACGTTAGATTGGGCAATCACGCTGACACTGATTTTCTGTCCCTTATTCACAAGGGAAATGATCTCTTTCTCTAATTGCGGCAACAGCCGTGTGTCGCCGGCATAAAGCAGTGTTTGAGAGAAAAAAATAAATCCCAATGCCCCCAGAACAATTATTTTTTTTCTGGACTGGCGCATGATCGACCGATCGCTAAAAAATGACTGAAACCGCTCGCCCCATTGGCATCGCAGGAAACATCGCAGCGCCAGATGAATCAACAGAGACGTTGGCTCGCCTTACCTGATTATTCTGATATTCGGAAAGGCTGGCAGAATTAATTCCCAGATGAGTTTGTGAGGTTTGCGATACAGGCACTTCATCCAGAACGTACCGCACATGCTCTTCAACGACCGGCTTCTTTTTTGCAATAGCCAGGGAATGAGCCACTTCCGGGGAGGCAGCCATGATGTGTGAATGAACCGCTGGCTGCTTTGATGTGCCTGTTAAGAAAAATTGATTAACAGCAAAAAATGAAACAAATAAGAGGCTTAGAACAGCCAATCCATAAGCGGGGGCTTTTGTCAAAAATAACGCATTTGCAATATGCTCAAAAAAACCTTCACGCTCCAGCTCCTGACGCATGCGGCTTTTCAGCACAATATCAAATGTGGGAGATGCATGAACAAGGGACATCTCTTGGAGCTGCTTCCGGACGAATTCAACACGCTGCATTTTGGCACGACATGACTCGCAAGCCAATAAATGCTCTTCAAATTCGGATTTTTTCTTACCCCTAAGAAAACCGTCCAAATAATCCGTTATAAGAGATGAAAATTGGTCGCAAGATATCATTCAGTTCCTCCTGAGTTTTTTGTTTTGAGCAAGTTACAATAAAAATAAAAAAGTATTAGAAAAAACTTCTCATAGCCATAATCGGCATTTCATCCAATTTATTAACGACAATTGTTTAACAATCGATGACTATGGAAATGTTCCACAAAACAGAAAAATTCTCAAAAATAATTCAACAAACATTCCGCACGCTATCCGACATCCTTCAAACAAATCTTTATTCCTTTTTGGAAGGCGTCTGCTGCTTGTCCCACAAAAATTTCAATCGTTCCTGCAGCCGCAGGCGTGCCCGATTCACACGGGATTTCACCGTTCCTATTGGAATTTTTATAATTTTACTGATTTCCTCATAGGAAAGTTCCTGAATGTCTCTTAGAATAATTACTTCCCGAAATTTCGGAGAGAGATTTTGAATTTCCTTTTGAATGATCTCATCGTACATATTGGTATTAACTGCTTTTTCAGGACTTAAGGACTCGTCAGAAATTTCGTAATCTTTGTCTTCGTAGCCAATATCGCTGATGGAAAAAAGATTTCGCTTTTTGCGTTTTCGGAGCTCTGTTTTTGCAAGATTTCCTGCAATGGTGTAAATCCACGTTGAAAATTTGGCGACCTTGCGGTAGGCATGTTTGTTGCGAAAAACGCGCAAGAAAGTTTCCTGCACAATATCTTCTGATTCCGTACGGTTTCCCAAAAAGCGATAGATAAAGTTGAGAAGCGGGTCTTTGTAGCGCCGAACAATTTCATCAAAGGCCTTTATGTCCCCCTGCTGAAACCGTTCAATCAGGTCTTCATCTTCAAGAGAATTGTAGGGCTTCTGAGAAAAGTGGCTATTTTTTTCCTGCAATGGATTTGATTGATCAGACATTTTTATTCTAGTGAGTTAATTTGTACACCAGCAAATCCATGATGAGACGCGGATGCTGGTAGTGCGATTTCAAATTGCGATCGGCTTCTAACAAAAATTGAAAATTCTGCATAAGCTCAATTTCAGAATATTTATTTGCCTGCGCCACATATTTATTAATGAAGTAGGGGGGCGTATGCGTTTGTGACGCAATTTCTCCGGGTGAAGCCCCTTTTTTCTGAAGAGCCTTTACCATCCACAATTTGCTGAAATAGGAGGTGAGCATGGTTACCATGTAAACGGGTGAATCCCCCACTTCCAACATGCGCCTGACAATGGCCGCGCTGCGCATGAATTTTTTCTCGCCCAGTGAATCCCAGACTTCAAAAATATTGAATGTTCGCGAAATGCCCACCACTTTTTCGACGGTTTCCTCTGTAATTTCGATCTGGTCTTTGCTGTATTGAACTAATTTTTCTATCTCATTGGCAATGTCCTGAAGCGACCGTCCCATTCGCCCTAACAACAGGCGAGCCGCTCCGGGTGAAATTTCTTTCCCTTGCTCCCGAACACTTGAAAAAATCCAGTTTAATATTTTGGGATCCGTCAGGGATTTAAATTGCACACCAACCACTTCCTTGAGAAGATCCTTGTGAAATTTTTTAAGATCCTTACGATTTGAAACGAGTACAAGAATCGTTTGTGGAGCCGGATTTTTTACATATTTTAGCAGCAGACGCCTTCCAGAATCATTCAACCGATCCACGTGTTTAACAATAACAAGACGCCTCTGTGCCATCATTGGAAAAGACGTGGCAATATTGATAATGGCATCCCCCGTTACTTCTTCTCCGTACAAAAGATCATAATTAAAATCTTTCATTTCCTTCGAAATGAGCTTCTCCGTTATCTGTTTGAGCGATTTTTCAATCAGATAATTTTCATCCCCGTAAAGCAGATACACGGGCTCCAATTTTCCAGATTGAATGTGCTTGTGAAAGGTTTCGGGCTGAATGGTTGCCATAACAATTTGCTTCCAATGAATTTAAATTAACTGTAACTAAAATAAAAATATAAATGAAATTAGCTGCAAAATCAAGCAAACTTCTTGCAGGCAAAAAGAAAATCAACCGTGTTTTTTCTTTTCTTTCCGAAGCGCCATTGTCAGTACAAATGCAAATCCTCCCCAGATAATCCCAAGAATAAGAATCATAAAAACAATTGCGCCAGTTGTCATTTGCCCTTCCTTTCAAAAGTCCATCGAACCAACCATTTATTAAATCCAATAAAAAAAATAAGAACGATGCCCCATTGCAGAAGGCATGTTCCCAAACTGTAGGTGTGAAAAGGGTTCCACCAGCCTCTGGTATCGTACGTGCTTATTGACTGATAAAACCACCAGACCAGCATTGCAGCAAATTCAAGTGGAATGACGAAACGGACAACATATTCAAACCATTTCCCCACGCGAATGTCCGAGTCCTTTGAATTAAGAAGCTCTTCCCGAAAACGAGACACCCCGAATTTAATGACGGCCATCGAGAAGAAAAATCCGCTTACCAACAACCCGACCCCCCATGTCCAATCCTGATTATTGAAAAATTTCAGGGAAAGGGCGGATGGCGCCCCCAAGGAAAGGGTTACCACCCAAACAATGCGAATGGCTTTTTTGCGATCTAATCCCATATCCATAAAAAGACGCGTGGCAAGCTCCACCATTGAAATCAGGGAAGAAAGAGCGGCAAATGTTAGTGCCAGAAAGAACAGTGCTGCGAAGAAACTTCCGGCAGGCATTTTCTCAAAAAGCTTGGGAATCGTGATAAACGTCAATCCCGTGTTGCCCGATTTCATGGCATTCAGAGCGGTTGTTAGGGGAAGCAAGGCAAATACGGTCGGAATAATGGCCAACGCGGCAAACAAAGAAGCCGAATTGTTTCCCAAGCCCGTGACAAAAGAGTTGAGCACAACATCCTCATTTTTCTTAAGATAAACACCGTACGTCAGAATCAATCCCCAGCCGGCGCCAGTTGACCAGGCCGACTGCGAAAGCGCTTCCAGCCACACCCGAAAATCAATTAGCTTAGAGAAATCAGGGTTGAACAGGTAATTCAATCCCTCCACGGCCCCGGGCAGTGTGATAGCCCGAACCGAGGCGATAACCACCAACACAAAAAGGGAGGGAATGAGAATTTTGTTAGCGCGCTCAATTCCTCCTGTCACGCCTTGAAAAACTATCCAACCGGCCACACTAATGGCGATGAAATGGTCGATCAGGGGCAAAGGCGATCCCGTAAAATGTTTCCAATAGGCGCCCGGAACCACATGATTCAAATGTCCCAGAGAAGCCTGAATAAAATAGTGCAAGCTCCAGCCGGTAACGACGGAATAATAGAACATAATCCCCATGGTGCAAAAGCCAACAAATGCACCCATCCAGGTAAATTTTTTGCCTATGAATTTTCCAAAGGCACCAATCGTACCCATTCTCGCCGTTTTTCCCATCGCAAATTCTACCATTAAGAGAGGAATGGACCACAGGAACAGGAAAATTATCCAAGGGATCAGAAAAGCACTTCCCCCGTTTTGAGCCACCATTCGTGGAAATCGCCAGATATTTCCGGCACCAACGGCCATTCCCATTGCAGCCAAAATCAATCCCAATCGGGACGAAAATTCTTCTCGTTTCTCCATCTTTCTCCAAAACATGTAAATGGAAGTTTTTAGCAGGCGAATATTCCTAAAATAGCGATTTTTATGGAAAATGCAAGAAGTTTTATGGCGCAAATTTCAAATCTGCCAAAATCCTAAATTTTGCCAGTCATTTCCGAATAGGTTTTTGCAAGGGCAATATGCGTAATCTGAACAATTTATTGCCAAAAAGTTCTCTAAGAAGGCACAAGCAAAGAATAACAGAAAATGCTTTCCCCTTGGCGACCCTTGTGCATTATTTGTGGTCTTTTTGGTTAATTTTCTTGCAGCTTGGCGGCGCTAGAAATAATACAGGTTAAAAATAGCAAAAACGGTGATCGTTATTTCGTCACGTGGTTTGCTACCAAAGAGGCCAAACATACCGTGCGAAAAACGGTCCTATTTGGAACGGTTCTGGAATTGGGCTGACGAAACAATTCGACATCACCCGAGGAACACCCCTTATTCCTTATTGTTTTAAATCATTCTGCCGAAATAGAAAAAGAGTGTTCTAAAAAATAAGTAAATTTTGCCAGAAATAAAACAGCAGTTATTTTCGACATAGATGATGACACGTTGTGTGTCTTTTAAAATAGGCAAATAGGCAAATGAATATAAAAACGCAAGATTTTACCAAGTCCCAAAAAGAACGCCGACGTTACTATCGGCTTCAGCCCAGTATGCCGGAAAAAATTCTGGCAGAAATATTCTTTTTGGGAGACAAGCATTGTACAACCCAGGTCGTAAATCTGAGTCCGGGAGGAATTCTGGTGTACACCAGCCAATGCGCCGAAAAATTCCACAAAGGGGATATTCTACCGCGTGTAGATTTGCAGATTCCTCGCAAGGCACCGGTTACGTATGCGGGTGAGATTATTCGTCTGGAACCCACTGGCGATCCCACGGCTATTTATTGTGCCATCAAATTTGAAAAATACGGCGGAATGACGGGCATAAAGGTACCATCCAAAAAAACAGCTATTAACCTAATCCACGAAGAAGCTATTTTTTTAACGCGCCTTCGGCAGGCAGAAAATTACACGCGCCAGGAATCTGTTCGCGATGAAATCCGGATGCGAACGCATGTTTACGAATCCTTTCGCGACATCGCGGAAAAGCTCCGAATGGAAGAAAGATGGTTTTTCTTCGAGTTGTTAGATGAGCTAAAACGCCAGGAACCGGCCTACTCGCAGGGCGCTTTGAAAGAATACTTGAGACTTTGCAAAGGAGAAGAACGCATTTCGCAAAAAACTTCGGATAATAAAGTTAAAGCTTTCCTGAAAAATTTCCTGTAAAAAACAAAAGGGCTGTCTTTTGTTAAAGCAGCCCTTTTGCGGAGGAGATGATGGGGGTCTCATCATCTGGGGTCACTATTTCAAAAACATAATTTATTTTTATATACGAACAATCCCAAAAAAAGTTTAAAGAAAATTTTCTTTTTTTATTTATACGTTTATTTGCCGAAAATGTTTTAAAAAAATTTCCATTTTTTAAAATAAAAAAAGCGCTGATTAACGGGAAATTGTTCAAACACTATTTAGTTCCAGCTTCCCGAATTTTTTACGTTCCCGGAAGAATCATATTCTTCCCAGGAACCCGCACCACTCGTAGCCCATACGGCGTGATAAACCTTGGCACTTCCCGAAAATACATCAATTGAACCAGAGTGGTCAGAATTGTTCACCAAATCATACTCCGAATCCGGGCTTCCGTAAATGGTCAATTGAGCGTCCTTTTTTCCATTGCTGTCTTCCGACCATTCGAAAAGGGCAATCTCTTCTCCCTTTTGATCGAAAATATGCATTGTGCCGGATTTACCATCCATCGAGGAGGTGCCACTCATCAGCGTCCAGTGATCGTAAGTCGTGCCGCCCTGATCGGTCCCATTGAGCTCAAATGTCCAATTGGCCGAATTGTTGTCTTTGACTGCCGCAATCGTAGCTACCAGGTCTCCTGAAGTAATGGTCCACGTTGTGGTGTTGCCATCTACTCTGGGAGTTTGGAGGCGGGCGAATGTCAAATAGGAAAACGCCATTCCCGTATGAGCGTTGAACATATTCACATAATTTTGTAATTCAGGAGGCGTATTGGCGGAAGCAGGCCCCTGAAAATTCACAAACGATGGAAATTGCGGCGTTGCCGATCCGCCTGTTGAACTCTTCTGGAAACAACCGGAAAAGGCAATCGCTACCATAAGAATGAGTACTGCTGAAATTCGATATTTCATCACAAATAACCTCCTTTTTTAAATAAATGGTTCATAAAAATAAATAGAAAAAGGCATTGAAATAGTCCTCTTTCGAATGAAGGTGAGGATAGATCCTGATACGAATCTTTTAAATTATCGGCATAAAAAATTCAGACTTTACTGAAATCGGAATTTCACTCGAAATTTGTTTGCCCGTTATTTATCGGAGATTGTTTGTCCAGTTTTCCACCTGATTTGAACAAAAAAGAATGGGTGCATTTCAAAAACAAGCAAATGCAGAAATTACACGAATTTCAATCCCATTAACTCCGATAAAATCAATTTGCGAAAATTCGTGAAATTCGTGGGCAATTTCTTTTTAGGATAGATTAAGGATAGAGGAGGACAATGGCTCAAGGGCTAAGATTTTGGGAATACAATTTCACATAATCGACAATGGTGGCTATGAATTTCCCAATAATCGGCATATTAAGGGATTTTGACAGCAGCCAGGCAAGAATTGCAAGAACAATGGCACTTACAATCGTTGCACCAATTACAAAACCCACGCCGCGCATTACACCCAATAGAAAATTAAAAAACAAAACTTTTTTCTTCTCCCGCTTGTATTCTTCATATTCGGTAACGGTGATTTTTTCCCACCTGTAGAGGGATTTTTCAATACGGTTCATAAGCAAATTAATCCGCTCGCGGTAGCTCGCCATTGCCAACTCCTTTTTTACGATTACGGTTTTAGAATAAACACCAACCTTTTTCGCACAAACTCCTTTTTTGATCCATTAAAACGGAGATCAAGCAGGTTTTTGCTTTTTATTTGAATGCCTGAGCCATCCATTTTTTTGATCCTTTCCGGATGAAAAAGCCTCAACCGATAGATAATATCCGGCCGTCCCTCCATAACCAGACGAATTGAATCGTTGCTGGTTCGAACCTCGGCCACCTTCAAACCGGAATCCCTATCGCCAATTGAAAGCGCCCGATGAATCACCTCGAACCCAAATCCCGGGTCTCCGCTAATCGTAAGCCTATTCTCTCCGGGATGCAGATTTCCGGTGGCATGCAAATGAACATCCACCGAATTTTTCACAATCCAAAAAGGAATAGCAGAGCCATTTAGCATAACAGACTTTATGTGAGATGCCCAGCCTACTTGCGGGAAAAAATCGAGCTTCAGAGGCTTTTCTCCCTTCCAGTTAAATGAGAAATCCTGGCAATTTTTCTTTCGTTGAAATTCGATGGTCAGCGGCTTCCGACCAACCCAAACAGGAGCAATTTTCAAAGAATTCCAGGAAAATGGTATATGCGAAGAAAGACTGATTTTATTTTCCAGGACGTTAACCGACACCCCCAACAATCCATTCAACGTGCCCACAATAACGGCCGTCGAGGAAAAAAGCTGGTGCGGCACGGCTGTTTCAAGCGATTTAAACCGATTCCCGGAAAAGAGTTCCGAAATATTGCCCGGACTGTCGACAAACGTCAGATTTGCAAGGGACTGAAGCAATTCCCCGCCTGCGGCAAATTGGTGGTACCGAAAGGCACCCCAGACGGCGAAACCCGAAACAAACGGCCAGACGGCACCGTTGTTATATGTGAGCGGGCCATAATTAGGACTGCTATTCGCCAGTAATCGAACACCCCAATCCGTTGTAACTTTCGAAGACGAAATTGCTGCAAGCGTCGACAATGTGTGTTCGGTTGCAAGTTCTCCAAAACTCATTGCTACTGCCGGCCAGGGAGTTAATTCCTCAATTGCGTCTCCGCCATCCAACAGAGCAAAATTGAGCCACTTTTTATCGGAATTCCAAAACCGCTGATTGAGTGCATGTAGCGCTTTCTCATACCGCGAGCGGGCTTTCCGTGCAAAGCGCTTTTTTCCGATGCTCATTGCCATGGTAGCCATCCGATCCAGAGCACGCGTCCAGACGGCAGCCAGATAAATA
The DNA here is from genome assembly GCA_964568545.1 of uncultured Deferribacteres bacterium. Classification (GTDB taxonomy): domain Bacteria; phylum Zhuqueibacterota; class JdFR-76; order JdFR-76; family BMS3Abin05; genus BMS3Abin05. The sequence goes on along the minus strand of CAZMRE010000030.1, from coordinate 2,812 downwards.
TCTGTGAGTGTTTTCCGGGTACGGAGCTTCCCCGTTTCCACAGCAGCCAGGCCTGCCTTCAAATTATCCATGAGACCATCTCCATCAGCATCGGTACTGAGGCAGTACCTGTAGGCCTTCGTCAGCGAAGGCCAGCTTTTTCGGATGAATGTCACATCACCGGTTGTCTGCAAATAATCTCCCATCGAAATCAAATAAAATGGCGTCGTGTCGGCATGATAATACGCATACGGAAATTCCTTGAACCAGGGGATCATTCCGGCACTTTGTGAAATTTCGTGGGGCATCTTGCCGTCTTTACGCTGGTATTTTTGCAGGAATTCATAGGCCTTACGCATAACGTCATATTCCCCAATCCCCTGAAGTGCAAATCCGTTAATGAAGGCATCTCCGCCAAAAAACCACGCAAACCCCGGGCGAGCCGATTTTCCCGAGGTATTAAATCCCGCCACCAGACCGCAGCCCAAATCGGGGTTGCACATGAAGCCTTTGTCCAGAGTGACTTTTGCCCATTCAAAAGCCTGATTCAATACTGGATCCGGAGAAACAATCCGGGTTTTCTCTGTTCGAAGGGAATCAAAATGCGCCTTCGTCTGCTTGTAGAGATCAGGAACCGAATCCAGGAGCATTTGGTAAGCATGCAGCGCATCTTTGTAACCCAACGCACTCCCCGCAATGGCAATAGGAACAAATGTGTTGGATAGCGAATCCGGATCGAAACGAATCGAGAATTGAACGGGAGCATCGGGTTGGGCATGTGCCGGAGTTTGGGTGCCTTTTTCGCCGAAAGGCGAACCCACCAGTGCTGCCCTTTTCCAGAGGCTTTCCGAAATGACAAATGCGTGCAGCTCATTGTCCCAGTATGTGAACTGTCCCCCGAGGCCGCCTGGCCACATAGGCTGCAAATCCGAATGGAAAGAGATTTGAAGCGTCAGCTTTTCGTCAGAATCAATCCTAAAAAGAAGCAGACTACCGGGAGAGCGAATGGGCGTAAAAATTGTTTCGTCAATTGTGAATGCCGAATGGGCATATCGAATGGTGACAGATTCCGGCCGAATTTGAATTCTGCTGGCCAATCGGGAAGCATCCAGCGAATAGGTTCGGCCTTCCCGAATTATGCGGATGCGAAAATCGTGCAGGATTTTGAAAGGAATCACCCACGCTTCGAATGTTCCATCTTGATGGCCTGCAATAAACGCGCGCCTGCCAATGGCATCAAAATAAACGCCGGGCTGTACCGACTGCTCAATCTGAATGGGAGAATCGGGAATGGGAAACGATTTTAAGGGATGTGCCGTTGCCAAAAGGGGTATGAGCAAAAAAAGAAGTACAAATCCTGAAATTCCGAGCGTAATTCTTTTCATATTATCCTCAATCATTTGTTTTTTCAAAACATAATAAAAACACATTTCTTTTGCAAGAAGAATTTACTGGATTTCAAAAGTGAGTCTAGCCCAAAAAGGATATCTCCCACGAATTTTACGAATTATCACAAATTCATTTCATTGAAGTCAATGGAATTGAACCCCGTACAATTTGTGCAATTAGCGGCTTTTAGAGTGCACCCCAAAATGCTAGGCCTGCGTTTATCAGCTTTTATTCAAAAAAATCGTATAGGTACCATTTTTTAAAAATGTTATTACCAAATCTAAATTTCCCATTTGCAAATTGCCCGTTTTTCTTAGCGATCATTCGACTTTTTCACGATCCAAAAGCTATTTGAATTTTAAATTCATTTTGATTTTTTCAATCGTTTCCAATTACCTATTTATTTCGCTGACGACATAAGTGCGCATCATTCGGATGAACCAAAAACTCTTTGTTTCTGAAAAAATCAAGCCTCAGAAACTCTGGTTTTCATATGTTGCGCCAGAAGATGTCGGGGAAATACTGGAGCAAATAATTGAATTGTAGGAGCATGATTGATATTCCAAATACAATTGGGTCAGCGAGAGAATTTTGTTGACATTATACTAATCATTTTTTAAATTGATAATAATAATTTCCTGACCTCAAAATCACAACTCATTGGAGTTATTCATATTGCAAAATAAAATCAAGTCAAAAGAAAATGACACGATGGAACTGGAATTGCCTGCCGCGTCTTTTTATCCTATTTCACTGGAAAGGATTAAACAACGCATCAGCAAACGAAATGGGCGTAAGAAACCTCAATTCGACCAAATTCCTCTCTTTGACCAATTCAAATTTCCCAACGTAAAAGAACAAGTCAATGAGTATGGTGAAAGAATAATCCGGGTTGATGGAGAGATTCCAGTCGATTTGCCAGTAAAATCCGGAGAACACTTCCTGTTTATTAGTTATAGTCAATCGGCCTTAACTCATGGATTACATAAATATCCCGCCAAGTTTTTCCCCGAACTACCACAATGGTTGATCAGGCGATATTCCCAAATTGGAGAAATAGTTCTGGATCCATTTGCAGGCAGCGGAACAGTCAATGTTGAAGCTATTTTAAATCGTCGGCATTCTGTTGGGATCGATGTCGATCCATTTTCACGCTATCTGGCAAAGGTAAAAGTCACTCCTCTATCGCCACAAAATTTGCAATCAAATCGGGATCAATTAATAAATGCAATTATTGATTACAGTCCTTCACAGGTTCAGGCGGACGATATTCCTGATTTTCCCTACAGAGATAATTGGTTCAACAAAGAAATTATTTTGGAATTGGCTTACATTAAAAAAATAATTGATCAATTGGATACCACTGAAATCGTTAAGGATTTTTTTAGAATTTGCTTTTCCTCAATTATTCGTACTGTATCAAATGCTGACAATAATTGTACTC
>CAZMRE010000029.1:0-16138 GCA_964568545.1 uncultured Deferribacteres bacterium | reverse complement strand
TTGCAACTTAGCCCGACAAGACAATAAAGTACTGCCAAGTAAATCTTTGTTTTTTTGGGATTGGAGTTGCAATAGCAAAAATATTTAGCTTTTTGGACAAGCCGGAATTATAAATGGTGAAAAATTATTCTGAAAGGAGTTTGCAAAAATGTTAAAAGATAATTCTCTTAAAAATATTGTGCTATTAGGAATTTTTGGATTGTTGGCATTTTCCCTTGCCTTCTTGGGCTGCAGCAAAAAAGAAGAGGTTCCTAAAACACAAGCGCCGGTGGCCAATCCGCACGGGAATATGAGTAATCCTCATGTAATGATGGGAAATCCGCATGTGGCTACCGACGATAATCCCCTTCCATTAAAAAAGACTGGAATTAATAGTGCAGAGGAACTGCACAAATGTTTAATCCAGATTAATAACAAGAAGTTGCGTTCCCGATTTGACCACGATTTTCGTCTGTGTTTCACAGAGAACCGGGGTCTTCGTGATTACGAGATGGCGCGGTCGGATTTGTTAAAGTTTGTAAAGAAAAAACCGAATTTTGCACCAGCCTATCGGTTATTAGGCTATGCGGAATTCAATCTGGGTTTTAATGTTCAGAAATCATTGGAATATTACAATAAGGCGCTGCAAATCAATCCGAATTATGGAGAAGTTCATTATGCCCTTGCGTTTATGTACGTTATGTCGGATATGAACAAAGGCCTGATGCATTTTCGAAAAGCTATGGCGCTGGGAATTCCGGATGAACATCATTTAGGTTCCCAATATTATGATATTCCCCATAAATAAATGATAGGCAAAAACTCGTAATCAAGAAAATGAGAAAAAAATTTTATATAGAAACCTACGGATGCCAGATGAACAAATACGATTCAGAAATCGTTGCTGGTATTCTTGGAAAAGAAGGTTATTCTCAGGTTTTCCGGCCTGAGGAAGCGGATATTCTATTGGTGAATACCTGCTCGGTTCGCGAGCATGCCGAAAAGCGGGCATTGGGTCGAGCCGATAATTTGGTTGTTTTCAAGCGAAAAAATCCAGACACTAAGATTGGCGTTCTGGGCTGTATGGTTCAAAATCTTGGAACGGACATTCTTGAACAGCATCCCGCAGTTGATTTTGTTGTAGCGCCCGATTCCTATCGCCATTTGCCGGAAATCCTCAGCAACCATGTCAATGCGCCGGACAATGACTTTTCCGTTCGGGCATTTCTGGACGAAAGCGGATCGAAGGAAACTTACGACGATGTCTATCCCTCACGGATAAAGGGATTAAGCGCCTGGCTTGCTGTGATGCGTGGATGTAACAATTTTTGTGCTTATTGCATTGTTCCTTATGTTCGGGGGCAGGAACGAAGTCGTCCGGCAAAACATGTGGTGGAAGAGGTAAAGAGGTTAGTTGATGAAGGGTTTGTGGAAGTAACGCTTTTGGGGCAGAATGTCAATTCCTATGATGACGGTGCACATGATTTTCCGGATTTGCTAAAATTGGTCGCAGATGTGGAAGGCATTAAACGCGTCCGTTTTGCCACGTCGCACCCAAAAGATTTGTCAGAAAAACTGGTTCGCACGATTGCAGAGAATCCAAAGATTTGCAATCACATTCATTTGCCTGTTCAATCGGGATCGACAAGAATTTTAAAGGCAATGAATCGCATGTACACACGAGAAGACTATCTAAAGCGAGTGGATTTGATTCGACGTTACCTGCCGGACATCGGATTAACTACCGATGTTATTGTGGGGTTTCCGGGAGAGACCGAAAAAGATTTTGAGGAGACGAAATCGCTCCTTCGCTTGGTGGAATACGATGGGGCGTTTATTTTTAAGTATTCGCCTCGTCCGCACACGCCAGCGGCAAGGATGAAAGAAACGCTTACAGAACAGGAAAAAATCTCGCGACTGCAGGAGCTAAATGCCGTTCAAAAAGAAATTACACAAAGAAGAAATAGGCGCCATATCGGGGGAATCGCTGAGATTTTGGTTGAGGGTTCCAGCAAAAAATCGCTGAAGGATGCTATGGGGCGTCTCGAAAATAATAAAATTGTGATTGTTCCAAATACGCACTTAACGCCCGGCAGTTTTGAAACCGTTCGAATTGTAGACACAAAAGGCGTAACACTTTTTGGAAAGGTAGTGTAATTTCACGCGTATTTTCTTTATATTTTCTGAAAAATCAAAACCAAACAAGGAGAATGTTCATGTGGCTTATTAAATGGATTGTCGGTATTTTTTTGGTACTTGTCATTCTTGGATTTGCTCTTCAAAATCAGCATCAGGTTGTGCAAGTGTACGTCGCAAATTGGGTTTCTCCTGAAGTTCCGCTCTATTTTGTTATTTATATTGCGTTTGCTCTGGGTATGATTACGTCCATTTTTTTTGCTCTGGTCAAAATTTTCCAGCTAAACAAGGAAAATCGAAAAGTCAAAAAAGAACGAAACGAGCTGCAAGAGGAACTGCAGAAGCTGCGCAATTTGTCAATTGATGAAGAAACACCTGCGCTTCCTAATCCAACATCGGAAACGCCCAACGCTCCTGCGACCAATGCAGGAGGCCATTAAATGTTTGTCTTCAACTATAAAAACAAGGAATTTGCTTTTGATAAAATTGATGCTCAAAGGAATCTTAGACCATGACGACTGAAATTTGGTATCTGGCGATTCTTGCGGCAATTGTTGTTATTTTTTTGCTGATTTACATTCTTCTTCACACCAAATCTTCTGCCGCTAAAAAACGTCCTGCTATTGATCCCTACATTCAGGGATTAAATGCGCTGGTGGAAGGTGATCTGGATGGGGCGGCTCGATATTTTAGGGAAAGTGCTCAAAAAGACAGCGAAAATATTGATGCCTATTTGAAACTGGGAGATATTTTCCGGAAACAGGGATACCCCGATCGTGCAATAAAAATTCATCAAGGATTGCTGGTGCGGCGGAATCTCAACCCAACTATCCGGCTTCAGATTTTGCAAAGCATGGTTCAGGATTACAAAGATTACCACAGATTTGACAACGCATTGCAATCTCTTGATGAAATATTATCGCGTAATCCTAAGGACGAATGGGCACTCTCGTACAAGGTAAAGATTTTTGAAGAAATGGGTGAATGGGAAAAGGCATTCCGTAGCCTGAATGTGCTGGCAAAGGCAAAGCGCATTTCGGATGATGTTGCGCAAAAATTGGCACTTTATCGCGTGGAAGTAGCCAAACAGCTCTTTTCTCAGGGACACGAAAAATCGGGACGCATTAAATTACGAGAAGCCATAAAGATTAATAAAAAATGCGTACCGGCCTATCTCTATCTCGGGGATTCCTACATGCGGGAAAACCGTGCCGACGATGCGCTGAAAATCTGGAAGAATTTTGTGGAAACGGTTCCCGAATATTCACATCTTGTTTTTGGTCGCCTGCGTGAGCTTCTTTTCCGCATGGGGAAATTCAGTGAAATTGAATCGATTTTAACCGAATTGCTTCACAAGCATCCCAAGAATTACAATATTTACTACGCGCTCATTCACCTTTACGAAAATAAGGGTCAGTACATTGAAGCCATTAATCTGTGTGATCAGATTTTGGAAGGAAAGCCGGACGATACAGACGCAAATTTACTGAAAATAAGGCTGCTGGCGCGTGTGAAGGATTTTCAAAAATTGGGAACGGAGGTCGTTTCTTTCACGGAAAAGATTATTCACCCCAAAGAGGAGTATGTTTGTTCTGTGTGCGGGTACCGTTCCGGTGAGCCTCTCTGGCATTGCCCCAAATGCGGTGGCTGGAATACCTTTAATCTAATCCGATAGGGGGGTAGATTATCAATTTTTTTTGCTCAAATTACAGTGAGTTTACCAGATGAAAAAAGCAGTTCAGGCAGCTACTCTCTTGTTTCTTTTTTGGATAAGTTTTTCCAGCTCTCTTTTTGCCCAAAAGGAAATATTGGCGTATTTGAAAGCAGGAGATTTTGCTTCTCTAAAGCAAAATTTGCCGCACCTTCGGGAAAAATATCCCAACAGCACACTGATTCCCTATTTACGCGCCATTTTGATCAGCAATGGGAAAACAGCCTTTCAATCATTTGAGAATCTCCGCAAAACCTACAAGAATGAAAAATGGTTGCCCGCTGTTCTTATGCGAATGGCTCAATACCATTATGTTCAGGGATTTTATCTCTCGGCAAAGGATGAGTTTAAGCAGGTGGCAACCCAATACCCGAATGCCTCGTTGGCACCGGATGCGTTGTATCAGGTTGCTCTTTGTTGGATGGCCATGGCTTCTTCGGATTCCGCTCAGGCGGTTCTGGAAAAAGTCGTTGAAAAATATTACGGGACTAAAATTGCGGAGCTTGCCGCACGAGATCTGAGAGAAATTTCAGGGACACAAACGCAGCCGGAACAAATTCAAAAATCGGGTACAGATTATTTCACGGTTCAAACCGGGGCTTTTTCATCCAAAGATAATGCTCTGCTTCAATTGCAATTTTTTGAGCAAAAGGGAATTCACGGCAATCTTTCGCAGAAAAGGGTAAATGGAAAAATCCTTTACCTGGTATGGATTGGAAAATTTAACACACAAGCGGATGCAACTGCCTACGGGCAAAAATTGAAGAAGAAATTTAAAGTTTCGTACAGAGTCGTTGAACAACCCTGATCATTAAAATGAAGGGTCCAAGATAAATTAAGCATTCGGTGGTTTTTCCCGAATTTAACCTGCCCAAGATTTTTCCAATTGGTGCCTAACTCGCTTTCGAATAAAGAAGAATTTCATTTTTAGCATGGTTATCCGAAGCCTTAAGATCAAATTAGTCATTTTTCCTCCTTAGCGAAGTCCCATTCGTCTGCCCAATGTGTACGACCGGTAAACGATCTTTTTCTTTCTCACCTTTGGATCCTTTTCCCGATCCACGGCATTTGGAGACGATTGCTTGTCGCTTTTTTTGATCGATTTTTTCTTTCTCATGATACACTCCTGTAGCCTAAAATTGAAATTGCAATAATAATACCAAAACAGCCTTTTAGGTCTTGTAAAAAAGATCACTGAAAAAACAAGAAGTTAGACGAATGCCGCAGGTTCAATTCATTTATTATCATCGGCAACTACTGCAAAAAAATGAACTGGGTGCGTGAAAAGTGTCCGAAAAATGAGACAACTCTTTTTGCTTCGGAAATTATTTCTTGTAAGAAATGGCTTAATGAAGTATGCAAAAGAAGCCGATAACTCTAAGAGCATGTGAAAATCTGTTTTCAAACATCTGTTCTTATATTTTTGGAAATTTCACTTGCATTTTAGATTCTAATTTTATATTTTAATTGAAATTTTTACAGACCTCCATTTAAGGAAAACATAAACGATGAAAACAAATATTCCGTACAAAACTTTCATCTCTTTGCTTTTTCTATTATTTCTCATCGGATGTGCGGGGACTCAGAAAAAAGCGCCTTCGAGAGAAACTGCTGTTCAGAAAAAAGATCAGATCAAAGCGCTCAACTATTTAAAAAATAATCCGAACGATCCCCTAGCGTATTTTCAGTTAGCAAAATTATCTTATCAGCAAGAAAATTATTCTCAGGCACTCATTTATTTGGATTCAACTCTTCACAAGAATTCCAATTACAAACCTGCACGCCTGCTAAAGGGGAAAACCCTTTGTCAATTGGGAAATTACAAGCAGGCTTGTTCCGAATTTGTTGGTTTATTGGAGCATGACTCTGAGGGGCTGTATGTTCGGGAAGTGGGGGGGACCGTAGGTATTCTTTATAAAATTTCGCAATTAACAAAGGGCAATTTTAATGATGTCAGTCCTCATTTTATGCCCGATGGCAGCCAGGTACTCTTTCAATCCGACCGAAATGGTAATTGGGATATTTTTTCGATGAACCCTGTGGGTGGAAATATTGCAGGTGTGGTTGTTGATTCAATGGATCAGGAATTTCCTGTTCCAACAGCAACTGGCGATTGGGTGTATTACACGCAAAATCAAGCGGTCGAAACAAAATTCCGGGATATCTACCGCATTCAGCTTTCTTCCAAGAAAAAGGAAATCGTCGTAAGCGGGCTATCTGATGACTGGTATCCGGCACCTAATGAAGACCAGTTGTTTTTTGTGTCGAACCGTCTTTTTCCTGAAAAAGATTCTCTAACGTCTATTTTTAAGCAAACGCTCGGTAAGGATGAACCACCGATGCCTCTTTTTTCTAATGGTGTTTATGCCGCCCCATCCGTGAATGAAAAGGTTGGGAAACTTTTATTCACAAAGAAGGAAAATGGCTATTTTCATCTTTTCGAAGCCGATTTTTCCGGCAAGCATCTCAAAGCTCTTGGCAAGGAATGCTTCAATTACGGGAATCCTTGCTTTTCACCGAATGGAAAAAAGGTGCTGTTTTTCAGCAATCAGCACAAGAATTACGACATCTATTTAAAAGATCTTCAGACGGGAATTGTTTCGCGTCTCACTCATTTTAAGGGATACGACATGAATCCAGTTTTTTCTCCGGACGGTTCCAAAATCTTGTTTCATTCAAATCGGGACGGCCATTTTCATATCTACGAAATTAACCTAAATCTTCCTGTCTCTCGCGGCGAACTGCTGGATCAATTGAGGCGGCTTTCAACCACATTGGAATAAACCCTCGCGATTGTCTGAAAGTACAACCCTAATTTATTCCAAATGAAACACTGAACAATGGTGAACTGCATCCAATAGGATTACAAAATTATGAAAATAAAGAGGATAAAGTGAAAGCTCTGCTGGTTTTAGAAGATTCAATGATTTTTGAGGGGAATTCATTTGGTGCTCCCGGAGAAGCCGTTGGAGAAGTAGTTTTCAACACAGGGATGGTTGGTTATCAGGAAATTCTTACCGATCCCTCTTACAGGGGACAACTGGTAACAATGACATATCCCCATATTGGCAATACCGGAATAAATTCGCAAGACTACGAATCGGCTCGTCCGTGGCTTGAGGGATTTATTGTTCACGAATATTCGAAATTTGTCAGCAGTTGGCGTTCGGAAGAGGATCTAGATTCTTTTTTGAAACGGTCGAATGTGGTGGGAATTGAGGGCGTTGATACTCGCCAGCTCACGCGTCATATTCGGGACAAAGGTGCTATGAGGGGAATAATTTCAACTCGAACAACGGATGTCAAGGCCTTGGTGCACAATATTCGGCGGGTTCCGAAAATGCTTGGCCGCGATTTGGTGAAATTTGTAACCTGCAAAAAGCCCTATTTGTTTCGGCCAAAAACAGATGAATACGAAATTACCGAATTTTTGCAGGATCCGCTCCCGAATCCTCCCCTCAATTTGATTGTCGTGGATTTCGGAGTCAAATGGAATATTTTGCGGAATCTTCATTATCGCGGATTTCGAGTATTCGTTGTTCCGGCGTTTACGGCTGTTGAAGAAATCCTTGAGAGAAATCCCGATGGTGTGTTTTTATCAAACGGCCCCGGCGATCCGGCTGCTGTTTCTTACGGAATTCAAATTGCAAAAAATCTGTTTGGAAAAAAACCGCTCATGGGAATCTGCCTCGGACATCAGATTCTTTCTCTGGCGCTGGGTGCCCGAACCTACAAAATGAAATTTGGGCATCACGGCATTAATCATCCGGTTAAGAATTTGGAGACAGGTAAAGTTGAAATTACGTCACAAAATCATGGTTTTGCAGTGGACCCCAAAAGCTTTCAAAAAGGGGCAGTGGATGTGACGCACATCAGTTTAAATGATGGCACACTGGAGGGATTTCGTCACAAGGAGCTTCCAATTTTGGCTATTCAATATCACCCGGAAGCGGGGCCAGGGCCCCATGATTCGCGGTATTTGTTTAACGATTTTCGGAAGATGATTTTGGAAGCCGAGGGATAATGGCGTTGGGGAGTCTATTCCAAAAAAAATATTTTCCACGAATTTTAACGAATTAATTTTTATGAGAATAAATTTTATTAATCCCAGATTCGGAAAATATAAAAAAAACCACACAAGAATGGGTTGTCATTGTAAGCGATCCGCCAATGGCCAACTGGCGGAGAGCGAATCAATCTCATCGGGAAAATAGACAAAGATTGATAGGTCGTCCCCACTTTTTCAAAAAAAATACCGAAAAAGTGGGAACTTCTCACAATGACATGAAAATTTTAGCAATATTCCGAATCTGGGTTAATCATATTTTTCTGGGAGGAAGTATCTTGCCAAAGCGTACAGACATTCACAAAATTCTCATTATCGGATCAGGGCCTATCATCATCGGACAGGCCTGCGAATTCGATTATTCGGGAACACAAGCAGTAAAAGCCCTAAGGGAAGAAGGGTACGAGGTTGTACTGGTGAACAGCAATCCCGCCACAATTATGACCGATCCCGAACTGGCGAATCGAACCTACATTGAACCGATCACTCCCAAATTCGTGAGAAAGATAATTGAACGCGAGCGCCCCGACGCCTTGCTTTCCACAATGGGAGGACAAACGGGTCTGAACGTGGCCGTGGCTCTTGCAGAGAACGGCACGCTGGAATCTTATGGCGTGGAGTTGATCGGAGCCAAGCTGGAAGCCATTCATCGCGCGGAAGATCGGGAGCAGTTCAAAAAAACAATCGAGTCAATTGGATTAGAAATGCCCAAGGGCGGATTTGCCTATTCCAAAGAAGAAGCCTTTGAAATCGCCAAGAATTTGGATTTTCCAGTCATTATTCGCCCATCGTTTACATTGGGCGGAACCGGTGGGAGCATCGTTTACAATCGGGTCGAACTTGAAAAACAGATTGAATGGGGATTGCAAAATAGCCCCATTCAGGAAATCCTTGTTGAGGAATCCATTATTGGCTGGAAGGAATACGAGCTTGAAGTAATGCGCGACTTAAATGACAATGTGGTCATTATTTGCTCAATTGAAAACTTTGATCCGATGGGAATTCACACCGGGGACAGCATCACGGTGGCTCCCGCTCAAACCCTAACCGATCGCGAATACCAGAAGCTGCGCAACGCGTCTATTAAAATCATCCGCGCTGTGGGAGTGGAAACTGGCGGGTCAAATATTCAATTCGGAATGGATCCCCGGAGTGGCCGCCTGTTGGTGATTGAAATGAATCCGCGGGTCTCCCGAAGCTCTGCCCTTGCATCAAAGGCAACCGGTTTCCCGATTGCAAAAATTGCGGCCAAATTAGCTGTTGGCCTTACACTGGACGAAATTCCGAATGACATTACGAAAAAAACACCCGCTGCTTTTGAGCCGACTCTGGATTACGTGGTGGTTAAAATTCCCCGATGGGATTTCGAGAAATTTCCCACGGCCAATGCCAAACTGGGGACGCAGATGAAATCGGTGGGCGAAGCCATGTCCATTGGGCGTACCTTTAAGGAAGCTCTCGGCAAGGCTGTGCAGTCTATGGACATCGGTCGGTTTGGACTGGGTTTGGATAATTCCACAACTGAATTTCAAATTCAGAGGTTCCGCCAAGATAGCTTTCGGGATAAACTGCTGCATCATTTGAAGCATCCCGATCATTTGCGCTTGTTTTATTTACGCGAGGCTCTGTTCGCCAATTTTTCAATTGAAGAGATTTACCGGACTACAGGAATCGATCCCTGGTTTTTGCACCAATTTAAGGAGATTGTGGATCTCGAACCGGAAATTCTTCAGGCTAAAGGGAAAACGGATGCAATTTCGGCAGATTCAATGCGTCGCTTTAAGAAGATGGGCTATTCGGATGTTCAATTGGCAGCTTCCTGGGGGATGAGCGAAGAAGAGGTTCGCCTCCTCAGAAAAAAATTGAGTGTGACGGCGGCCTTCAAATCCGTAGATACCTGCGCGGCTGAATTTAAAGCGCAAACACCTTATTTTTATTCCACGTTTGATCGTGAAAATGAGGCGGTTCGCTCTGACAAACCCAAAATTATGATTTTGGGATCTGGTCCCAATCGAATCGGTCAGGGAATTGAATTTGACTATTGTTCGGTGCACGCGGTGTTTTCACTTCAGGAAGAGGGCTACGAAACCATCATGGTAAATTGCAACCCCGAAACGGTAAGCACGGATTACGATACAGCCGACAGACTTTATTTTGAACCCATTACCTACGAAAAAATAATGAATATTATTGAGGTTGAGCGACCGGATGGAGTGATTGTGCAGTTTGGCGGCCAAGCGCCACTCAATCTTGCTCTGCGTCTGGAAGAAGCGGGTGTTAAAATTCTGGGAACCTCTCCTCGAGATATCGATTTAGCGGAGGATCGGGAGAAATTCGGGGCGTTTCTGAAATCTCTCGGTCTGCGTCAGCCGGAGAATGGGTTTGCATACTCCGCCGATGAGGCCATGGAAATTGCAAAAAGAATTGGCTTTCCAATCCTTATTCGCCCTTCCTATGTTTTGGGAGGCCGGGCCATGGAGATTGTGTACGATGAAGAGTCTTTGCGGTCGTATATGGAGCGTGCCATTGATGTGTCGGAAGAGCATCCGGTGCTGATTGATCAGTTTCTGGAAGATGCCTTTGAAGGCGATGTAGAGGCCATTTCCGATGGAACCGATGTCATTGTAGCCGGAGTGATGCAGCACATTGAGGAGGCGGGCATCCATTCGGGGGATAGCTCATGCGTCATGCCCCCGTTTATGATTACGCCGGAGCAGGTGGAAATCATCAAAAAACAAACGCGAAAAATTGCGAAGGCGCTGCGAGTAGTGGGGCTATTGAACTTACAATTTGCCATAAAAGACGGCATTATTTACATTCTTGAGGTGAACCCCCGGGCATCCCGAACCGTGCCGTTCGTAAGCAAGGCTAAGGGAATTCCCCTGGCAAAAATTGCATCAAAGCTGATGGTGGGAAAATCACTCAAGGAACTGGGAATTACGCGTGATCCGGTTATTCATTACAATGCGGTGAAATCGGTTGTATTTCCATTCCAAAAATTTCCAGGAACCAATACCTATTTGGGGCCGGAAATGAAATCCACTGGGGAAGTTATGGGACTGGGTGAGAGTTTTGGACTGGCATTTGCCAAGGCGCATTTGTCAACGGGGCTTAATTTGCCGCTGGAAGGAACCGTTTTTGTGAGTGTTAATGATAATGATAAAATGAAGGTCATTCCCATCGTAAAAGAACTGGCAAATTTGGGTTTTCGTTTACTGGCCACGCGCGGTACGGCTGCTGCCCTGGAATTAGCCGGTTTGAATGTGAAAATGATTTTTAAGGTAAACGAAGGAAGGCCGAATGTGGTGGATCACGTGATTAACGGCGACATTCAAATGATGATTAATACGCCCCTTGGAAAAGCGTCGCGATACGATGAATATGCCATGAACCGCATTGCTATTAATCGAAATATTCCAAATTTTACAACACTTTCCGCCGCAACGGCCGCCGTTGAAGCTATTAAAGCACTTCGTGTCAATGATTTACAGGTGAAAAGTCTCCAGGAGTACCATCGGACGATTAGTCTCGGCGAATGATTTTTTGTGATGTTGGCAATAATTGTTGCGGGTTTAATGGAAAAACTACAACTGGTATTCTGTTTTAAACTGTTCGATTTTTTACCAGACTGGCAGAAATACGGCAATTCTTTCCCATATGGCCAAATTTGCCTACTCTCCTAATTTCTTGTTTTTTAAGGGAGAAAAATCTGCCTAAATAAGTTTCTGAAATTCTAGAATCTGTTATAAATTCACTTCATTGTAACCTCCTAATAAACAATAAAATAAAATCCTTAAGAATATCGGTATAATATTTGCCTAAATGTACTCTGATTACAATGGCGAAAGGTATCTATTTATGATTTATGATTTATTGGAGCGCTTGAATTTAAGGCAGAAACGGGACGGAATTTATATGACCGTTTCCCCCGACTTGAAAGGGCGCGTTAAATTTGAGGATGTGCGCCGGGCATTGGTAAGGCGGGGTGTTATCAATGCAAATTTGGATGTGATTCATCGCGTGGTTGCCAGAGCAGACGGTGTTCCCACAAAAATCGGGGATTATTTTGAGCGCTACAATCGCATCAAGGATAAATACATTCACATTCGCACGGATGACAGCCAGTTGACAGCCTTTCTTTCCATACGATTTCCCAAAGAAGATCCCTTTCGCATATCATCTTTTGATATTCATTTTAAATTAATGGAAGCAAATATCCGTTATGGAATTAATGACCAGCTTATTGACAAAATTGTAAAAGAACAGAAAAATGTCATTAATGTCCACGTTGCGGAAGGAAAACCGCCCGTGCACGGCAAGAACGCTCAAATTGTGTTCAAAATTGACACAAACATCAGTCGCCGTCCCCTGATTTTAGAGGATGGCCGGGTGGATTTCCACCAGATTAATCTCATCAAAATTGTGAAAAAAGATCAACATCTGGCGGAAAAAATTCCCGCAACAAAAGGCACGCCAGGTATTTCGGTTTTTGGAACAACACTCAATGCAGTACCCGGCAAAGATAAGCCGCTGCCAAGGGGGCTTAATACCTATATTTCCGATGACGGGCTCAATCTCTATGCAAAAATTAGCGGGCATATTTTCTTTCTTCAGAATTTACTGAACGTTGAAAACGTCTTTATTGTCCGTCGAAATGTTGATTTTTCCACGGGTGACATTCATTACACAGGAGACGTTCTTGTTTTTGGTGATGTGAAAACGGGTTTCAAAGTGATTACCGATGGCAATATTCGAATACGCGGACATGTGGATGGGGCGGAGGTGATATCCCAAAAAGGAAAAATTGAGATTGATGGTGGCGTTTTCGGCAAGGGAAAGGCAAAATTGTACGCGCGCGAATTTATTCAGGCTGATTTTATTCAGGAAGCTTCGATTCGCAGTAGCGGAAATATTAGGGTGAATCGCTACATTATTAACAGCCAGGTGAATGCCAAGGGGGAAATTCAGGTCTCAAAGGGAAACATCATCGGCGGAAATGTGGTCAGTGCATCTTCAATTGTTGCGCGGGAAATTGGCTCGCCCAACAGTCTTCCGACGGAAGTGCGAATCGGGAATGATATCGATCCGCATGTTCTGGTGGAGATTTTGGCTGCCCGGGGAGAAGAGAAGAAAATTCGAAAAAATATTGCTGTCTTACAGAAAAAAGTGGATTTCCTAAAAATGCTGGAAAAGCGGCTTACAAAGTTGACTCCCGAAAAGGCGCTGGAGCTGGAGGATTTGTTAAAGAAAATCCAGCAACTCAATCTTGATATTGATGCTCTCGAGGAAAAAACACGGGTACTTCTGGGCGAAAACGCTGATATTGTGCTGGAGGAGCCGTTTATCGAAGCCAAGCACCTCGTATTTCCGGGGGTAATCATTGGAATTAATGATTTTGAGCAAAGGATTCAGCAGCCCGTTCGCCGGGTGACTTTCAGATTGGATGAAAGTGGAATCCGCACAGATAACTTAATTTGAGGGAAAAATGGCAAAATCAATCATTCCGCGTGAAATTGTTTCTGCGGATACCGCCCAAATTAATAATTTAATTCAGGTCTTTGAGTATTTCAACAAAGCAACGGATGAATTCAAGGGCGCCTACCGCAAATTGGAGAAGCAGGTAGCCGAGCTTGATTTGGAATTGGAGAAAAAAAACAAGGATTTACTGGCGAGTTTGGAAGAGGTAAATCATCTAAAAAATTACCAGTCAAGCATTTTGGAAGAAATGAATGCAGGTGTAATTTGCACCGATGCCGGGGGCAAAATAACCATTTTTAATCGCTCTGCGGAAGAAATTACGGGAATAAAATCGAGCGATGCCATTGGGAATTCCTATCGGAAAATTTTTAATCGCGTCCCTGCGAATAAAACGCCGGCAATCGTATTAAAATCAAAAAAGAATATTCACAACAGTGAAAAGGAAATTCCAAACCGCACAGGGGATCGCATTCCCATAAAATTCAGTATTTCGCTGGTAACGGGAGACATGGGGGAAATCCTGGGTGCGGTTGAGGTGTTTGAGGATCTAACGGAGATTCGCCGCCTCCAAAAGGGAATTCAGCTCGCGCGAACTATGTCAGCCCTTGGAGAAATGGCCGCAAATGTGGCACACGAAATCCGGAATCCCCTGGGAGCTATTGGCGGATTTGCAGCTCTTCTTGAGAGAGACATTGCGCCGGATGATCCCAGGCAGCGGCTGGTGAAAAAAATAATCGAGGGTGTCGGTCGGCTGGATAAAATTATTGGGAATTTGCTTTTCGTTAGTCGGGATGTTCAGGCACAATATCGAAGGGTGCCGGTGAAGTGGGTGATAAAGGATGTGCTTGAGTTCCTTGTTTCCGAAATCAAGCAAACCGAATCGGCAATCAAAATAGAAACAAGATTTCCCAGACAAAGACTTGATGCCGAGCTAGATCCCCAGTTGTTTCAGCAAATGTTAATTCATCTTTTTAAAAATGCCATTCAGGCCATGCCGGACGGCGGAACGATCAGCCTTCAACTTCAGAAAACCCGCCGCCAGTCATTTCGAATTATTGTTTCCGATTCCGGCGAAGGAATGCCCGAGGAAATGAAGGAAAAGCTCTATTTCCCGTTTGCCTCAACCAAGCCCAAAGGTGCCGGATTGGGACTTGCTATTGTCCGTAAGATTGTTGATCTACACAATGGTTCGATTCATTTTCAAAGTTCCTCCCGTCAGGGAACGACTGTTACGTTGGAATTTCCGGTTTTTGGAAAGACGTTTTCAACCTCAAGTGAAAAATTGGACGATAACTATTATTTTGCGATTAAAGGGTAGGTAGGCATAAATGAAGAAGAAAATTCTGGTTGTAGACGATGAGCCGCTGATGCAAGAGTTTTTGCTAGAAGCATTGGAGAGAGGCAATATTTACGAAGTGGGGCTGGCCGAAAATGGAAAAGAGGCACTGAAAAAGATTAAAAATGATTCGTTTCAATTGATCATTTCAGATATTCGTATGCCGGATATTAGCGGAATGGAGCTGCTGGAAAAAACTAGGACCATCGATCCGAATTGTGGAGTTATTCTTATTACAGCTTATGGAACGGTGCAAATGGCAGTTCAGGCAATGAAAGAAGGCGCCTTTGATTTTATTACCAAGCCCCTGAATGTTGATCAGATTGAAATGGTTGTGGATAAATATTTTAAATTTAAAGAGTTGCAAACGGAAAACACCTACCTGAAGGATGAAATCAGCCGACAGTACGGTTTTGCAAATATCGTTGGAAAAAGCGAAGGAATGAAGCGTGTTTTCGAAATTGTAGAAATGGTGGCTCAGAGCAAGGCAACGGTTTTGATTCACGGGCCCAGTGGAACAGGCAAGGAACTCATTGCCAGGGCTATTCACTATAATAGCAACCGCAGGGACAAACCTTTCATCAAAACTAATTGCGCCGCTCTTCCGGACGGATTAATTGAAAGTGAACTGTTTGGACATGAAAAGGGGGCATTTACAGGAGCCATTCGTTCCGCAAAGGGACGATTTGAACTGGCTGACGGAGGAACACTTCTCCTGGATGAAATCAGTGAAATGAGCCTTCCCCTCCAGGCAAAACTATTGCGTGTTCTCCAGGAGAAAGAGTTCGAGAAAATTGGCAATCCGGAAACCATGCAAGTAGATGTCCGCGTGATTGCCACAACCAATCGTGATCTTAAAGAAGAGATTCGAAAAGGCACCTTCAGGGAAGATTTGTACTATCGATTGAATGTCGTTCCCATTGAATTACCGCCCCTGCGCGAACGCAAGGATGATATTCCTTTGCTTATTGAATATTTCATTCGAAAGTATGCCGCGGATAACAATAAAGATATTTCGGGCATTGACAAGGACGCGCTTGGATTATTAATGAAGTATAATTGGCCGGGAAATGTAAGGGAGCTTGAAAACACGATTGAACGCGCCGTTGTTATTTCAAAAGATTCTGTCCTCAGCACTCAGCATTTCTTGACGTTTAATGCTTTTGAAGAAGACTGGCAGGGAGAAAGCAGTACCTGGCAGGGAAATACTAAGAATCTAAAAGAAATCGAACGGCGAAAGATTTTGGAAGTTCTCAGGGAAACCAATGGAAACCGGACGCGGGCGGCGGAAGAGCTGGGGATTAGTGTCCGCACTCTTCGCAACAAGCTGCGTGAATTCAGGGAAGATGGCATTGAAATACCTGAATAAGCGATTATTGAGTTTGTGGTTAAATGTAGTCATCTCGATACACCGGCTTCGCCGGCACTCGAT
>CAZMRE010000028.1:0-16192 GCA_964568545.1 uncultured Deferribacteres bacterium | reverse complement strand
GGATCGCCGGCCACTTTTTCAATCTGCCGAAACACGGCCTGCATGGGCTTGCTCATGCCCACTATTTCCGGAAATTCCAGATTTTTCAGGCGCTGGCGCAACGTGCGGTTTTCCTCCAGGATGGCCATTTTTTCCTGAAGCCGATTCAGCTTCAGGCGCAATTCTTCCAAATTCAGCGGCTTTGTCAAGTAATCATCGGCGCCCTGTTTCATGGCTTGAACAGCATCCGCCACGCTGGCAAAGGCGGTCATCATCAGCACAGGAAGCGTCGGGTGATTTTCCCGAATCCATGCCAAAAGTTCCAGGCCGCCGGCCTGCGGCATTTTGACATCCGACAGCACCACGTCCGGCCGTTCACTCCGAAACATCTGAATGGCCTCCGCTCCGTTTTCGGCTGAAATTACCTCAAATCCCTGATTTTTGAGAAAAACCTCAATTCCGCGGCGCGTGGCCACTTCGTCTTCGGCAATCAAAATTTTCATCAGAACCTCAAATCAAAAAAAATATTTTCCACAAATTGACACGATTTTTCACCAAAAATTAATGGCTAAATGCCATTTATTTGCGAATTCGCGGCGTTTACTTTTTTGTCGGCAATTGAATGGCAAACCGGGCACCGGCTTCCGGTAAATTTCGGGCGGAAATATGGCCCCCGTGCGCCCGAATGACGGATTCCGCAACGGCCAGTCCCAGTCCGCTGCCACTGGATTTTGTCGTGAAAAACGGTTGGAACAGACTGTCGGCCTGTTCCTGTGGAATACCTGGCCCTTCGTCGGAAACGGAAACGGTCACCCACTCCGCATCGGTCTGAACATCCACCGTAATTTTCCCGCCCGGGGGTGAATAGTAAATGGCGTTGATCAAAATGTTCAGAAACGCTTCCTCCAACTGCTGCGGATCGGCCCAAATGGACGGAACCTTGCGGGCGCCGGTTCGCGCCACCTGCAGATTTTTTTCCCGGATTTCATTTGAAAATTGCTTCAAAACGGCCTCGAGCAATGACAATATCCTCACCGATTCCTTTTTCAACCGAGGTTCCCTGTAGAAGCGCTTAAATTGGGTAAGCATCTCCAAAAAGGATTGCAGAGCCGATTTCATTTCCTCAATGTACGCGGCGGCCGTGGGGTTTTCCTTCAACTCCAGCTCCAGATTTTGCAGCCAGATGCTCACCCCGCCGATTTTGTTCTGAATTTCATGCGAGATTTTCGACACCGTTTCCCCAATAATGGCCAGGCGCTGCTTTTGCGACAATTCCGCCCGCGTGCGGGTAAGCTCGGCCACCTTCTCGGACAATTCAGCGTTCACCCGTTGCAGCGATTGGTAACTGCTACGGGTGCGGTCAATCATTTCGTTGAAGCTGCCAATCAGCGTACCCAGCTCGTCCTTCCGGTGAATGGCTATTTTGCGGGAGAAATCCCCCTCAGCCACGCGTGTCGCCACTGCCGAAACCTCCCCCAGCGTGTCGGTCATGCGCTTGGCCATGAGCCACACCACCAGCAACACGGCCAGCAAAATCCCGCTAGCAAAAAGACTCATTCGCAAAAGGGTGGCATTTAGCGCCTGTAACTCTTCAGACAAGTCTTTCTCAAAAATGACGCGATACGGGGGTACACCCAGGATTTCTGCCCGGTAAATTTTGGACCCCCGGCGCAAAAACCCTCCCTCTTCGGCCGTGATTTTTTTGTCCAAAAGTCGATTGAGCCGCGGGTGGGTCTGAAAAAGAAATGTGTTGATGTCTGATTTTCTCGGCGAGAAGAGAACCAATCCGTTGGAATCCGTTATAAACGCGGACAAATTTTTGGGCAGGTGGAGATTCTGGAGAATTTGCTCGGGGAAAACATCGGATGAGATGGCTGCCACTAGAATTAACCCCTTGGTGCCGGAAGAAAAAGATCGCAAATAGAGAAGGCGATTCTTACTGAGAACATTTTTGGGCGACATCGTCCAGAAAGCGGAATTCCTGGCGGATGGGATCAATAATTCATCGGGCACCGGTACTCTTTGAGTCCAGTCGAATCGAACGCGGGTTTCTCCTC
Source organism: uncultured Deferribacteres bacterium (assembly GCA_964568545.1). GTDB lineage: Bacteria > Zhuqueibacterota > JdFR-76 > JdFR-76 > BMS3Abin05 > BMS3Abin05. Next base: position 14,156 of record CAZMRE010000028.1, on the reverse strand, counting down.
CAAAAATCTTTACGGGTTTGGCCAGCAGAAATTGATCCCAATCCGCTTTTTTGAAAAGCACAAATTGGTATTTGGGAGTGTAACCGGTCAGGAACTGTTTTACAAATTGTGCCCAGCGGTTTCCCGGAACAACCTTCTTCCCGGATTGAATAGGAAATTGTTCAAGTTGGATTTGGAGACTGTTCAATTCAATAAAGCTGTTGGCCAGCTCCGATTTTGCATTTTCTGCGAAAAGTCGTGTGCGGTTGAGGATATCGCGACGCCCAGACGCCACGAGGTTTTTTCTCCCGGAAACGTACAAAAATATCAGAAGGCTTCCCATTAAAATGAAGGCCGAGATAATTAAAAACAGGCTGATACGCGTCTTTAGGCTCACGAAACGGGACATGCTACTTCCCGATCCATGCGCGCTGAAAATCGATGCTGGTTATTTTCGTGCCGAGACCATGAATTCTTCGGGATGTTAAGATATAATCCGGGGGTGTCCGAACCAGATAAATGGCAGGGATGTCCTGCGACAGGATTTTTTCCATCTGAATGAACAGCTCCTGACGGACGTCTGCGTTTTGCTCGAACAAGACGCTTTTCAGGTGGGAGTCGAATTCGGGATTTTGGTAGCTGGTCAAATTTATGCCTCCGATATTTCCGGAATAGAAAAGGGCGTAGTAATCTTCGGCGTCGGGGTAATTGGGAAAAAAACTAACCCTAAAAATATCCGGGCGGTCTTTTAAAATATGGGCGTAATATTTTACGGGATGAATGTCCGTTTTGCACCGCAGTCCCAAACGGCGAATGGCCTGGCAAAGCAAATCCGCCTCGGCAGATTTAATATTCGAACTGATTTCGATGGTTTGATGTAGTGAAGCCGGACTCAATTTTTGAACCAGTTGCCGGGCCGTTTCCGGTGTATAGGGGTACCATGAAAATTCGTGATGATTGAGTAAAAAGTCCGGGACAAAACTTTTGGCTAGAGTGACAGGTAATGGACTGTTATCATTTAGTTTGTCCCGCCGGAAGGCCCGGACAATGGCCTGTCGCAATTGCGGCTCTCGGCTGAGGGGCGTTTTTTTATCCAGGGAAAACCCAAAGAAGCGAACATCTAAATTGGGGTTTTTCTGATCGACTCGAAATTTCTGTTGAAAATGGGGTTGCTTTTGAAGTTCCACGGCATCCTTTTCCTGTACACGAATCACATCCAGATTTCCCTTTAGGAATTCTGAAATTCTTAAGACCGGGTTGGAAATGAGCCGGATTTGCAGTGCTTCAATGTACGGCAGCGTGTTTCCGATTTCATCTTTCTGCCAGTAATGGTCGTTTTTTACGAGAAGTATTTCCTTGAGGGATTTCCAGCGAGCCAGGCGAAATGGTCCTGTTCCTACGGGGTGGTGTCCCAGATTTGCGCCATAGGCGACCACGGCTTCCCTGGGAACGATTTGCGCAGGGACAGCGGCCAGCAATTTCAGGAATGAAAAATAGGCCTTCGTCAGATGGAATTCGATTTCATCGGGAGCTAGTACCCGAATGCCCGAAATGGCAGGAGATTTTCCCTCACAGAAAGCATCCATGCCGACAATTTTCCCCTCAAAAAGATAACGATTGGGACACTTGACAGCCGGATCGGCGATGCGTTGAAATGTAAACCGCACATCTTCTGCTGTTAGTGTCCGGCCGATGCCGCCGGGGAAGCAGGCATCGTCCTGAAAGCGCACATTCTTCCGAAGGTGAAACCGAATACGGCGGCCGTTGTCGAATTTTTCCCAGCGCTCGGCCAGCAGCGGAACGGGATTCAGATGGTTGTCAATTCCGACCAATCCCTCGTAAATGAAGGAAACAATTTGCATATCAGACAAAAAAAGGATTTTTTGCGGATCAAGGGTTTCCGTTTCTGCCGAGGCAGAAATCCTCAGGGTACCACCCGGGGACACGGCATTCGGGGGACTGTGAGCCTTTTCCCGTGAGCAGCTCAAGAAAAGCACGAACAAAATGACAAGGCCAAAAAATTGTTGACGAAAATTCATCACAGCAAACCGTTTCGTGGTAGAGGAAAACGCTAAATGGCGTTCGCAAAAACAAGGTTTTTTTGATTGATTCGCTTTCCAAAAAATCAAAAATAAACGTTGTTAATTAAAAGGAAAAATTTAAACAATTTCTGAAATTACTGTTCCTTCAGAATCGTCAATTTTCGTGGAATGAACCGAATATCCCAACCTTTCTCAATATATTTAAAATCAAACAAATCCGCAAGAAAATTCGTGAAAAAAATTGGAATAATTGCGGAGAAAGGTTTCTATTTTCCGTTTCCGTATTTGTGCTATTTTAGCGGTTCAGCTCTCTTGCCACAACCCTGACCATCGCTTCCAGATTTAACCGAAAGGCTTCTTCCGGCTGATAAATGCCGCGAGTTTCGTATTCTTCTCGGGTCATGTCATCTACTACCTTTTGACTATCTCCGTGGTGTTCCTCTAAACCTTGCCGAATGCGATCGTGGTAGCGCTGGTTTTCATTTAGGGTTTTCCGAATGTGCTCCTCAACCGCTTCTTTTCCCACAACCACGCCGCTGTGAGGCAAGGCCAGAATTTCGATGTCCAGGGATTGCAAACGCCGGAGGGAGGCCATTAAATTCTCAAAACTGGATGTAAATTCGGCCATCACGCTGCCATCGCCCGTGTACACGCCCAGCCCGTCGCCGCCAAAGAGCACCTTATCGGGAAGCAAATAGTACCAGGCGCAATCGCGGGTGTGTCCCGGAGAGTAAAATGCCTGAAGTGTAACGCCATTGCCCAATCGGAAAACCTCCCCGTCTTCCACCGGCCGATCCAGCGTCAAGCGGTCGATGCGTGTTTTTTTGCGGAATGATTCCGGCAGAGGGGAAAAGCGTTCGGCCTGCGAATTGAGGTCGCGGATGAGTGAAAGCGCGCGGGGGTTGGAAAAAATTTTTTGCAGCCGGGGGTGTCCGGCTACGGTGAGCTGAGGATTTATTCTTTTGAGAAACGCCACGCTCCCAACGTGGTCGTAATGAGAATGGGTGAGGAAAAGAAATCGAAGTTTGTCGGCCGTTCCCAAAATTCGGACTAAATCGGCTTCTATCCCCGGCGCTGAAGCCGTATAACCGGCATCAATTAAAGACGCCTCTGGTGCATCGATTACGAAGTTGCACACCATGGGACTGCCGATAAAATGCACGTGTTCGCTGAGTTTTTGAGGTTTTTGAATAAACATTGATTTGCTCCTTAAAATATTGCCCACCAATTTCACGAGTTAATTTTACGGTCAATTCTTAAAAAAAGCAAGAGAATTTATTGCAATTTTACTTAAATTTTAATAGGTTTTGATTCAAAGCTCGTAGAATTCTTAAACAATTGAAAAGTGAAAAAGTGAAAATGTCCAAAATTATTCGTTGGCTTATCTGGTTTCTCGTCATTGCTGGTGCCATTTTTATGTTTTTGCAGATTAACGATTTTGCCCACGCACAGGAACGACAGCCCCTTATTCATCAATTGGAATTGAGCCGCCACGAGGGGCAGCCGCCGGTTTACCGCAACCTCCAAAAGCCGGCTATTCTTCTGCCGCTGTTGCGCCGGGCCACAGCTCCGGAGAAAGTGATCTACGGCTACCTGCCATACTGGTCCAATGCTACATATTTGAATTACTATCTTTTAACGACCATTGCCTATTTTGGAGCGGAATTTGATGGCTCCGGGAAGATTACCAATCGGCACGGCTGGCCAGTGTGGTCTCTCATAAACAAAGCTCACAGCCACGGTGTTCGGGTAGATCTGGTAGCGATTTGTTTTAACAAAGACAAAATCCATTCTATTCTAACAAATGCTGCTGCCCGAAGCCGTTTTATTCAAACGACCATTGCCGAAGTTAAAAGAGGAAATGCCGACGGACTGAATGTCGATTTTGAATTGCCGTACAGCAGCGATAGCAAGGCGCTTTCGTCTTTTATGATTGCCTTAACGGATTCTTTTCACGCCGCCATTCCCGGGTCGCAGGTGACGATTGCCACAACCGCGGTTAATTGGGGCGGACGGTTCGACCGCCGGGCGCTGGCTTCCGGTACAGACGGAATGATGATTATGGGTTACGATTACCATTGGTCCGGATCGTCCAATTCGGGCGCAGTTGCCCCGCTAACAGGAGGTACCTACAATGTTACAAATACGGTGCTTGACTATCTGTCCGCATCCAATTACCATCGTGACAAATTAATTCTTGGGGTTCCTTACTACGGTTATGAATGGAAAACCAACTCGGACAAACCGGGATCGGGTGTCATTAGTTCCGTCGGTTCACGAACCTACCAGCAGGCCGAAAGCGCCGCTCAAGCTTACGGGAGACGCTGGGATTCCAATTCTCAGACGCCCTGGTACACCTTTAATAGCGGCGGCACCTGGCACCAGTGCTGGTACGATGACAGCCTGAGTCTCAGTTTGAAGTACAATCTGGCGCTCAAGAAGGGCCTGGCTGGAATTGGCATCTGGGCGCTGGGCTACGATGGCTCTCGGAAAGAATTGTGGGGGGCACTGCGGGACCATTTTGTGTCTTCGCTGGATTCCATTCCGCCCTTTGAACCGACCCATTTCTTTACGCAATCTTTGGGCGACGGAAAAATATCCGTTGGTTTTCGACCGGTTTCGGGAGCCAGCGGCTACCTGATCTCAAAAAGTCTGAACGGCAAAACGTTTGATCAGGGAACGCTAATTCCGGACACACTGATTGTTTTTACGAATTTACTCCCGGATACGGTGTACTATTTTCGCGTGCAGGCTGTGAATTCGGCCGGATTAAGTAGCCCCACGGAAATGCTGGCAGCCACCACTCTGAAAGCGTCTCCGCGCCTGTTGGTTGTAAATGGGTTCGATCGGGTTACGGGAACAAAAAATACCCGTGATTTTATTCGACAACATGCTCAGTCGCTTTGGTCACGGCACATTCCCTTTAGCGCCTCTTCCAATGAAGCCGTTGAAGCGGGAAAGGTCGACTTAGCCGATTATTCTACCGTGGACTGGATTTTGGGGGAAGAAGGAACGGACACGGAAAGTTTTAGCGCGGTGGAACAAGAAAAGGTAAAATCGTTTTTAAATAATGGTGGAAATTTGTTTGTGTCCGGTTCGGAGATTGGTTACGATCTTGTGGAAAAGGGGTCTGCCTCCGATCAGGCCTTTTACAGGGACTATTTAAAAGCCGTGTACATTACTGATCGTGCCGGACGAGTGCACGCGGCTTCTGGTACGGCAGAGGGGATTTTCAACGGTCTGGATCATATTAAATTTGACGATGGCAGCCACGGCGGCTACGACGTGGATTATCCGGACGGCATTAAGCCTTCAGGAGGCAGCGTTCCGGCCATGCTTTACGATGGCGTGAATTACGACACACAGGGCGGCGCCGCCATTCAGTACGAAGGCACTTTTGGGAGCAGCACCCAAACAAGCCGGTTGGTGTACATGGGGTTTCCATTTGAAATGATTTACGAGCCAGATCAGCGGAATCAGGTTATGCAGCGCATTCTCAATTTTTTTGATGTGGATACCAGTGCCGAAAATCCGTCCGTTCCTCCGGAGAATTTTACACTTGAACAGAATTACCCAAACCCTGTTTCGGCAAAGGATGGTTTTTCCACAACGATTCAATTTGCCGCGTCAAGACCTTCGCAGGCGAGTATTTATTTGTACGATGTTCTGGGGCGGCGGGTGCGAACCCTTTTTCAGGGAAAGGCGGTATCCGGGGAAAACAGGGTGCAGGTTAATTTGAGCGGTTTGCCTGCCGGCATTTATTTTTATCAATTGAATGTGTCTCATAAAACAAAGAGAGGCCGCCTGATTCTTATTCATTAAAAGGAGAAATGATGAAAATTCTTGAAAAAATTGCGGTTGCGTTGCTTTTCGTCGCCTTTTTATTTGGCGGGTGCTCGAAGCATCAACCAAAAGAAAAACCGGTAAAATCGGCGGATTCAACCACCACGCGCGCAACTCGGGCGGATTCCTTTCCGAAAGAGCCAAAAAATTTCAAGAGCATTCACCAACTGGAATTGGAGCAACACGAAAAAGATTCGGTACAAAGGTCCGGCGGGAAGAAGTAGTACAATGCAAAGGGAAGATTAAAATCAGACCAAGAAATAACGTAACTTTTGCGGCCGTTATTAAGGTTTTGGAAGAACGTTGGCTCAGATCCGATCAAAGTCATATTTGAATTTATTCTAATAAGATATTACCCACCAATTTCACGAATTTCCCAATATTAATTTCATTGAAGTTAGTAGGATTGAAATCGGTGTAATTAATGGTCTTTTGAGTGTACTCATATTTTGTTTTTGTAAATAGAGCTGGAGTTGGCAAGGCGGTTAATTTTGTTTTTTTATTGACTTTTGGGTATTTTTTTATTATACTTTAGGGCAAAATAAGCCTGGCATACTCTGCCGTTGCGAATTTCTTAAAAATTTATTCACCACAAAGTTCTTGAAGACAGCACAAAGAACTCAAAGGATAAAATGAAATTGTTTTTGCTTCACCAAACTTTGTGAATTCTTTGTGCCTGCGGTGGTTAATTTTTTTGCGGCTTGGCTGCGCCAGGTCTTGAATTAGATTAACTTTTTGTACAATCGCCATAATTCATGGTGATGCTTTGAGTTACTAAGCTTAGAAAAGACAAATGGCCAGAAAACAGGACTGGGTGCTCGGCGGGATTTTCCTAGCGGGCTTTGTTTTGATTTTGCTTTTTTTCTTGTTTGCCTTTGGCAATGTTCCAGGAAGCGGCGTAACCACTATTTCAAGTGGTGGGGATAAGATCGCTCTGGTTGAATTGAGAGGCGTTATTTACGATTCCCGTGCGCTGGTTAAACAATTCAAATATTACGCGGAAGATCGTTCCATTAAAGCCGTTGTTTTTCGTGTGGATAGCCCGGGTGGGGGCGTGGCAGCTTCTCAGGAAATTTATGAGCAGGTTCGAAAAGTCCGCAAAGCCGGAAAGCCAGTTGTTGTGTCGATGGGAAGTGTCGCGGCTTCGGGTGGGTACTACGTTTCCTGCGGAGCCGATTCCATTGTGGCCAATCCCGGTACGACAACCGGAAGCATTGGTGTTATTTTGGAAGCCACTAATGTAGCTGGATTGTTAAAAAAATTGGGTGTTCGCGTTGATGTGGTGAAAAGCGGTAAATTTAAAGACACCGGTTCCCCTTTTCGGAAAATGACCGACGAGGAAAAGGCCTACTTGCAGAGATACATTGACAATGCGTATCATCAGTTTGTGCGGGTTGTTTCCAAAGAGCGTCATATTCCTGAAAGTAAGGTTCTTAAAATTGCAGATGGCCGGATTTTTACCGGCGAGCAGGCTCTGAAATTGGGGCTTGTGGACAAGCTGGGCACGTACGAAGACGCCATTCAATTGGCGGCCAAAATGGCCGGAATTAAGGGTAAACCGAGTTTGGTAAAAATGCAGAAGAAAAGACGAACCCTATTTGATCTTCTGTTCTCAGATGCTCAGGGTCTGCTGGGGGAAATTCAATCGGCACCCTTGCTTCGCTACCAATTGGAATTGAATTTGTAGCAGACTTCTGAGAAAAAACGGAGGAATGCTCTGTGAATAAGCAGGATATCGTGGATATTATTGCCGAAGGCACTGGTTTGACAAAACTGGAAACGGCCGCAGTTGTAGATGCTTTTCTGGCAACGGTGACTTATGCTCTTGGGAATGGCAATCGCGTGGAATTGAGGCGGTTCGGAACATTTCGGGTAAAAGATCGAAAGGGAAAAAAGGCCAGAAATCCCCGGACGGGAGAAGAGGTGCTCATTCCACCTCGGAAAGTACCTCATTTTAAGCCGTCGCCGGATTTTCAAAAATATGTGGAAGAACAGCTCAAATCGAATGAAAAATAGTCGGATGTGTGAATAAAAGGATTCTCTTTTTTTATCCTCTGATGAATTGAGAACGAGGATGATTTCAAAAAAATTAGAAAGGAGGAATGGCATTGCCCTGCGGTCGGAAAAGAAAACGTCACAAAATTGCTACTCATAAGCGAAAGAAGCGCCTGAGAAAGAACCGGCATAAGAAAAAAATTCGTTAATTTTTGCGTTTTTGAGGAATTTTTCATGAGGCTTCGTCGTGAAATATTTGATGGAGCTTTAATATGCTTTCAAAATTAAGAAAACACAAACATCCCATTCCAATATGGAGTGTTCGATTTTTGTGTTTTTTATTCTTGTCCTGTTTTAAACGCAAAAATTGGCTCTTGTAGAGAACAATCGATAGTTTTATGGGAAAGGGAATTCGAGATCCTTTCGGGAGCCGAAAAGATGTCAATTGTGCAGCCAAACAAATTTCCACAAAAAACAATATTGGTCATTGATGATGATGCGAGTCTCCATGACTTGAGTCGGGTTGTGTTAACCCGAATTGGGTTCCGGTATGTGTCCGCTTTTAGCGGCAGGGAGGGATTGAGGCGCATCAAGGAGCATCATCCTCACATGATATTATTGGATTTAATGATGCCGGATATCGACGGGGAGATGCTCTACAAGGAGCTGATTACCAACCCGGAATATCAGGAATTTCGAAGTATCCCGGTGATTATGTTGACAGCACTGACCCACGATGACGAGCGGAAAAGCCGCCTTCTGGAGATGGGCATTAGCGCTTACCTGAACAAACCCTTTGGATTGAACGAATTGGTAAATGTGATCCAGAGCGTGTTTGTAACCCACGAAATTAAAATGCGAAATGTGAAGCTCCAGGAAGAAATCACGAACACCAACAGCTACCTGGAGCGTTTGATTGATTATGCCCCCGTCGGAATTCTCTCAACGGACAAGTCGGGTGTTATTGTTCGCGTCAATTCCTTTTTTGTACAGATGATGGCTGCTCCGGATGCCTCGATGTTTATTGGCAAAAATATCCTGGATTGTAATCTTCTGTATCAAAAAGAAATCTGCACAAAATTCAGACAGGTTCTCGAAACCGGAAACCCCACGAATATTCCCACGCTTAACCTGCAGAACGCTCAGGGTTGGGGGATCCGCGTGAATGTGAATTGTGTGGCGCTTCGCGATGATAACAACGAAATTAGCGGCCTTCTGTCCATTTGGGAAGACGTCACTCAGATTGAGAAACAAACCTATGAGCTGACAATTCTGCGTCAGGTGGGACAGGCTCTTCAGCGAACACTGGATTTGCGGGAGCTTATGCACCTGATCCTGACCAGCATTACGGCGGGATGCGCCCTTGGATTTAGCCGGGCCATGATTTTTCTCATCGAGTCCGAAAAAAATGTGTTGGAAGGCAAGGTCGGCGTTGGCCCAATGAATGCGGAAGAAGCCCGGGTTGTGTGGGATGAGTTGTCGAAAGACCACGCAAATCTGGAAGCCTTTTTGGAAAAGTACGGAACGAGCATTCCTCAGCAAGAACCCCCCTTTGGCAATTTGGTTCAGCAAGTTAGAATACCGCTCTCGGAAGAAAATAATATTCTTGTAAAAGCAATTAAGGAGCAAAAGGCCTTCAAGGTAGATCGAGCCTGGGAGAACCCTTTTGTGCCGGAGGAATTTAAACAGATTTTTCAGGTCGAATCCTTTGTTGCGGTACCACTTATCGCCAAAGGACGCGCAATTGGGGTGATTGTAGCTGACAACAAATACAGCGAATTTCCCATTGAGGAGGATCGGGTAGAACTGCTCATGTTGTTTGCCAATCAGGCTGCTCTGGCCATTGAAAATGCAGAAGCATACAAAGCCCTGGAAGACAAAGTGGCTCAGCTTAATGAGGCATTTAAGCAGTTGCAGGAGGCTCAGGATAAACTGCTGCGCTCGGAAAAATTGGCCGTCATTGGAAAGATGGCCGCCCACGTGGCCCACGAAATTCGCAATCCGCTGACAGCTATTGGTGGGTTTTCCCGAAGAATTATCGAGCATTCAGACGATCCTAAAACGGTCAAACAGGGAGCCGAAATTATTTTTAATGAAGTCAATCGGCTGGAAAAGATTCTGGCAAATGTTCTGAATTTTACAAAGGTTTCCAAGCCCTTTCGAAAGCTCCACAACCTTCACGAGTTACTCGATAGTGTCATCCAATTGCACGACCCCATTTTAAGGGATCACCGCATTGCGGTAGAGCGGAATTATTCCCCGGATTTGCCGGATGTTTATGTAGATGAAGACCAGATGCGGCAGGTGTTTAACAATATTTTTACCAATTGCATTTATTCGATGCCTGAAGGAGGAAAAATGACCATTTCCACGTCTTTTGACGAGGAGACGGCCATCGTCCAAATTCAAGACACCGGCATTGGAATGCCCGAGGAAGTTCTGGAAAATATGTTTAATCCCTTTTACACAAACCGTCAGGGCGGTACGGGATTGGGAATGGCGGTTACTCAAAAAATTATTCAGGAACACGACGGCAAAATTGAGGTGGAAAGCAAAGTGAATAAAGGGACACTCTTTCGAATCTTTTTGCCGCTGAAAATCAAAAAAACGGCACTGACAACCATACCAGTGCCTCAACAAGAATAAGAAAGAAATGGCTGAATTTTTACTGGAACCGGAGCCTGCTCCGAAGAAAAAAATCTACTCAATTTCCGAAATTACCCGGAAAATTAAGCTTCTTTTAGAGAATACCATTCCAACGGTCTGGCTGGAAGGGGAGATCTCCAATTTTAAGCGGCACTCCTCCGGCCACATGTATTTTGTGCTGAAAGATGAAAACAGCCAGATTCCCTGCGTGATGTGGCGGGGCAGGAACAATGGCCTGTATTTTACTCCGCAGGATGGAATGAAGGTGCAGGCGCGGGGAAATGTTACCGTTTACGAAAAACGGGGAAATTACCAATTTGAAGTACTGCAAATGCAGCCTGCGGGAGTTGGCGAGCTTCAAATAGCGTTTGAACAGTTGAAACAAAAACTCAAGAATGAGGGACTGTTTGCCGAGACGCACAAGAAAAAAATTCCATTGTACCCTGAAAAAATTGGAATTGTAACCTCTCCCACGGGGGCAGCCATTCGGGATCTGGTAAGCGTTATTCACAGGCGATTTCCGTCCGTTCAACTGATTCTCAATCCTGTGCGTGTGCAGGGGGAGGAAGCCGCCGTAGAAATTGCACGAGCGATCGACGAGTTCAATGAATACGGAGATGTAGATGTCCTGATCGTCGGCAGGGGCGGCGGATCTCTCGAGGACCTGTGGCCATTTAATGAGGAAATTGTAGCTCGGGCAATTTTCCGCTCGGAGATTCCCATTGTTTCGGCGGTAGGCCACGAAATTGATTTTGGAATTTCGGATTTTGTTGCTGATCTGCGGGCACCCACGCCATCGGCGGCGGCCGAATTGGTAGTGCGCAATCGGGACGAATTACTGCAAACCATTCAGCACCTGGCGCAAAAGATGTTCCGCCGCATTCACACCCAACTGAATGCGTACAAAGAAAAGATCAATTATCTGGCAAACAGTTACGCCCTGCGGCGTCCCTCGGATGTGATTAAGCAATATTTTCAGCGGGTAGATGAACTTAGCAAAACCCTTGAGACAAATTATCTCCATCGCATTGAAATGCGTCGGGGATGGATCGAATCGCTGCAAAAGCAATTGGAATCCCTGAATCCGAAATCTATCTTGAAGCGGGGGTACAGCATTTGCTATCGGGAAGAAACAGGAGAAATTGTTCGGGAGGCGCTCCAATTAAATGAGGAGGATGGACTGCAAATTCAATTCTACAAAGGTCGTGCCGACAGCGTGGTGAAAAAGATTTTTCCGGGAGAAGATGGCACGTGAGTTCACCACAATAATTGTGGAGATTGTTCAAAGCTATTTAGCGAGGATGTCCGGCACGGCGCAATTGCAAAAAAATTAAATACGAAGGACACGAATAATTCACAAAGTCCACGAAGAGAAAAAAATCAGATTTAGTTGAAGAATCTTTAAAGAGGAATTTATGGTTAAGCAGAGTTTTGAAAAAGCCCTTCAACGATTGGAAGAAATTGTTTCTATCCTTGAAAATGGCGATGTGTCATTAGAAGATTCCATTAAAATGTTTGAGGAAGGAATGGAATTGGCGCGGTTTTGTTCCGAGCGTCTCAATCAGGCCGAAAAAAAACTGATGAAATTAGCAAAAAAAGAGGACGGTAGTTTTCAATTGGAGCTGATGCCGTAAGGGTGAACAAAAATAAAACAATTCGTCCGAAATCAGAATATAAAAGTTTGAATTGTGTATTTTGTCAGAATGAATAAAAGAGGGTCTCATGTCTGAAAAATTGTTAGACAGGGTTAATTATCCTAAGGATCTCAAGCAATTAACTATTCCTCAACTCTCTCAATTAGCCAAGGAACTGCGGGAGTATCTGGTAAATGTGATCAGTAAAACCGGGGGGCATCTGGCGCCAAGTTTGGGGGTTGTGGAGTTAACCTTGGCGTTGCACTATGTTTTGGATACGCCGAGGGACAAAATTGTCTGGGATGTGGGCCATCAGGCGTACATCCACAAAATAATCACGGGGCGAAAGGAAAAACTTCCGACCATTCGGCAGTACGGCGGACTCAGCGGATTCACAAAAGTGGATGAAAGCGAGTACGACACATTCGGTGTGGGACACGCCAGCACGTCCATTTCAGCAGCCCTTGGAATGGCCTACGCACGCGATTACCAGGGCAAAAATTTTAAGGTTGTGGCTGTTATCGGCGACGGAGCACTAACGGGCGGTATTTCTTTTGAGGGATTAAATAATGCCGGGGCATCGGGCAAGGATATCATCATTATTTTAAACGATAACAGAATGTCTATTTCGCCCAATGTGGGGGCTATTTCTCGCTATCTGGTGAATATGAAAACAAATCCTCTTTACAACCGAATCAAAAATGATGTGTGGAAATTAACGGGAAAGATGTCCTCTGTTGGCACCAATATTCGCAAAACCGTCCAGCAAATCGAAAAGGCCGTAAAGGCGGCAATTACGCCTGGATTGCTGTTTGAACAATTTGGATTCCGCTATATTGGTCCCATTGAAGGCCACAATCTCTCTCAGCTTATTCGAACACTTCAGGATGTTAGGGATTTGCATGGGCCTATTTTGCTGCACGTCGTGACAATTAAGGGAAAAGGCTACAAGCCAGCAGAAGAAAATGCACCTAAATTTCATGGCTTGGGTGCCTTTGATAAATTCACAGGACTGACGCTTTCCAGGAGTTCAATTCCCTCGTACACGAAGGTTTTTGGGGAAACTCTTGTGGACATTGCCGACAATGACGAAAAAATTGTTGGAATTACGGCCGCCATGCCTGACGGAACAGGAATGGCACTGATGAAAGAGGCCCACCCAGATCGCTTTATCGATGTGGGAATCGCTGAACAACACGCCGTAACCTTTGCTGCCGGGCTGGCCATCACGGGACAAAAACCGGTCGTGGCAATTTATTCCACCTTTTTGCAGCGTGCCTTTGATGAAGTGATTCACGATGTGGCAATTCAAAATTTGCCGGTTGTTTTTGCCCTGGATCGAGGCGGGCTGGTTGGCGAAGACGGACCCACCCATCACGGCGTTTTCGATTTGAGCTATTTGCGGATGATCCCCAATTTTGTTGTGATGGCACCCAAGGATGAAGCAGAGCTCCAGGATATGCTCTGGACAGCCATTCAGTACGAAAAAGGCCCCATTGCGCTGCGATACCCAAGGGGTACAGGGGTGGGAGTGCCATTGCGGACAAAGTACGCGAAATTGGAAATTGGGAAAAGCGAAACCCTGCGAAAAGGATCAGATGTTGCCATTTTGGCTATTGGCCGAATGGTGAATTACAGTTTGAAAGCTGCCCAAATTTTGGATGAAAACGGTATTTCTGCCCGGGTGGAAAACATGCGCTTTGTGCGTCCCCTGGATGCCAAAAAGTTGAATGAAATCGCTCGCAAATTTAAACTCATTTTTACAGTGGAAGATAATGTAATCACGGGCGGATTTGGTTCGGGCGTTCTGGAATATTTTTCAAAAACAGGGGAAAAGAACATTCGTGTTTTTCGTCTGGGCTTACCGGATTCGTTTGTTGAACACGGGGCAGTTTCTGTTCTATTCGAAAAACTCAAATTAGACCCGGAAGGAATTGCCGAACAAATTAAGGGATACGTGGATAATTACCGGGCAGATCTAACAATCGCGAAAAAAGTAACATCACAGGTATCGTAG
>CAZMRE010000027.1:0-16207 GCA_964568545.1 uncultured Deferribacteres bacterium | reverse complement strand
TCCAGCGACGGCCGCTTAAACTCCGGGAAAAGCCGATCTCGGTGAATGCCTACGGTGGCTTCCATTACGGTTCGCGTTACCGGAATTTTCAGGACCAGATTTGAAATTGGTGACAACATGCTGTTCAATTTTGAATTAAGATTGGACTCCTCAAGAACCTTGTTCTGAAAACTTTGTCCCTTGTGTTCCACATAGTAGGTTCGCGCCTCAACGGCGATTCGCGGAATGTCCACGTTTGTGGGACACTCCGTCAGGCAAAGCTTGCAATTGTAGCAGGTGTCAATCACCCGCTTAAAATCTTCGTTCAAAAGGTACGAGGAATCCAACTGACCCGAAATGACATGTCTCAGTAAATTTGCCTTTGATCTTGCGGTGGCTACTTCATCTTTCAATTCCAGAGCCATTGGGCAGTAGGACAAACACGTGCCGCACCCGTGGCATTTTTCTATTTCGTCCTGAAGCTCTTCCAGATCAAAATAAGTATTTGTCTTAACCCGTTTGTAATTTTCCCCGTACCGAAGATTCTCATCCATTCGGAATTTCAGGGGCCCCGCAATTTTACCGGGATTCATGATATTTTGAGGATCAAAAAGGGCTTTGATTTCTTCAAAATAATCATAAACCGGCCCCCACAAATCCTTCAAAAAGGGCGATCGGACAAGGCCATCCCCATGTTCCCCGGAAATGGTCCCGCCAAGCGAGATTCCCAATTCCGCCACGTCTTTCGCCAGTCCGCTCAGGCGTTTCAGATCGTCGGGATCTTTCAAATCCAGAAGCGGATTGACGTGAATATTTCCATTTCCGGCATGGCCGTAATTGATGGCAATCACATCGTATTTGGCAAATATTTTGTAGAGTCCCCGAAGGTACTGGGGAATTTTGGCGGGATCCACGGCCACATCGTCAATGAAATTCTGCGGCCGCCGCCGGCCTTTCACTTTATTAATCAGCGACCAGGCCGAGCTTCTCACCGCCCAGAGTCTGGTCTGTTCCGCGGGATCGTAGGCTTTTTCGGCCCCAAATGCCAACTTTGTTTCCTGAATGAGAGCCTCCTCCTGGGCTTCAATTTGCTTTTTCACAGTTTCAATTTCATCCCCTTCGTACTCGATCAAAAGCGCCGCTTCCAGATTTTTTGGCAGCATTTCATCAAAATGGGGATCATTCTCCCGCACAAAATCAAAGAAATAGCGATCCATAATCTCCAAGGCGCTGGGACCGCTTTTCAGGATTTTGACCAGTGCGCTCCCGGCTTTGTCCAGGCTGTCAAAATACGCCAGAAGAACGGCGCGCTCCCGGGGCAAATCCGTTAGACGAAGCGTCATTTCCGTCACAACACCCAGTGTTCCTTCCGAACCAACAAATAATTTTGATAAATCATAATAGCCGCCTTCCAAAGTTTCTTTCAAATTGTAACCGCTGGCATTTTTGGAAACTTTTGGCGTGTGTTTGTCAATCACATCCTTGTGGCTAGAAATAATCCGGTAGGCTTCCTCAAAAACCGTGGAGGCAAAGCTGTTTTCCGGGTAGGGAGATTTCACACTTCCGTTGGAAGCCGGAATCCGTCTGGTCTCAATCATTTCCCCATCGGCCAGTACCACTTCCAAGTTCAACACGTGCTCCTTCGTTGTTCCATATTTAACAGAACGGGCACCCCCGGAATTATTGGCGACCATCCCTCCAAGGGTACAAAACTTCCCGCTGGAGGGATCGGGCGGGAAAAATTTCTGGTAAGGCTTGAGGGCATCCAGAAGATTTCCAAAAATGGCACCGGGCTGCACCCGCACGTAATTTTCTTTCTCGTTGATTTCCAAAATTTTGTTCATATATTTTGTGAAATCGATAATAATCCCCGAACCCACTGCCTGCCCTGCCAAACTGGATCCGGCTCCCCGGGGCGTGATGGGAATATTATTTTCATGTGCGTAACGCACAATCTGAATCACATCATTCTTATCTCTGGGCGCTACCACACCCATCGGTTTGATCTGATACATACACGCGGCTGTACTGAAAAGCACTCGCGAAATCTCGTCGAACTGAACATCCCCTTTGATTAATTGCTTTAAATCAAACGCCACTTTTTTTGAATCCACCATATCCGTTTACCTCAAAATTTCCCTATTTTTCCTTTTGATTATTTAATTTCTGCAATGCCCATTTGGCGTGCTCCTGCACAACCGGCTCGTTAAAACCCCTTAACTCTTCCAAGACTGAAATAAATGAAGCATTTTCTGAATTGCCCATTGCCACGGCAATGTTGCGAAGCAGCCCTTTCTTCTTGGTGCGTTTCATCGTTGATTTTCGAAAAGCTCGGCTAAAATTTTCCCGAACTGTTTGGTAAATGTCCCTTAAATCTGGATTGTAGAATTGGGGCCGGGGCTGGTAAGAGGGGAGATTACTTGCGGGTGCTTTCCTGTTCCAGGGACACACATCCTGACAAATATCGCAGCCGAAAATGTGATTGCCGATCTTTTCCCTCATATCTACCGGAATGCTACTCTTTAATTCAATGGTTAAGTATGAAATGCATTTTCGGGAATCCACCACGCCATCTGCCACGATCGCCTGCGTGGGACAACTTTCAATACAGCGGGTGCACGTTCCACAGCGACTGGCGACTGGCTGATCGCTAAGAAGCGGAAGATTCCAAAAGATCTCACCAATAAAAAAGTACGAACCCATCTTCTGGTTAATCAGACAACTATTTTTCCCAAACCAACCGAGTCCCGCGTATTTTGCCCAAACCTTGTCCCGTGTGGGTCCGGTATCCACATACGCCTTAAATTTAAGGTCAGAATATTCTTTCTGAAGTTCCTTCGCGCCTTTCAGCAAAATCTCTTTAAGCACCTCGTGGTAATCCTCGCCCCACGCATACCTTGAAATCCAACCACGGGATTTTTTATTCTTGACAGAACTTGAACGTGGGTACCTCGTGTTGTAATTTTTTCCACAGACCAAAACCGTTCGAACCGAGGGCAGTATTTTGCGTGGCTCCAGAGATTTTTCCAGATGGCGGTGCAGATAGGTCATTTCTCCTGCGAATCCGCGGTTTAGCCATTTTTCAAAGAGCGTTAATTCTGGAAAATTTTCAACAGGAGCCACACCAACCAGATCACATCCCAATTTTCTAAAAAGCGATTTTATTTCGTGGGTTTCCCCCGCCCAATCGGTTATATCGGAAATTTTCATTTGTCTCTAATCAAAAGGTCCCATTCAAACCAAGAAAATCAACCTATAAATCCACAAAAGTTCCGGCCGAGATTTTTTTCGGCAATCAGGCTCAAATCATATTTAAGGTAACCAAAATATTGGTTTGAATCAATAAAAAATTGGATTCACACATTTGCGGCATTTAAAAACGGAAGGGTATTAAGAAATGTAGTGCTTCTCTTTTGCAAATTGAAGCAACTCTTCCCGAAATTTTGGGTGTGCGATGTTAATGAGGGCTTCTGCCCGTTCCCGGATGCTTTTCCCGTGCAAATAGGCGACGCCGTATTCGGTAACCACATAGTGCACATCGCCACGTGATGTCACCACACCTGCCCCCTCTTTCAGATGCGGAACAATTCGGGAGAGAGTACCATTCTTTGCCGTTGAGCGCAGAGCAATAATTGGCTTTCCCCCTTTTGAGCGAGCCGCCCCGCGGATAAAATCGACCTGACCGCCGAATCCGGAAAAAATCTGGTAGCCAATAGAATCAGAACAGACCTGGCCGGTGAGATCGATTTCGAGAGCAGAATTGACGGCTACCATTTTTTCATTCTGGGCAATTACAAAGGGATCGTTTGTGTAATTTACCGGATGCAGCTCAAAAATAGGATTGTTGTCTACAAAATCGTACAATTGTTTGGTTCCCATGACAAATGTTGCGATCACTTTTCCACGGTGAAGCGTTTTTTTCGTCCCTGTTACAACTCCGGCTTCAATGGCTTCCATCATCCCGTCTGAGCACATTTCCGAATGAATCCCCAGGTCCCGTTTATCCTTCAAAAAAAACAGCACGGCATTGGGAATACCGCCAATCCCCAATTGAATGGTGGAACCGTCTTCCACTAAATTCGCGATGGAACGGCCGATTTTCTTTTCCGCTTCCGAGAATTCTGCCAATTCCAGAGTCGGCAAATTTTCCGAGACTTCCACAATTTTAGATACGCGGGAAATGTGGACAAAGGCATCTCCCAGAACGCGGGGCATTTTCTCGTTGACCTGAGCAATCACGCGTTTAGCATTTTCCACCGCTGCCTTGGTTGCCACCGTCTCCACACCGTAGGATAAAAATCCGTGCTCATCTGGAGGAGAGGTGTGCACGATGGCTACATCAATTGGCAAAATTCCTGAAGAGAAAAGATCGGGAATTTCGTACAAAAAAACCGGAATATAATCCGCCCGGCCTTCGTTTACCGCCCTTCGATCCGCTGGTCCCACAAATAGTGAGCGGTGCCGAAAGTGTCCTTCCATTCCCGGCCCGGACAGCGGATCGTCACCCAGGAGAAGTACGTGCATTACCTCAACATTTTTGAGCTCGTCTTTCCGCTTGGCAAGGGCGTGCAACAAAATGTAAGGGGTTGCCGCATTGCCTGACATGTAAATGCGATCGCCGCTTTTAATAACCGAAACAGCTTCCTCTGGTGAAACTACTTTTTCGCGATATTGGTAAATCCAACTCATAAACAGATGCCGTTTTTATAAAATTGCGTCAAGAGATTTGAATGGAAGATGGAATCCTTCCGAAAGATTTTTATTAACCAAAAAACCCTTGTACGTGTAAACCCCTCGGAAAAGCGCGTGATTTTCGTGAAGTGCCTGTTCAATTCCCATTTCAACAATTTGCAACAGATAAGACAAAAAGGCGTTTGACAGGGCGTAGGTTGCCGTACGGGAAACCATTGCGGGCATATTGGGAACCGGATAATGCAGCACATTTTCTTCGAGATAAGGCGGATCGTAGATGGTGATGGGACGAGACGTTTCAACACATCCGCCCTGATCAATTGAAATGTCAATAATAATCGTCTTGGGGCGCATTTCCCGAACCATTTCTCGTTTCACGAGAACGGGTGCCCGTTGCCCCGGCATAAGAACCGCCCCAACGAGCACATCTGCAAATTTGATCGCCTTCTCAATATTGTAACGATTGGAAACGCTCGTAATCACGCGCCGCTGAAAAAGTTCCCCAATTCGCCGAAGTCGGTAAATGTTGCGGTCTAACATAATAACCTGAGCACCGAGCCCAATGGCCGTTCGAGCCGCGCAAGTTCCCGCAACACCCGCGCCAAGGATAACAACCATTGCGGGGGGAACGCCGGCAATTCCTCCCATCAAAACGCCCCTGCCTTCGTAATTGGATTGCAAAAACTGAGAAGCAGACAGGATGCTCATCTGGCCTGCGATTTCGCTCATGGGAAGCAAAATGGGCAATGTACCGTTATCCTCTTGAATAATCTCGTATCCAATGGCGGTGATGTGTTTTTCAAGCAATATTTTGATCGCTTCGGATCGTGCAATGGCAAGATTGAAAGCTGAAAAAACAATCTGCCCTTCCTTCATTTTCTGATATTCTTCCAGACTAGGCGGGGCCACCTTTAGCACCACATCCGACCGGCCAAAGACCTCATCATTGGAGTAGACGATCCTGGCACCTTCTTTTATGTAGTCTTCATCCTGGAATCGGCTTTTAATTCCGGCCTTGGACTCCACAAAAACAGAATGACCTCTGGAAACCAGGGCTTTTACAGTGGCCGGAATTAAGGCCACCCGCCCCTCTTTCCGAAAATCTTCCTTCAGAACACCGACATTCATACGAGATGTCCTATCCCTTCTCTCCTAGCAAATTCTCAATGGTTTCTTTCAATTCGCTCAGATCGGACGACTTAATCAGGTAGGCATCGGCAAGCCATGAACTAAAATCATCCTTGTAATTGGCATAAGCCGTGTTGATGATTACTTTCAGATTTCTATTCTTCAGCAACATCTCTTCCAAGGCTTCCAGGCCATTCATTCCCGTGAGCCGAATGTCCAGAACAACTAAATCGATGGGCTCCGACTCAAGCATCTCCACGGCCTTTTCGCCTGATTCCACGGTTAGAACATTGTAGCCCTCCTGCTCCAATTCCTGTTGATACAATAACCGAAGGCTATCTTCATCCTCCACAACGAGGATTTTCTTCATATACATCACCTCCAATTAGATTTTGGAAGCCGGCAAAACCGGCCTCCTTTTTGTACGAACTTTTTTATTTACAACGCATTGAAGGAAGCTCCTGTGCGTCCACGACGGCAATTGCCGTCATATTCACAATATCGTGCACCTCATCACCGCGCTGCAGCACGTGCACAGGACGCCTCATTCCCATCAGAATAGGACCAATGGCATCGGCATTTCCAATCCTCTGCATAAGTTTGTAACCAATATTTCCAGATTGAAGATCCGGGAAAATGAGAATATTTGCCGGTTTCTTCAAATCGCTGAAAGGGTAGGTTCCTTCAATTATTTCGTGCACCACGGCCGTATCCGCTTGCATCTCTCCGTCGACCATTAGATTCGGCTTTCGCGATTTAATGATCTGGACAGCCCGAGCCACCTTTTCCGCACTCGGGTGCCGGGTGCTTCCAAAATTCGAAAACGATAGCATCGCTACCCTCGGTTCCACATCAAAACGCTTGGCAATCTCCGAACAGCAAATAGCGATTTCCGCTAATTCATCATCCGTCGGTTCAATATTGACGGTAGTGTCTGCAAAAAAGTAAACGCCGCTTTCCCCGATGATAATGTACAGCCCGGATACACGCGAGACGTCGTCCCGCATGCCGATAACCTGCAGTGCCGGGCGAATTGTGTCGGGATAGTGCATCGTTAGCCCGGAAATTAGGCCGTCCACATCACCAAAATGCACCATCATCGAGCCAAAGTAGTTTTTATTTCGCATCAATTCATGGGCTTCAACAAGCGTAACGCCTTTGCGTTGACGCAGTCGATACAATTCTTGAATATAGGCATCCAGTTTCGGATAATGCCAGGGATCCACAATTTCCACGCCTCGAAGCTCCAGGTGAAGCATTTTGGCTTTTTCTCGAATAGTCTTTTCGCGCCCAAGCAACACCGGCCTTGCGATATTTTCGTCCACCACAATCTGTGCAGCCCGCAGGATTTTTTCTTCTTCCCCTTCAGGATAAACAATGCGTTTTGGATTTAGACGGGCCTTGTTTAGGATAATTCTCATAATTTCACGGGAGCGGCCTAATATGGCCTCTAACCGCTCCTTGTATTTATCAAGATCAATTTGAATTCGTGCCATTCCCGTATCCATTGCGGCCTTTGCAACAGCCGGGGCTTCCCATAAAAGAACCCGTGGATCAAGCGGCTTTGGAATAATGTAATCACGCCCAAAAGTAATCGGCTGCCCACCGTACGCCTTAATAACCGAGTCCGGCACGTCCTCTTTCGCCAGATCGGCCAACGCATGTGCCGCAGCCACCTTCATTTCTTCATTGATATGCTTTGCACGGACATCCAGAGCACCCCTAAAAATAAAAGGAAATCCCAGCACATTATTCACCTGGTTGGGATAATCCGATCGCCCTGTTGCCATGATGACATCGGGTCGAGCTTCCTTTGCATCTTCATAGCTAATTTCGGGGTCGGGATTGGCCATAGCAAAAATAATCGGATTATCGGCCATCGATTGGACCATCTCTTTGGACACCACATTTGCCACTGAAACACCCATAAACACATCAGCTCCCACCATTGCTTCGGCCAGCGTGCGCTTACTTGTTTCGACTGCAAATTGCTCTTTGTAGGGATTCATTCCCTCTTTTCTGCCTTTGTAAATGACGCCCTTGGAATCGCACATAATGATATTTTCTTTTTTAGCCCCCAACTCGATGTAAAATTTGGCACAGGCAATTCCGGCCGCCCCAGCCCCATTGACTGTTATCTTAATCTTCTTAATATTTTTGCCCGTCAATTCCAACGCATTTAATAAAGCTGCTCCCGAAATAATGGCTGTTCCGTGTTGATCATCGTGAAAAACTGGAATATTCAGCTCCTTTTTCAGGGTTTCTTCAACATAAAAACACTCAGGCGCTTTAATATCCTCCAGATTAATTCCACCAAATGTGGGCTCAATAAGCTTGCACAATTTAATAATATCATCAGGATCATGGCTGTTAACTTCAATGTCGAATACATCCACGTCGGCAAATCGTTTAAAAAGAACGCCCTTTCCCTCCATTACCGGTTTTCCAGCCTCCGGCCCGATATCTCCCAATCCCAAAACTGCTGTTCCATTTGAGACAACAGCTACAAGATTCCCTTTGGCGGTGTATTCAAAAACAAGTTCCTTATTCTTTTCGATCTCACGGCACGGTACCGCGACACCAGGGGTGTAAGCCATTGACAAATCCCGTTGAGTAGCACAGGGTTTTGTGTTTTTTACTTCAATTTTTCCCTTGCGACCCTTACTGTGATACTCAAGAGCATCTTCTTTTCGGATTAACATGTCATGCCTCCATCATTAATACCTTTATTTCGGAAATATTTCTGTGAATTGAAGAAAATAGAGAAATATCTGCAAGCGAGACCAGGAATTCCGAAATGAGAAACCCTTCTATTTGAGGAAAAAGCTACCATCGAGCTTTCAACGATTTATGTTTGGATTTGATTTTCCAGCAACCCTTACTCAGCCAAGCCGGAACTCTTTGTCTATGGCAGACTTAAAGAAAAACCTAATAAAAATTAGCTAGAAACTTTGAAAAAATCAAGTTAAATCTCTTAGTCTTCATAAATTTTCCAAAAGTCTTTGATATTTTATGAAATTATATGATTGCATCAAAACAAAACCGATCCGAATTTCCATCTTGAAAAAGTGCAGTTTTTCCCTTATATTAAATAAATTTTAAAATTTCAATAGAGGTTGAAAGAATTCTCAATGAAGCCAATCAAAAAAAGAAAACCGATTTACTACGAATTCATTGCCGATCTAAAGGCTAATTTAAAAAAACTGGAAAGCAAGTACCATTTGAGTTCCGAAGAAATGCTTCACAAAAAAGAAGCCGGAACGCTTCATCTGGGTGGAAAATATCTTCAAAACGAGATCCACAAGTGGGCGGTTTATTATCGCGCCTATCTCAAATTGAGGGAGAATGACCCGGAAATTTAGCCACAATTATTAAGGGCACTTCCGCCTTCGGGAACTGCCCTTGCCCAATTTTTTCTCCGAACTCAGTGAAACGTGTAGTGTTTCTTTACCGGCTCTTCAATCTGCCATTCGCAGGATAATCCCTTGGGAAATGTTACCAGATCACCCGGGCCAAATTCAACCGTTTCTTCGCCCGTTTTAACCTTCACCTTTCCCTCGAGCACGTAGCACACCTCGATCATATCGTAGTGCCAGGGGAAACTGCCCACACCGTGTTCCCAGATGGGCCAGCTTTTCACACCTAATTCCTCAAGTTTCTTTTCATCAGGTTTTTCAATTTGAATTTTCATCTGACATTTTCCTCCTTAATTTTATTGAAATTAACTGAATTAAAATTCGTGTAATTCGTGGGCATCCCGGTTTAACCAATGATTTAATCATTCCAAAAAATTTAGAATGTACGCTCCTGCCCCGTATCCAACCATCGGAACCGCACCTTGGTAATCAGCGGTTTTAGCTTCAAATAATTCTGCAATTAAATTAAAATTTTCCGCAGCCTGATCTTCAACCCAGCTTACCATTCGTAGGGATTCTTCCGTTTGACCAGCGCTCCGAAGCGCTTTTGCCATCCGAAAATCTACAAATACCCACTCCTGGCTATCGTACCAATCTGAACTTAAAAGTCGACAAAAGCCGTAATTTCTATTCTCAATGTGTAGTTTTTGGCGATACAAGGCAAGGGTTTTTCGCGCAAGTTCCGAAGTCGGATTCACAATCCCCCAATTAATGGCTTCGATAGCGGAAGCATCCAGCGTACCCGGGAATTGACCCTCCACACGTCCCTTGAGAATTTGTCGGTTAGAATCCAAAAAAACCTTCAGAAAGTTACGTTTTAGATTCGCGGACGCGCTGGCGTAAAATTGGCGATTTTGCTCGTCCTTTAACATTCCGGCCAAATGGCTAAGCGATTCACACCCCTTGATGACAGCCGCCGTGGTGTACGCAAAATGAGCGCCCGGCAGGTGCCGTTCCCATGGACCGGATTCTGCCCGAATCACACCGAGGGAATCCACGTTTTGTAAAAGCGGTTTGCACACTTTTTGCAAGATTTCTTTCCAATTTTCAGTCAAAAAGGCCATATCTTTTGAACGGGTTACATACTCGTCCAGAGCCCAGAGGAAAAGCCCGAACCCGTCCAATTCAATATTCGGGCCGTTTTCATTGAAATCGCTCTCCTCTTTTCCTTCACCAAAATAGCGACAAACTGAAATTTGGTACGGCACCCCCACGCCAAAATCTTTGCCCTTCCAGATAAAATGCTTGTAGAAACCACTTTTGGCCCGAAGCATAAATTGAAGCCCCCGTCGGGCTTCATCAAAATGTCCCGATCGAGTTAGTGCCACAATTGAATAAACGCCGTCCCGAACCCAGGCAATGTTCCACATTCCGGGGGGCAGGCTGGCTAAAATTTGTCCGTTTGGCAGACCTTTCTCCCGGCACTGAGCCATTTTGAGCACCACCAAAGATTGCAAAAACAGTTTCTGCTGACTCGGCGTTAGATTCGGTGGAATTCTGGATTTCTTTTGCCAGTTTTTCCACCAATCCGTTTCCGAGCGCAGAAGAGATTGCGGCGTTGTTTTGAAAGCCCAATCCAAAAAATAAGAAGGACTTTCCTTAGCTGAAAAAATAAACATCTTTTGAAAAAGTTGCTGCTTCGTCCATTCCGAAGATTCGATTATTTGAATGTCCGCAAGTCTCCCCGACCTACATGCCACCTGTATTTTTTTCTGGGAACTCTTTTCGGGAGGAATGATTTGAATCACAACCGCAAAATCAACTCCGCGTTTACTCATGGGAGAAAGCACGGTTAATCCAATGTACCAGTTCTCCCATTTATATTTTGCCTGAATGATTCCCGTTCCTGTTAAATAACCCGCTTCCACGAATTGACAATCGGACAACAGGAATTTGCGTCCATTAATGGAAATCTGAAATGTCAGATTTTTTATGAGGTTCTTAACGGGGTGGTTTTCATCAATGGATTTGTAAATGTGTGGCCAAAAGCCGTCGATGGAGTGGCTTTTTACATTAAATGTCGCCGCTGCCAAACCATTTGAGACAGGCAAGCGGAAAAATGAACGATGTGCACGGATCGGCGCAGTTTCATCCCCGCCAAATGGCATTCCGGAAATATGCTCAACCGATAAAAAAAACAAAGCCGAAACAAAAATCCATTTCGCGCAAATCAGCCAGCAACTGACCGAAAATTTCACTAATCCTGCTCTCCTCTCTGACGCATCATTTTTTAATGGATTTACTTTTGAACTCAATATTAACCGGAAGGGTGTTGCTTAACACCTGAATAACTATCGGTTTAAATGCACGCTTTTTGGTAAGAACCGGATCCAATAATTTTACCACAAACAGAAAAAGCGCAAATCCGGCAATCGTGCCAATAATCTCCGCCAAACGCCCAAAGGGGTGCCCCGCAAAATAGCCGACGACCAGTCCGAGCAGAGGAAAAATAAAAATCAAAAAGGCAGATGTAACCGCAGCTCCGGGATTCATTTCCAATTTCACCCAATCCCCTACCTTCGCATGAATGGAATTGGATGCCGTCAGCACGGGTTTTTCCACTTCACTGGGATTACAAATCGAATGAAGCGCACACGTGGCACACGACGAGACTGGCGTTAATTCAACAACGACCTCATCGCCATGAATTTCTCGAATAATTCCGGTTTCTTGCATTCTATGATAAACTCCTTTTTTTGCAGCTATTCACCCCGCCAAAACATGCTGATAATACTGATATCGCTCTAGCTCTTTTACAATCATCACAATTTATTGTGCTGGCCAATTCAACCAAATCCTTTCTGCTTCACTTCCACACGCCGGGTATTTTGGTTCCACAGTAGGGACACCTGCCATCCTTAAGTTTATTTTCAATAATCTCATAGCCAATTCGGTAGATCAGACGCTTTCCGCAATGCGGGCAGTAGGTACTTTCTGCCGGATTACCAGGCACATTTCCAATGTAAACAAAATTAATGCCTGCATCCATTGCCGTTTTTCGCAATCGCTCCAAGGTGGAAACAGGAGTGGGCGGCAAATTTTTCAGCATGTACATTGGGTAAAATCGGGAAAAATGGAGCGGAACATCGGGGCCAAGCGTTTTCATAATCCATTTACTCATTTGCCGAACCTCGCTTACCGAATCGTTCAAAGTTGGCACAACTAAATACACGATTTCAAACCAGATTTTCTCTTCGTGTAAAACTTCCAACGTTTTCAAAACCGGCTTAAGCTCTCCCGAACAGACATCGTGATAATATTTTTCCGTAAAGGCCTTTAAATCGATTTTGACGGCATCCAGCCGCTTTACCAATTCGCGAAGCGGATCCGGGTTAATGAATCCGGCAGAAACCATAACGCTGCGGATGCCCTCCCGCCGCGCATCCACTGATGTGTCGTACATGTACTCGTAAAACACTACCGGCTCAGCGTATGTGTAGGCAATCGACGTCACCTGCCGATCTTTCGCAATTTCGACGACCTTGTCCGGCGGAAGGTAAATGTTGTCCGTCTGTTCCGGCCGAAACTGGGAAATTTGCCAGTTTTGGCAAAACTTGCACACCAGATTGCACCCCGCCGTGGAAATTGAAAAAGCCATTGTTCCCGGCAAAAAATGAAAGAACGGTTTTTTTTCGATTGGATCGATGTGCGCCGCGCAGGGATTGGCGTATGCCAGTACGTAATATGTCCCGCCTCGATTTTCGCGGTTTCCACAAAATCCCCGTTCCATGTTGTCGATCACACATTTCCGCGGGCAAATTTGACACTGAATTTTCCCGTGCTCCAATTTTTTGTAGAACTTTGCTTCTTTGGCCACAAAAATGTGTTTATGATCGATTAAATCCTTTACACTGCCTTTACGCCTCGGAATAAATAGAGGCTGTGCCAATGGCGATGCCAAGCCCGCGCCCCCCAGAGCAGACACTTCCAAAAAATCTCGTCGTTTCATTTTTCAGATTCCCAATTCGTACCATATAAAAAATTAGCTTAATTAAAATTACAATTTTTTGTAGCCTTTGGCAAATCTTTCTAACCTGAGTAATTCATTGCCAAGAAGACACAAAACCATAAGGTTTTTGTAATCAATGAGATAGCGAAATTCTCAAAATTTTTCAAAAAACTCAATTTTGATACATACCGTTGGGAGCATTTATATTACTACAAACATGCCGCACCTAACGGCGCTCTTATTGGATCGGTATGAACCTATTATGAATAATCAAAAAGGTCTTGATTTTTGTTTGTAAAACCCTTAAAATGAAATGAATTTTCCCACAGAAAGTTCATTATCAGTCATTCAAAACCAATCTCAAACAGAATTTTCAGGAGTTTTGCCATGAAAAAAGGCTATTCCCAGTTATTTTTCAGGTTCATTTTTATCTTCTTGGGAGTCGTGTTTTTGACTTCCTGCGCGGGTATCTTGCCAAAGGAAAAGGCATTAAAGCCACACAACCCGGTTCAAAATTTGAGGACAAAGATCGATTCACTGCTGGGCTCACCCCTGTTCAAGGAAACACAGGCGGCAGTCAAAATTGTTTCCCTTACAAACCATACGGTCATTTACAATCGCAATAGCGATCTCCTTTTAAACCCTGCCTCGAATATGAAATTGCTTACAACGGCTACGGCGCTGACCATTCTACGGCCGAATTTTACATTCAAAACATATCTTCTGGCTGACAGTTCAAACGTCAGAGACACTCTTATTTCAGGCAATCTCTACTTGAAGGGCGGTGGCGATCCTGATCTGGTTCTCGAAGACCTTCAGGATTTAATTGATCAACTGCAGGTGGACGGTATTTCTCACATTACGGGAAATCTCGTGGCCGATGCGACCGCACTGGACACTCTACCCCGCGGAAAAGGCTGGATGTGGGACGACGATCCCGACGACTACGCCGCACATTTGAGTGCCTTAACCCTCAACGACAACTGCGTAGATGTGCTGGCCAAACCTTCCGATAAAATTCTGGACAAGGTAAAGCTTTTTATTTTTCCCCAAACAAGCTACGTTTCTGTTGAAAATAATGGCGTAACAGGCGATTCTTCCCAAAGCAGCACCCTTAAAATCTCCCGTAAATGGATGACCTGCGAAAATACCATTACCGTCAAGGACACGCTCCCCGTAAACGCACCACCCTATCAGATCACGCTAAACATCGAAGACCCCGCGCTCTACGCTGCCACTGTGTTTAATGAGCTTCTGAAAGAAAAAGGCATTCAAATAGATGGTCACATTCTGAAGGGCGCCTCCCCCAGTTCGGCCGAAACGCTGGCCGTTCACAACTCGCACCCGCTGAGAGATGTGGTGGAAAACACCAACAAAATCAGTGACAACCTCTCGGCGGAGCTTCTGCTGAAAACGGTAGGAGCTGTTACGCGCGGACTGCCAGGAACCGCGCAAAAGGGACTTCAGGCCATGCGCCAATTCCTGCAAGGCATTGGGGTCGATTCCACATCTTACATCGTCGTCGACGGCTCGGGCGTGTCCCGTTACGATGTCATTAATGCCAATATGATTGTCCGGCTGCTCGCGCACATGTACAATGATTTTACCGTTTCCTCTGAGTACCTAACCTCTCTGCCCATTGCTGGCGTGGACGGAACCATTCAAAATCGAATGGTCGGAACAGCAGCCCAGGGAAAATTGCGGGCCAAAACCGGAAGCCTGCAAGGGGTGTCATCCCTTTCCGGTTACGTGCCCACTCAGGACGGCGAGGTTTGGGCCTTTTCCATTTTGATGCAGAATTTTGTGGGCCCGGCTTTGCCCTACCGTGCCGCTCAGGATTCTATTGCTGTTTGGATGGCCCAATTCCACCGATAATTGAAAATCCGAAAACAATCTTGATTTTTAATTTGATTTTGACTAAATTTGTTTTATGAAAATTGCAATTATCGACGGACAGGGCGGAGGCCTTGGAAGCGGCATTATTCAAAAATTGAAAGAAAATCTTTCATCTGAAGATGAAATTCTGGCGCTGGGAACGAATGCCATTGCCACATCGCAGATGATGAAATCAGGGGCGCAAAAAGGAGCTTCTGGTGAAAACGCCATCTGCTGGAATGCTCCGCGCGTCGATTTAATTATCGGCCCCATTGGAATAATTTTGGCAAACGCCATATTGGGTGAGGTAACCCCTGCCATTGCCGAAGCCGTGGCATCCTCGCCCGCACGCAAAATTGTTTTGCCCATTACCACGTGTAATGTGGAGGTGATTGGAAAAAATAACAGCAGTCTTCCCGAAATGATTCGCCAAATCGTGGAAAAAGTGCTCCAATTTAAACAGGAGCAATTATCGTCCTAATCCGCCAATGGGCAATGGCGGATGAAGTTGTAAGTACGTTTTGACGGGCAATTTCTTATTTAAAGAATACGAAAATTCGGTTCACGAAGAACCTTCCAAAAATAAATGAATCTGAAAAATGCCCCGTCCGGAGACGGCGCGGTTTAACAAAGTCAGGTGAAGAAAAGGAGGGTTTTAAAATGAATCGATTCGCAAAACGGTTGGTTTTATTCAGCATTTTTGTATTTTTCGGATTTATTCCGGCAATGGCTGAGGGGCACGCAAGCAGCGACACCTCCCGCCAGATTAAATCAAAATACCAACTGACCCCTGTTGTAGTTACAGCGACAAAGATTCCCCAATCAACAAAAGATTTGTCCATCAGTGTGTCTGTTCTCCCTGCTGGCGAAATCCACGTAGAAATGGCTCATAATTTGGGGCAAATTATTGACGAAGTGCCCGGAGTTACATCCGTTCAATTCGGAACGCTGGGATCCGTGAGTCAAAGCGGACCGGCCGGCTCCAAAAATCTAAGTGGAAGCAAAATTCTGATCCGCGGGACAAATGCTGTCACGATGATTGACGGCCGTCCCACTATGATGGGTATTTTTGATCATCCGATTTCCAACGCATTGAACCCTTACCTGGTAAGTCGGGTTGAAATTGTGCGCGGTCCCGCGTCGGTTCTTTACGGATCAAATGCAACCG
>CAZMRE010000026.1:0-16327 GCA_964568545.1 uncultured Deferribacteres bacterium | reverse complement strand
GATAATTTTCACGTGGTCAATGATCCAGTTTCCGGCAGCCAAAATCCCGTTTCGTCGTTTGTTCATGGGCGTGAACTCATTGGTTAAAGATTTATTTGAATCATTCGGCTATTTGTTTACAGATAAAGCCGCGAATGCGCGAATAAAAACAAATCCCTTCACGGGTGGATTTTATTGCAACTATTTTTGTGTTGTCCCGATGCGTAAATGCAGGTCGAGTCGCTGACTCGACACCCAAATGAAGCAAACCCTTTCGCTTTACAACCAGCGATTCAGGCGAATCGCACTACATTTTAGGTTTTTCGCCGCAATCTTAATCTCCTTGCGACTAGCTCTCATTCACCAATTTTACAACGGGGGGTTCATCTTCTTCGATTTCCGGGAAACGCCCCACATTCGGATTCGCGAAAAAGTTGTCGTGCAAATCGTCGTTGTGGGACGACACCTCGCCGATAATGCACTCCTCCGATTCCGGCCAGAACTCGTGGTAAATACCAGGCGTCAGTGTCACCCGCTCCCCCGCCTTCAGATGAAGAATTTCGCCCGAAGTGACCTCCCTCATTTCCCGATTGATTTTAAGCCGAAATGGCTTTGGCTCCCGTTTCTCATTGGGATCGTGATCCCAGACCTGGATGGCCAGCGCCCCGTTTCGGCAAATAATGTCCTCTTTTTTCTGGTGATGGCAATGGGCCGGCGTGCGCTGATTTTTCCGTCCGTACATAAGCTTTTCGCAATACTCGTCCTCTTCAGCAAGATTCACCAGAACCAGTCCGTAGTTTTGGAAGTCCCCCAGCCCTGCGTCGGTCACATCCCACCTTGGATTAGGCGGCAAATACCAGCAATTCTTTTCAAAGCAAGCCATTGCGTCTTTAATCGCTTGATTGATTTCAGAACGTTTCATTTTAGAATTCCTTTCTCAAAAAAATCGGCAATATTTCATAACACTCGGCTTGAAAAATTTATGCGCCACGGAAACACAAGGATTTAATAAATAAATGCTTATGTCATTGTGAGGAGTTTCCACTTTTTCGGTATTATTAAAATCCAAATGCCTGTAATTCCCGCTTTTTAGTAAGTTGCGTAATCCGGGGTGGAACATTTCCCCAATCCAGAACTCCCAGAAAAAGCCGAAATCCCTTGTACAGCGGAATTTGATCCTGACGGAAAAAAGCCACCAGCCATTTGGGGCCATTTTTACGAATGACTTCCATGCCCGTTATTCCCGGTTCAAGAGGAATCGGCTTCTGTCTCGGCCATTGCGCGGGATTGTCCGAAATTACATACGACCAATTCTCAAAATGTCCCCCAAAAAACAGATAGAATTTGCCATCGAACTCTTGCACATTGCTGGATTCGCAGTGTTTGAGGTCAGAATAAATGTAGGCCGGTCCTTCATCCTTCCAATCCAAAAGATTTTTTGAAGATGCCCGCGCCACACATCCCTGAAAATCTTTGGTCACAGCCGTGTAGTACATCCAATACTCGTTTCCTTGTTTAATAATATGAGGATCGCGGCAAGCCGCACCGCCCTCTGTGGGACAAAACGCCCAATCGTAGTGCTCCGGGTGAATGATGGGGTGCTTGCCAACCCGCTTCCATTGGAATAGGTCATTTGAGACAGCCAGACCAATTCTTTGAGTATTGTCAATTGAAGCACCCGTGTAAAACATATAAAAAGAGTCGTTTTTCTCCACGACAAAAGGGGCAAAAACATGGCCATTATCCCAGCCATTGGGATCAATGTAAAAACAGGGCTCAAACGTTTCCCATGTTTGAAAATCCGTTGTAGCGGCGTGGCCGATCCAGATTTCATTTCCGGGAAGGCAACAGCTAACGCCGGGAGTGCCTGCAATGTGAAAAAGATGAAAAACACCCTCCGTTTCAATCAAGCAAAAATCCTTCAGATAGAACCCCCGCGGCGCATAGCCTTCCCGTAGCCAGTGGGTCTGGTAATTTTGATGATCGGAGACCGCTTTCCTGTAGCACTCATAATCTAAATTCTTAGTTTTCATTGTTATTTGATCAAGCCTATGCAAATGCAAATCCAGGGAGAACGCTGTCTTAACATTCAATTTAAAAGATAAAGCTTGTAATAGATAGAATCAAGATATTTTAGTCCGTATTATTCATAAATTTATGCCACAAAGCCCCTAAGGCACCAAGAACATTTTATTTAAAACACTAACGAATTCAAAATTGAGCGTTTAAAATATTTTGGGATATTTATTATCTGAGTGCACTCCAAAAGCGGATAATCGTACAAATTAGGCGGGGTTCAATTCCATTAAAATTAATAAAATCAATTCGTTATCATTCATGACATTCGTGGCAATGAATAATCCACGCTAGTTAACAAAGAAAATTAAAATCCTGCATTTGCGCATTCGCGGCAAAAATGATGTGATTTTGTTTTTAGTTGGGTGGCAAAGCGATTATTCAGTCTTTTGCCCAAATTATTGCATTTGTCTGCTCAAGAATTGGGAGAAAAATTAGGACAGGATATTTTGGTTTTTGCAAAACAGTTTCATCAGTCTAGATTAAACGAAATCGACAGCCGGAAATTGTTGTTCAAATCCTGAAAAATGTACGCCCCATCTAAGTACAGGGTAAATCCCTGAGGAAATTTGTAGTGTAGTCCCCCCCCGAGTGCCGTAGACAAAAATTCCGAGGGAACCAATCCCCGTGAAATGCCGCCTCTCAGAAAAAAATATCTGTAAACCGGGCGTTCCACGCCAAAAGAAAAACGGTCGGCAACGTCTTTGTAGAGTGCTTTCTCAAAATCCAGATCAAAATTAAACTTCCTCATATCCAGCGCAGCCAGACCAAAAATTAATCGACGAGGCGTTCCTTCACTGTATTTTCCAAGAGTTGAGCTGTTCCATTGCAGGTAATTCACTATATTTTTCAATACGGCCGCAAGAACATAGTGTTCAGCCGGCGAGACCTGGACCCCCCAATCCATGGAAAAACCGGACGCGCTTCCGGTGACGGCTCCCATGCTCTGTGACGCATTTTTCCCAAAGCTGGCATTTCGGTAATCAAGCGTAGCCCCCCCTCTCACCCAGGTACCGCTTTCCCAGCGTTTTTCGTAACTCATTCCAACCAGAAAGGTGAATTCCCGCATGGCATCATCTCCGGATAAAATAATTCCTTCGGAATGAACAAAATTCAGTCCGAACCGAAAGGCAGCGGCAGCCATCTGGTAAGGAATGATTCCCAACTGCCGGGTAGTGCTGAAGGTTCCCTGAACAAAAGGAACGCCTCCCAATCCGGCCGGATTCCAGAGAAGCGATTCTACCCCGTTACTTGCGGCCGTGTAGGCACCCGCCATTCCCAGGGGTCGAGCGCCAAATCCAATGTCTACAAAAGCTGCGGGAATACCAGCCAAATCCTGTGACCGGGCGGTCATAGCCGTCAAACCCAAAAGAAAACAGATGAGAATACCAAATAGTCGTTTTTTCATTTTATTTCACCAGAACAACTGTTTTAATTTTTGTCTTTGTACCGGTTGCATCCGACACGTCAATTTTTACCAAGTAGCGCCCGTTTCTTGCCATTCGGCCATTATCCGTCAAGCCGTCCCAGTGAAAGCTCAAGTACTGGTCTTTGTTTTCCGGCTGGTGATTCAGCAGGGTTCGCACCCTTTGTCCAACCATGCTGTAAATCTCAATCGTGACAAAGGGCCGCCGGGTATCCCGTGACGTCACCAGAAACTGAATTGCTAAGCCGGCCGTGCCGTCGCCGTCTGAATCGACCAGAGGCGAAAAAGGATTTGGAATGAATTTTACACCCTCCACTCCGAGATCACGCGCCGGATTGAGAACCGTTAGAAGTGAAAAAGTTTCCACATCGGCCGTAACTGCTTTCTCTCCGGTCACCCGGGTTTTCAGCACATCCCATAGGGCCAATCCCTGGTTCCATTTGCCAATCCGCGTGCGCTCCGGAACAAACCCATTTGGAACCGGCAGGGTTACTTTCAGCGGCTTAAGAAAATGATAGCCACTCGGCTTTAGCAAATAACCTTTTCCCAGAGCGGCGTACCGTTTTGTGCTTTTCTTTACGGAAGGAAGTGCAATAGTTTGGATTTTTATTTTTTGGGGTTGATCCACAGACCCGGAGGTAATCGCCAGTGTGACACCATCTGCATTTTGAACGGTGACCTGCGAAGAAGGCGTCACCGGCGCAAATAGGGAAATAGCAAGCGTGTCCGCAATTCCGCTAAACGGATCTGCTACCGAAAGAAATGCCTCACCAAAATACTGTGAATCCGGGTACACTACTCCCTGGCTAATAACACCGGCAGCCTTCGGCCAAAGCTTCCACACAGGTGATTGGAAACTCATGACCTTTCCCGTAGCTGTTTTCGCCACAAAATCGAAACGGGAAGGCACGTTATTGGGAATCTCCAGATCGCCTGAAATTTCAATCGATGCCAAAACTGCTTTTTCCAGAACGAAATCTTCCTTCACAGTGTCCCCTGGAGCCAGATTAACCGTCACTTGATTAGGTGTGCTGACGAATCCATTCCGAAGAGCGTAAACCAAATACTGGTCTGCTTTCAGGCTGTCCAGATGGTAATGGCCATCTTTAGCTGTCAAAAAACTATCGACCCGCGTTCCTTTTTTTAGATTCAATGCTTGCACCCAGACGCTGTCCACGGGGGCTTGAGTTGTGTCTTTGACTATTCCTAACACGCGGCCATAAAACCAGTCCATCGTGACTGAAATCGTCTGATTAACGGCAATGTTTGACGCAGTCTTGTCGTGAAAACCGTATTTGGTGAATTTCAATGTGTAAGGATACCGCTTGGCCAGATTATTAATGGCAAAATGACCCGTGGAATCCGTGTTGCCCGAGCCAAAATGCTTATGTCCGTCGTCCGCCACAACAAGTGCCCCCACCACCGGCTCGCCTGTATTGGCCTTAACCCACCCGTCAATAAATCCATTCTGTTTTTCGAGATACAATTTTAAATTCCGAACCCCCGGTGTGACCTTTTTCAAGATGTCTGAAGGCGTATAACCTGGTTTGGAAGCGAAAACATCGTATTTTTTTGTGGAATCCAACCCCACAATTTGGAAAAAGCCAGTTGTGTCCGATTGGGCGGTACTGATTTTTTGTGTCTCGGTTTGGCGGGCAGAAATCGTAGCCCCTGGTAAAACTGTGATGCTGTCGGATTCAAAAACGATGCCCGAAATGACATCGTGGCGAATAATAATCCGTACTACTCCGTTTTTCACCTGAGCAACAGGATTTCCCCGATTAAACATAAACCGATCAAAAACAAGCGAGCTTGTGTCCCCTTCGCTTGCATGAGAATTCGTGATACCTTCAAAATAAAACAGCACACCGGAGTCAGAAAGAGCTTTCGTCCCCTTCGCTAAAAAAATCGCGCTATCCGAATAAACAGTTGCATTGATTTGTTTCCAGGCTTCCGTTAGAGAATTGTGAACAGTGGCACCTGTTATTTTGAGCACGGAATTAGAAAATGTCAATTTCCCGGTCAAAGAAAAAATCCCTTTTTGCGTGACATCTCCTACCCTGACAGGAATCAACACATTTTCGCCTGGCAGAAAACTGGTATCCGGAAGAGTAACCGCAATGCCGTTTCCTCCCACAATGGCATGAATTTTGGCAGGTGTGACCTTTGCCACCGGAGTTCCGCTATTCAATTGAAAGTACTGAAAGGGAATCTGCAGATCGGTACCGGGTACCACACCGCCCAATAATTGGAATGTCAGTCGAATTAAAATCCCTTTCCCCTTCAGCGGCTCCGTACCGGACATCTCCACGTGCAGGACATTGTTCGACGCCGAGAAACTCGGAACACCCCAATTTTGAGAAAGCGTCCCCGAAGAAGATGCCCCCAGCGCCGTAAGCTGATCAGGATCGTAAGCAATTTCAAGAGAGAAGTGGGTGATTCCAAATCCTGTAAGATTGGTGACGTGCAGCGGCAATTCAAACCTGCTTCCAATAGCAACTGTCGTATCTGGAATCCTGACAAAAACCGTATCGGAAAGGGTCTTAAATTGAAAGTCGCTGCTTTGGATCGGACCATTTCCTGCGGTATCTGTTGCAGACACTCTAAAATGGTACGCAGTAAAAGCAGTCAAATTCTCAAGGGTGACCTGGTGGCTGGTGTCAATTTTTGTTTCTTTCAATTGTTTTCCGTAATTCTGGGTCGTACCGTAATCTACATTTCCCGTAGTTAATTCATTGGTTTTCCAAAGGATAGTCGCATAATTAAAACCCACATCCACGACTTTTGGTATTCCCACAAACTCAGGCGGTGTGCGATCAACCAAAAGCCAGCGGGCGCTGTTTGGCGATGCCGGCGGATCACCGTTGTTAAAGATAAACTCCTGAAAAATCAATCCAACGTCTCTGCCCACACCCGCAGTGGCTTTAATCTGAAATTGAATCTGAATCAAATGGCCACTGCCCGAAAGAGGTGCCGGTCCTGTTTGATCGACCGTAATGGACGTATCGTCAATTACGACCGTCGGGGCATTCCAGGATTCCGAAAGCGTTCCGTTTTTCCTCACCTGAAGCGCGCGAACGGCTGCAGAGTCATATTTCAAAATAAAATGGTAGCGGGTGATGTTCTTCCCCGTCACACTTTCAACCGAAACCGGATACCAGAGGGTCTGTCCAACAGGCGCCAACGTATCCGGAATCGTAATCGCCACCTCATTTCCTGCGGTCGTGGTAAACGTCTGATCTACACTTTGAACCGGTCCGTTGCCCACGGAGTCGGTTGAACTGACACGGAAATGATAAGTTGTATTTAGATTTAATCCATCGATTGCCAGATCATGGTAGGTAACCAGATCCTGAGTTGCAACAGATTTGTCGTATGCGGAGCTCAAGCCGTAATCCACTTTGCTGTTGGAAGGTTCATTCGTTGTCCAGACAATGTGAACAGAGTGTGCTCCAACCTCCGTGGCATTCGGGCCAGACAAAATTTGCGGAGGCGTCTTGTCCTGAAGCGTAAATCGCCCATTCCGAATCAAAAATCCCGATGAGAGGCCGTTTGCGGAAACATCCTGCAAAACCAAAGGAGTTGGTTGATTGTAGTTACCGCCGCTTTTAATTTGAAATCGCACCTTAAAAAGAACCCCGTTTTCGTGGATCGGATTGTTCGAACTCATTTCAATGGAAACCGAATCTGGGCCAATGGTTGTCACAGGCGATCCCCAGGACTCCGTCAACCCTCCACTGGTCACGATCTCTTTTGCTTCAAGGTAACGGGAATCAAATTTCAAAGTCATTTTAAACGAATAGAGGCTGCTATTGCCGAGACTGTCCAGTTGAATGGGTAAATCAAACGTACGCCCCACATCGTCGGCCACTGAAGGCAGACGAAAAATCATCGGCTGTTCCAAAATTGTTTGGAAGGTCTGGTCAGCACTTTGTGTGGGGCCATTGCCACTGGCATCCGTTGATGAAACACGAAAATGGTAAGTTGTTCCCGAGTACAACCCGGTTAAAATGGCAAGATGATTTTTCTCAAGCACCCCGCTTTCTTCTACCTGTCCGTAAGACGCCGTTTCTCCGTATTCGATTTTTCCGGTAGAAGGCTCATCGGTTGCCCACAAAATGGTGGCCGTTGACGCCGTTCGCCCCACGACGGTGGGTCCCGCCACAATTTGAGGTGCAGTGACATCCTTAACGGTAAACAAGCCGCCCTTGTAAACGGAAGCAGGCGTTCCCTCATTGAAGACAAATCGCTTAAAAACAACGGGCGTTTGCGTTCCTTCTTTGGCGGAATTGGACACCTGAAAGCGAATTTTAACCAGGCTTCCGCTGCCGCTGAGGGCACTAATTCCACCCATCGCAATGATGATTTTTCCTCTTTTTACTGTGGTTGTGGGAGGCCCCCAACTGCTGGCGCGTGTCCCGGAAGTAGATGCCGAAATCGCGGTTAGCACATCAGGATCAAAGGTAACGGTGATATCAGCCGAATAAACGGATTTTCCAGAAACATTTCCAATTTGAATGGGCCAGTCAAACGACGTACCGACACGAACCGTCTGGTCAGGAAGGGCCACCTGCACCTCTCCCCCATTGGTAGTTTGGAAAGAGGCATCTTCACTGGTAGTTGCATTTCCCCAGCGATCTGATGATTTTACACGAAAATGGTAGCTTTCCCCCGGTGAAAGATTGGAGAGTGTCACCCTGTGAATCGTTTCAAAAACAGTAGCAGTTCCGGCCGTTTGCCCGTAGGATGTGCTCGTTCCAAACTCCACAATCCCGGAAGCCGGTTCGTCAGTCACCCAAACAATCTGCGCGCCGGTTGCAGAAATATGCTGAGCAAAGGGTCCGAATGTGATCTGCGGTGCCTGGCTGTCGGGAGTCCCGTGAAGCGTAAGCAGACCGTTTGCCGTGGTGATTTCCGGCATTCCTGTATTCAGTTGGGCAAAAACTAGCGAAATAGGGGTAGTCACGCCGTCGGTTACATCCGGTTTAACGTGAAAGACCACATTTACCAGTATTCCAGCTCCGGAAAGCGGCGTTCCGGAGTGTCCCTGAATCACCACTTGTCCATCCACTTTTTGAAAAACGGGAGCGCCCCAGCCGGCCGTTAGCGTGCCCGCCGTTTGAGCCGAAATCGCTGTAATCAGCTTGGAATCGTAGGTGAGTACAAGACTGTAGCTTCTTACCCCCTGATTGCTAACATCGGTCAAACGAAGCGGCACTGTTATGTCACTTCCCGCCTGGCCAGTTGAGTTTTCCACCGTTAACATAATTCCAGTACCAGCTTCTGTGCTGAAGGTAGCATCATGGCTAAATGTTGGGCCATTCCCACTGGAATCCACAGATCCCACCTGAAAATGGTAGGTGGTGGAGGGTGAAAGATTGGACAGCAGAACCGAATGCTGAAGGGTGCGGGTCTGATCCGTTTTCAGCCATCCGTAGGACACATCCATGCCGTAGCGGACCATGCTGGTACTTTTCTCGTTCGTTTGCCAGGTAACCACGGCGCTCTTAGCAGTAATGGACTCCACCTGCGGCCCAGACACAATTTCCGGAGGGCGTGTGTCTTCTACGGTAAATTGTCCGTTTTGTGTTGTGGCCGGAACAGTTTCGCCACTTGAATTTTTCAAAACAAATTGTTGAAAGGAAAGCGAGGTGCTCTGTCCAATTTTGGCCCCGCCCGAAATCTGAAATTGAATGTTGACCAAAATCCCTGAACCACTTAGCGGGCTCGTACCGGAAAGGGTAATTGTGATTTTTCCGGACTCCGATTGAAAGGCTGGTGAATTCCAGGCAGAAATGAGCGTTCCATCGGAGCTGACACCCGTGGGAGACAGCAGATTTGCATCGTATGTAATGGCAATTTCTACGGAGGTAATGCCCTGCTCGGAAACATCCGTCACGGTTAAAGGAAAAACAATATCCGCCCCCGGATCCAATGAAAGCGAGGGCAAACGGGCAATAATAGCAGCCGTTGTAAACGTTTGATCTGATGAAACTGTCGGACCGTTTCCCAATTTGTCCTTCGACGCCACTTTGTAGTGGTAGGTCGTGGAAGGCTTCAATGGATGGAGCGTCAGTGCATGGGAGGTAACCAGCGACGGATCCTCGAGAGTTTTCCCGTAAGATGAGGTGTTTCCATAGTCAATTTTACTGTCTGCCGGTTCATCCGTGTTCCAGCGAATGGTAGCCGAATGCGCGGTAATCGCGGCAGCTTGCGGGCCGGATGTAATCTTCGGGGGTTCTGTGTCCAGAATGACGGTAAATGTCCCATTATTCAATTGGACGGCCGGTGTTCCCTCATTGAATTTGAATTTTGTAAATGTTAATGTGGATGTTTTACCCACGGCCACACCATTATTTACCTTAAAAATAAGATAAATGAGATCGCCAGTTCCCGAAAGAGCATTAGTACCTCCAATACCCACCTGGATTTGCCCGTTGGTAACGTTTTTGGTGGCCGGACCCCACGGTGCCGAGAGCGAACCCGATGTTTGAGCGTCAAGAGCCGTTAAAACACTGGCATCGTAAACTAGCGTTAAATCAAACGAATAGATGTTCAGCCCAGAAAGATCGGACACTTTTACTGGCAGTCGGAATGTTTTTCCCTCCGATTGCTGAACATCCGGCACCGAAACGGTAACCGTTTGAGCAAAAGCCGTAGTGGCAAAAAGGGCCAATCCCCAAAAGAATACGAATAAACGTTTCATAAACAGAACCTATTTCAAAAGTAAAAGCTTTTTCACATAAACCCGATTATCGGCTCTTAATCGACAAAAATAGACACCGCCCGAAACCGGATTTCCTGATTCGTCTGTTCCATTCCACTTAAATTGATAATAACCGGGTACCAGTTTTTTGTATACTAATTGCCGCACCCTTTGCCCCAGCACATTGTAAACGGATAAATCCACTAAAATCGGTTGCTTCCCCCATCCTGACGGAACCGCAAATCGAATCAGGGTTTCACCATTAAATGGATTGGGATAATTATTGTACAATCGGAATTGCGTTGGAAGTTGCGTCGGCTCTGGTGCTTGAAATTCCGACGCCACCAATCCTTCATTAATCTGCACCTGCTTCACTTGCAAAAAGGTTTCGGGTGAAATAGAGGGATCTCCGTTCACATCAACCAAAATGCGAAACAGTTTTCCAGCGCCCTTCTGTGTCTCAGCCCCTGCGGTGGCAATGGAAAGCACACCGTTCCTTTCCGACCAGGCAAGGGCATGGCCTTTTAGACCTTCCAGCAAGATACAATTTTTCACGTCCACCCACCGCTGATCAATTGAAATTCTCCATTCTGTGGCGTAAATGCGATTCAGATTGTCGGTTTGAATGTCAACAGCCCACTGTGTTTTTTTAATATGCCTGATTTGGGCCGTAAACACGTGAACCTCGGGATCGGAATATATTTCAAGTGCCTTTCCCAGGCGGGAAGGCTCCACCGGAAATCGATCAATCAGATGAACGGAATAGCGAAAAATAAGGGACGCATCAAAAGAGCTCACCTGTCCGTTGCCGCTTACATCCGCAGCAATGGAGTCTCTGGGCTGGTTTTGGTAGTACGGTGTCACATTCTGTTGGGCACTGATTCGAAGGATGAGAGACCCGTCGAATGAACTGACCTCCTTGTTGCCGCTCACATCCCCGTACAGGGCTCCGGAGAAATTCTGGCCGGTTTGATTGGCGGTGAGAGGCGCAAAGCTTCTTTTTTCAGGAACGAAGAAAAAGCCGGCCTGCTTGGGACGCAGCGTGTAGTCCAAACCAGTTTGCAATTTCTTGATACCATACGTGCCATCCGTCTCCGTGTAAATGACGTCCACCTTACCACCGGAGAGAGAAATCGGAACGCCCGCCATTGGCTTATGAAAATCGTCCAAAATTTTGCCCTGAATACGGGCAATTTCCGTGGGATCCGGCTGAAGAGCCATATTTTGCGTCTTTGTGGATCCTGCAGCCAAATAGACACTGAGCTGTTTTGGATGGTACCCCAATTGATCGGCAATTAAAGTGTACGTGCCCGCATTGAGATAAAAAGTGTACTGGCCTGCGTAATCCGTTTCGGTTTGTGATGTATCAGAGCCAAGAATTGCCCACACGGTTGCCTTATTTACCGGAATGCTTGTGGAAACGTCCGTTATTTTGCCCGTAATCATGCCCATGGTTGTCAAGGAGAAATTCTTTGTAACCGTTGAATTAAGGCCTACGGTTACCGAAGTTGTTTGGCTGCTAAAACCAAGTTTCCACGCTTTTAGCTGGTAATTTCCGGGTTCCAACTGAATCATGTAGTTTCCATTCAAATCGGATACGCACTGGAGGCTTTTATCAATCACTTCCACAAAAGCATTCTCCACAGACCGCCCATGGTTGTCCGTTATCCTTCCACTAACTGTCCCAATATTCCGAATTAAATTAAAATCCACATCTGTCACGGTTTGGCCGGATTGTACAGCGGTATTCAATTCTTTGGGAACAAAGCCCCCCTTTTCTGCCCGAACCGTCCAGGCACCTTGCTTAACCGACAGGCTGTACTGCCCCGAATTTCCCGTTACCGTACGAAACGTGTCTGCTTCAGAAAACGCTGAAACGGATGCCCCCGCAATAGGCAAATTCCCCTGCCGGACGCTTCCCCTAATCGCCCCAACATTTGGTACAAGTGTAAAATTCACGCCTGTCTTATTTTCGCCCAGAGCAATTGTAATGGTCTGGTTTGCCGTGGCCACATATCCGGCTTTTGCGGCGGTGATCCGGTACGTACCCGGCTGTACCCAAAGCTGGTAAGAACCATCGGAAAGGGTGGTATCTGCGGCGCCTTCGGTTTGAATAATGACCCCTTCCAAAGGATTTCCACCGGAAGTGGCTTTGCCAGAGATAAACACAGGATTGATTTTAAGATCAAAATTCAAGTTGGAAATAGTTTCGCCGGGACCGAGTGAAACCTGCAAAGGGTCAGGTGGTGCGTATCCCTGTTTGGAAACTGTCAGTGTGTAATTTCCTGGAGCTAGATTCAAATTATACGCACCCTTTGGATCAGTTGCAGAAAAAACCGGTTGGCCTGAAGGAGGAGTGGCTTTCACTTCTGCTCCGCTCACTGAATTTTGCCCGCTAAAAACAAAACCACTTAAAACGCCGGCATTGGGTTGAAGTTCAAGGTCGGGACTAATCGTCACCGTAGCCCCGGGCGTTACCTGAACAACTCGTGGTGCAGGACTTACATACCCCCCTTTTTTGACCGTTACAATCCACTCACCACTGCTTACCTGGAGATGAAAGGTTCCATTGTTGGCCGTAAATTGAGAAATAACCCGTGTTCCATTTTGTGCTTGAACCTGCGCCGTAATTACAGGCTGTTTGCTTGAATTGACCACTTTGCCAGTGATAAAGCTATCATATTCTTTTAGAACAAGCGGCTGCGACAGTGTAACATCTGTCTGCGAATAAAGTTCAACCCGAACCGTATCGGAATTGGAATAATTTTCTTTCTGTCCCCAGATGTCCCAAACCCCGCTTGTCAAACCGAGCACAAAATTCCCATTTGCATCAGAGGCTGTCTCCAATTGTTGGCCTAATAGATTCTCTTTTGCACGTAGCGAAACACCCGGCAAGTATTGGCCGTTCTGGTTGTGACTGACTCCTCTCACAAAATGAGAAGCAGGTCGCAGCCGTAAAGCCACAGAAAGGGTATCCCCCCCTTCTACCTCAACAGTTTTAGTGGTATCCAGAAAACCTTCTTTGGAAGCTGTAAGCCGGTACGAGCCTGGACGAACGGTGGCTGTGAAGGACCCATGGTCTGATGTTATGAAGGAAACATTATCAGACGAACCATCAATTGCGGAAATGCTCACATTTGTCCGAGGAAGAAAAGTCCCACTTTGCTGAAGTGTTTGAACCGCAAGCGCGCTTACTGGTACCTTGTAAGAGAAGTCGCGAGTTTCACTTGGTGTTCCATTCCCCGAATTGTCCATAGCCAGCACCCGCCAGCTATAATTCGTTCCCTTTAAAACTGTGCGCGCCGGAAAAGCAATAGATGTATTTGAAGTGGTGGCACTCCAGATAAGAAAACTGGACGAACTGCCTTCTTCATAAATATATTCAAACAAAGAAATCTGATAGTTTACCGCACCAGATGCCGGTTGCCATTGGAAAGTGATCGTCTCTGAGTCCAATGAAACCCCGTCAGCCGGCGAAACAAGCACAGGTTTTGCAGCTGTAGTAGATAGATTAACATAGAATGCACTCACACCCGATTGTACGATAGATGTAAACGCCGGATTATTACCATAATTATTGAGCACAATCCACGTGTAATGATTGCCACTAAGGAGTGGGGGCGTGGTTCCATTAAAATCCGTAAAATAGCCAGAGGGATCGGGATCACCGTACGTAATGTGTGTTTCAGAGGTAATGACCTGCCAAATAATATTAGCACCTGACAGTTGCAGATTGCCATTTTCATCTCTGGAAATAATGGCCTCGTGGTCTGATAAGATAAGATGGTAAAAAGGAACCCCTGAAACTTCATCCCATTGAAATTCGGGTGTAGCGGTCTGGACAGTTCCATTATTCGTGGGTTCTCGCATAACAGGAGACGTAGAGGCCTCCACAATAAATGGAAATTCGGCCGATTTTAGCGAACCGTTCGTAATAATGGCGTAATACACACCGGGTTGAATGCCTTCACTTTGCGGAACAAATGTGAGGGATTGGGTACCGCTCTTTGAAATCGATGAATTGTATGTTCCATGAGCTATCCCGTAATGAAGCGTGGCTTGAATGGGCTCTGCCCAGGTTATCGTAACGGACTCAGATACGCCAATCAACTGATACGGAATGCTTGTAAGCGTAATCTGTTGAGCAACCGCCTGGTGGGCAAAAATGAAAATAACAAATCCAACCAAAAATAAAACCGCTTTTTTTTGCATCCTTGCGCCTAAAATTCAAAATGAACCGTTTTTGAGTACACTCCAAAAATCATCAAAACTGGTA
Organism: uncultured Deferribacteres bacterium; assembly: GCA_964568545.1. Lineage (GTDB taxonomy): Bacteria > Zhuqueibacterota > JdFR-76 > JdFR-76 > BMS3Abin05 > BMS3Abin05. Next base: position 1,864 of record CAZMRE010000026.1, on the reverse strand, counting down.
GCCCGTTGAAAAATAAATAATCGGATCGGGCAAAAGTGAAAGTCCAACATGAATTGGATAATGCTTTTCAAATAACCGGGCATAGCCAATGGCAACTGAAGGAAGCCAGATATGACTTACTCCCTTACCGAGTTTTTCCGAGTGATGAACAAAGCTTTTGACATATTTTAACCGAACATCCGTGTAAAAATGATGAAATCCAAACAAAGTTTGCCAATCAAATTTCGATTGCAATCCAAATTCATAATGGCCGTATTCAATTCCCGCGTAACCAAAATTCTGAGTAAGACTGTTGTACCAATAATATTTAGGTGTCTGATAAAGTATTCCAATTTTCAGATAAGATTGCTGATGCAAAAATAAATCAGGATAGACCGGATTGGCTACAGAATCGGTAAGTGTTAGCTGGGACAAATCCAATTGGGTAGGGTCCAAAATCTCTGCGTTGGGATCATTTGAGGATAAGGCATTTATGTTCAATGCAGGAATTTTATTGATTTGAATTGCGAGATTTCCATTTAGACGCAGTGGAGTTTGTAGGGAAATAATCCCGTCAAAAATGAAATGCCGGCCATACACATACCAACTGCCCCAATTCATCCGCCAGCCGCTTCCCTTGTATTCGCCATTAATGGATTGGGTAAGTGTATTGTGCCAATTATCGTTCGGATTATTGAAAATATATTCGTGCCCGTTAAAAAGCATGTCTCCCTGAGCATCCATAAAACCCACGGTTTCCACATCGGCACCGTAGCGATCCAGAGAAAATCCAAGTGCAAAGCGATTGCGAATTACCTTTGCCATGCCAAACGTGACTTTGTCAATATCCATGCTCAGTCTAAAATTGGCATCCAAAAAGGCATTGAAAACAACCTGACTTGTTCCTTCGGAAAGGGGAACCTGGGTCGAAATGGCCGCTTCCGCTCCCGTGAGAATCGTTTGAAGATTCAGTAGAAGCTGATGTTGATAACCAAATGTGAACACAGCACCCCCTGCGGGAAAACTAATAAGCCCCTGCCCCCAGTATCGGTTCTTGCGCAGATTACCTCCTACCCGCGGATAGCTCAATCGGAGAGAATCAGAACGGTAGCCTGCAATTGCATTGTTTACAGCCCGTCGTACACGCGAATCCACATCCACAAATCGGCTTGGTCTAATAGAGAATGACGGCGCAAAAAAGTAGGTAACAAAGGGATTCTTAATACCCGTCGAGAAAGCCGGATTCTGATAGAAATCCATCCAGGCCAAATAGTTATTCGACGGGATAAATCTGCCTGAGCGAAGAGAAGACAAAGAGGTACTCACCACTTCTCCGTCAAAATTGAAATGCCCGCCAATAAATTTATCAATCCGACTAGAATTTTGAGCAAACAAACCGTTGGAAAATAAATATATTAAAACAGTCATTAGAAACAATTTTTTCATTGATCCCAAATCCCAAATTAAATTCTATTTTTTAAATGAAAAGAACACCCAACCTTGTGAAGAAAAAGAGGTCATCAAAAATTGATATTAATTTATACATTTTTTATCATTTTGTCAAGTACATAAATGTTAAAAGATTGTAATTTTCCAGAACTCGCTTACAGCTATTCTATTTCTTTTGCTTATCATTAATCAAGGTTTCTTGAAAAAATCATTGATTGGCGAAAAGTACTTAAAGCATATTTGCTATTCTCCTTTCAGGATTAGTTGATAGGAGTAATGGGCGATTCTATCCAGGGTTTTTTCCGTTCCCATTCCGGATTTCCCGATCAGGCGTTGGAACTTTCTCATCTCTCTGGTTTCGATTTCATCAGGGAGGATCAGAGAGAGGAACGCGGATGAGTTTGGCAAACAGGGGGCCGATTTTTTGGGCACTGGA
>CAZMRE010000025.1:0-16631 GCA_964568545.1 uncultured Deferribacteres bacterium | reverse complement strand
TTGACACCCGCCGAGTCGATTGTGGCAGCAACTATCCACGGGGCAAAGGCGCTTCGGCTGGAGAATGACATTGGAAATCTTTTACCGGGCTACAAGGCAGATATTGTCCTGTGGGACGCAGACGATTATCGAATGATTCCCTATTATTTCGGAGGAAATCTTGTCAATACTGTAATTAAATCGGGTAAAATAGTGTACAAGCGTTTGCAAAATTAGAGGACATTTATGAACAAATTAAAATATGGCGCAATCCTAAGTTTGATCGGATTACTGGTCGGGGGCTGCCAAAATCAGAAGAATCCCCTTTCCATTAAGGTGATCCAGAGGCAAAATTTGGGGGTGGAAAAAAGGGTTGTGATTCAAAAATTGGATTCTTTTCAAACAGACACGGTTGAAACGCAAATGGGCAGAAGTTCGGCTCTTTACGTCGGTGAGGCCAGATGGTATTCGTCATCAACTCTGCTAAAATTTAGTTCATTTGGGGCGATTCCGGATACTGCAACAATTGACAAAGTAATTTTGCGATTTAAACCGTTTGAAGTGTTAAATCCCGACAAACAGACTGCAATAACCGTGGATGTGTACCCCGCCCAATCGGATTGGCTGGAGGGGGAAGTTAAACTCGGAGATTTGGCAACTATTCCTCTCGGAAATCCTGTTCTTTCCACAACATTAACCCCACAACTCGATACCTACGATTCGCTGTTGATTCCTCCTGAGCTGGTCAAGGGTTGGAAGGATTCCACCATCGAAAATAACGGACTTCTCGTAACATCGCCTGCGGGCACATTTATGAAGGCGTTTTACGCCCGGGAGAGCTCAAATCCACCGGCTCTCTTGGTGTACTTTCAGAAGGCAGGTGCGCCGGACAGTGCGTACGTAACTTGCGAAAAAGATGTTTCCATCCCAAGTGACAGACGTTTAAATCGGTTTTCAAATCCATTTATTTTGGGCGACGGGATTGGCTTTGTGGCATCTTTGAAATTTTCACTTCCCGATCTTCCGGTCGATGCCACAATTCATCGGGCAACTTTACGATTGGCCATTGATACTACGGCATCGCTTTTAGGCGTGAAAAGGACGTATTCTCTAACAAAAGCCATGATGAAGGATAACGGGGGCATTTTGCAGCCGGACAGCACGGAAATCGATTCCACAAGTCTTTTCACCGGTCACGATCATTTGTCTGTGGATATCACGAATTTTGTGCAAAAATGGGTATCGGGAAAACATGCGAACCACGGACTTCGGTTGGCCCCACGGTATTTGGGTCTGGATATTTTTCGTGCGGTTTTTTTTCCTGATAATTCGGATTCGGTTCGTAAGCCCACCGTTTTAATTTATTATTCGCTACCAGCTCAGAAGTAGGAGGAAACACGTGTTACGATTTAAATATGTCAGTAGTCTTCTCATTGTTTTGTTTTTGGGACTGTCATCTATCCACGCCGAGGATTTCGATTCGGTTTATTCACTCCATGGATTGGGAATTAGCCGCTACACGGTTGGGCCTCAGGCGGCGGGCATGGGGGGCATTTCCCTGTCTCTTTTGGATCCCCGGTATTTGAATAATCTTAATCCGGCTCAATTTGGCGCTCTCATGGATGTGCGAACGACCGCCAGTTTTCTTTTCCAGCGATTGAATGTTTCGGGCAACGAGGGAAATTTTAAAAGCTATTATTCCAACTTTAATTCCGTAGCAATGGGTTTGCCGATCAAAAAAAATATCGGCATCCAATTTGGCATTGTTCCGGAAACGGTTTCCCAATTTCGCCTTCAAAGTGCCGAAAGTATTGATGGCATTCCTTACACGAAATCTGTCGAGAAAAAAGGCGGCATAAATATTTTTTATCTTGGAACTGGTTTCAAAATATTGCCCCGGATTTATCTGGGTACCAGATTTGATTTTTTGTTCGGGAAAATTTCAGAGATCTGGAAACTGAATTTCACAGATCCCTCCTTCCGAGATGGCAAAAACACGTACGACACAAAAGTTTGGGGAATTAATGTAGGGCTGGGAACACTTGTGAATCCAGCACCCTGGCTTTCTATTGGCGCATCCTACTGGCCTTCCCGTACTATGCGGATGCGTTCAGAGCAGCAATACTACCAGCCGCAGATTAACACGTCCGTTTCAAAGAATTGGATTTACCCATCTAAATACGGCATTGGTTTTAGTGCAAGGTTGAAGGATCGCTGGCTCTTCGGTGCAGAATACTGGACACAGCAATGGTCAAAATTTGCGATTGATGGCCAATCGACATCTGATATGACTGATGAACGCCGGTTTTCGCTGGGTGCGGAATTGAGCGGGAGCAAAGATGTGTTCTCTTCATTTTTGAAGCAGATTTCATTGCGTGCCGGTTTTTATAACCACACATTAAATGTCCTAGGATTTCAGGGGAATGAAAAGATTACTGAAAATGTGGGCACATTCGGTTTTGGGTTTCCCTTTGGGCAGGGAAGGGGATCGATCGATTTTGCTTTTGAAGCCGGGACGCGCGGCAGCCTTTCCCAAAATGCGTACAAGGAATCCATTTTTCGAGTAAGGGTTTTTGTAACAGCCGGAGAGAGGTGGTTTGTGAGAGTGAAAAAATAGGGCAAGAGTGGCAGGGGTTTTGTGTTCATGGTCAACGCAATAAATTGTAGTCTTTATTCGAAGCTATTTGGCAAAAATAGGCAGCATTTGTGATGGTTTAAAAGGACAATCTGTAGGGCCTTAGATCAATTTTGTTTTTTTCTACAATGGTACAAATTCATTAAAAACTACTTGACTTTTGAAGTTTTTTTTATTAAAATTTGGCTTGAATTTTATATGCGATTGTTACAAGTTTTTAATTTATGTGAGCTTCTTTTTTCTAAGTATCCGGGGAAAAGCGCAGAAAATGGTAGTATTGATTAGACAGGGTTTAATCCGGCGGAGGGAGAGAGTTCCGACTCTGTCGGATTAAAAAAATTATAGGATGAACCTGAAGCCTTTAAGTTTTTGTGGCTAAATAGTTGCAAAAATTTGAGGGGTTATCTAAATTAAGGAGGAAAGATCGTGGGACGGGTAAACGAAAAACGGATGACTCCTTGGAGTCTGATTGGTGGGATAATGGCTGCCCTTATTTTGTATGTTGCAGTTCTTTGGGGATGTGCAGCGCAGCAGACAGGAAATAAGGGAATGTCTGCAGCTCGCAAAAAGGCAATTGAAGATTCTTTGAAAAAGGTTGAGCAATTTGAAATATTAAAAAGCTGGAGCTCGGGCTACGAGTATTACAAGAATAAATCCTACAATGACGCCAAAAAATACTTCTGGAAAGTTATTAAAATGGATACGGCTATGGCCTATGCTGACACCTTCCATTACAAAGATATTTTTGCTCGGCTGGCAAATTGCTATGTTCAGCAAAATAAACCTGATAGCGCTCAACTTGCCTACACAATGGGACTGAAATATTTTCCGAATGATGTGTATTTACATGAAAGTTTAGGCTATATTTTGCGGGGTAAGGGACAGCTAAAACAAGCAGCCGAAGAGTATGAAAAGGCAGTTAAGCTTGATCCGAAGAAGGCAGAAGATTGGCAAATTCTTGGTGAGCTTTATGTAAAGCTGAATGATACAGACAATGCCATTCGAGCCTATGAAAAGTACACGGCCATGAAACCAAATGATCGAAAGGCCCTCGAGGTATTGTCAATTTTGTACAAAGAGAGCGGGCGTGAGGAAGAAGCCATCTCCAAGAAGGAGGAAATCCTCAAGAACAGTCCGAATGATGTGATCCTGATGTTGCAATTGGGAAAGGCTTATACCGATCGCGGGGATCTAAAAAAGGCGCGCGATATGTATTCAAGAGTATTATCCATCCAACCGGAGAACAAAATCGCTCTTTCGCTATTGGGCTATGTATACATGAATTTGGAGAATTACTCGTTGGCAATCAAAACCTACAAAAAGCTGCAAAAACTGGAGCCCAAAAACGCCGAGGTTTTCTGCAACATTGCATCTGCCTATCGAATGGGGAAACAGTACAAAATTGCCAAAAATTATGTTCGAAAAGCGATTTCAATCGATCCGAAATTTGGGCTGGATTACATCACAATGGCGCAAATTTACGAAGCTTCTGCCGGAGACTGCATCAACAAAAAAGGCGGGAAAGTGGATTTCGACGATAAACTGGTGTACGAGAAAGCCTACGAGGAATATAAAAAGGCCTTGCGCGATCCACAATATGCGGATTTGGCTCAGCGCCGAATGGATGCGATTCGTTCTATGCTTCCGACAAGAGAGGATCGATTCTTTAATAAGGGCAAAAAAGAGCCCACAAGTAATTGTTACAAGTGGATTTATTAATGACTGATTTTTCAATTGCCATAGGCTCGGATCATGCAGGGTTTGAACTAAAAGAGGCTGTTTGCAAATATCTGAAATCGCTGGGAGTCGTATTTAAGGATTTTGGAACATTTTCAACGGATTCTGTCGATTATCCCGAATACGCCTTTGCGGTGGCATCGGCTGTGTCAAAAGGAGAATTCGATCGGGGAATTTTGATTTGCGGCACGGGGCTCGGAATGTCTATTGTTGCCAATAAAGTGAAGGGGATCCGAGCCGCTGATTGTATGACGCCCTTTTTGGCCGAAATCAGTCGCCGCCATAACAATGCCAATATCCTGACGATGGGGGGAAGAATTCTTTCTGCGGAAGAGGCTCAAGATATTGTTCATGTGTGGCTGGAAACCCCTTTTGACGGGGGACGCCACCAGCGTCGGGTGAATAAAATCCATCAACTAACAGGAATGTAAACAAAAGAGGACCTCTGTGAAGCTTTTAGAGCAAGTCGATCCGGAAATTTATGAAGCGATTCTAAACGAAACACATCGGCAGAATGACAAGATTGAGCTAATCGCATCAGAAAATTTTGTAAGCCCGGCTGTTTTGCAGGCAATGGGCAGTGTGATGACGAACAAATATGCCGAGGGCTACCCGGGCAAGCGGTATTACGGTGGATGTGAGTTTGTGGATGTGGCGGAGAATTTGGCGCGGGAACGCGCCAAACAACTTTTCGGGGCGGTTCATGCCAATGTGCAGCCTCACTCGGGAACACAGGCGAATATGGCAGTCTACTTTTCGTTGTTGCAGCCTGGGGAAACTATGATGGGAATGAATCTGGCCCACGGAGGGCATCTCTCGCATGGCAGCCCGGTCAATTTTTCTGGGCGCTATTACCGTGTAGTCGCCTACGGCGTGGATCAATCTGGCTTCATTGATATGAACCAAGTGGAGGATGTCGCCAAGAAAGAAAAGCCCAAGATGATTATGACGGGTGCTAGCGCTTATTCCCGCGAAATCGATTTTAAGACCTTTCGTGAAATTGCCGATCGTGTGGGGGCAAAATTGGTCGCCGATATTGCCCATCCCGCCGGACTTGTGGCGGCCGGGCTCATTCAAAGTCCCCTTCCGCATGCTCACGTAGTGACAACCACTACTCACAAAACCCTGCGGGGACCCCGTGGCGGAATGATTCTGCTGGGTGCGGATGGAGAAAATGATCTGGGAATTGCCACACCGAAAGGCCGTGTCAAGCTCTGGTCGGAAGTGATCGACAGCAATGTGTTTCCCGGAAGTCAGGGAGGCCCTCTAATGCATGTTATTGCTGCAAAAGCCGTGGCGTTTAAAGAAGATTTGCAGCCATCATTTAAGGATTATGCCCGGCAAATTATCGCCAATGCAAAGGCCATGGCTGATGAATTTATAAAACGAGGCTACACGGTTGTTTCAGGCGGTACGGATACGCATTTGATGTTGTTGGATTTGTCGAATCGCTCCATTACTGGGAAAGCGGCAGAAAAGGCTCTGGAACAAGCCGGAATTACTGTGAATAAAAATATGGTGCCGTTCGATAAACAAAGTCCCTTTGTAACCTCCGGTATTCGAGTGGGAACGCCAGCGCTAACGACCCGCGGAATGAAAGAAGGCGAAATGCGGTATATTGCCGGGCTCATTGACAAGGTTCTTCAAAATCTTGGCAACGAAACCGTTTACCGGGAGGTTTACGGAGCGGTGCTGGAGCTGTGCAAAAAGTTTCCACTTTACGAGATGCCTGAGTGAAATTCTAGTTAGTGTCTGAGCGAAAACTATTAAGAAAAGAGTCTTATGAGATGTCCTTTTTGTGGTGAAGATAACGATCGAGTTTTGGATTCGCGCAGCAGTGCAGATGGACGGGTGGTTCGGCGGAGGCGGCAGTGTCAGGCCTGTGGACGCAAATTCACTACAAAAGAATATATCATTGACCTGCCGATTATGGTGATTAAATCTGATGGTCGGCGGGAACCGTTTAATCGGGAAAAGCTTTTAAGGGGGATTGAGATTGCCTGCAGTAAGCGCCCTATTCCGCGGCAGCAAATCGAAGAGGTCGTGGAGAAAGTTCAAGGGCAAATTCAGGATTTATATCCAAAAGAGGTTTCTTCAAAGCAAATTGGCGAATTTGTAAGCCAACATTTGAGAGAACTGGACGAGGTTGCGTACGTACGTTTTGCGTCTGTTTATCGTAAATTTCAGGATACAGAAGAGTTCCTGAAAGAATTACAGAGTCTGATTCGAAAAGGTAAGTGACTAGTTGCATCGTGGCGGCGGCAGTGGAGGAAAGAACATTTGTGACGATTAAGGCACGAATTGTTCAAGAAAATGTTTTCAAGCCAATTTGTCCCACTCAAAAGCTGCAAAGCCACACGATTATTTTCAATGAAAATAAAATGCGGGGATAGGGTTTTTTCTGTGCGAAAATAAGAGGAGATTTTTCATGTTTGGGATTAAAAAGGGAACATTTCATGGCGGGGCCCACCCTCCTGAAAACAAGGAATATACGGAAAAGAAGCCAATTGAAAGAATGCCTGCTCCTGAGCAAGTAGTGATTCCCTTGCAGCAACATATCGGTGCGCCTGCGGAACCCCTGGTAAAGGCTGGCGATCTGGTGAAGATTGGTGATCGTTTGAGTGAGCCTAAGGGATTTGTTTCAGTGCCGGTGCATGCCTCTGTTTCGGGAAAGGTCTTAAAAGTTACCGAAATGCCGCATCCGCTTGGGAAAAAAGTCCTTTCTGTAATTATTCAAAATGATGGAGAAAATGCCCTTTCGGAGGCAATCCAACCAAATGAAAATTACATGGATCTTTCACCGGATGAGATGAAGAAAAAAATTCAGATGGCTGGAATCGCTGGCATGGGAGGGGCAACCTTTCCCACCCATGTAAAGCTTTCCCCGCCGGCAGAAAAACCCATCGACACGCTCATCATCAATGGTGCAGAATGCGAGCCCTACCTGACGGCTGACCATCGAACCATGCTTGAATTTCCTGAAGAGATTTTGGCAGGCGTCAAAATAATTCAAAAAATATTGAGTGTCAAAAACACCTACATTGCCATCGAAACTAATAAACCGGATGCCATCAAAAAAATGCGGGAGGTTACCCGAAAGGATGCTACTATCGAAGTAGCGGCATTAAAAGTGAAATATCCACAAGGGGCAGAAAAACAATTAATTAATGCGATCACGGGTCGCGAAGTTCCCACGGGCGGCCTGCCGATGGATGTGGGGTGTTTGGTGCAGAATGTGGGAACCACTCGCGCCATTTACGAGGCTCTGGCCAAAGGAAAGCCGCTCTACGAACGTGTAAGCACGGTAACCGGCCCGGGAATTAACGAGCCCAAAAATCTAATCATCCCAATAGGAACGCTTTTTAGGGATGTTATTGAATACTGCGGCGGCTATAAGGAAGATGTGTCCAAATTGATTATGGGGGGTCCTATGATGGGACTGGCGCAGTACACGGATGATGTTCCCGTTATCAAGGGAACATCCGGTATTTTGCTTTTGACGGAAAAATATGTTCATGTTGCCGATCCGATGCCGTGCATCGGCTGCAACCGGTGCGTAGATGCCTGTCCCATGCATCTGGTTCCTACAACACTGGCCGAATTTGCTGATTTCAAACGTTATGAAGAAGCAGAGGAATGGGGCATTATGGATTGTATCGAATGCGGGACGTGTACATTTGTATGCCCGGCCAAGCGTCACCTGCTGCAATCTATTCGGTTTGGAAAATATGAGATCAATCTCCAGAAACGAAAAGCAAGTTGATTGTGGATTTAACGGTTTAATGATAGGAAGGGATTATGGATAAATTATTTCGAGTTTCTTCGTCACCTCACGTGCTTGACAGGGACAATGTCTCAAAAATCATGCTTTATGTGATATTGGCTCTGCTTCCTTCCTTAATTGGGGGCACCTATTTTTTTGGTTGGCAAGCCTTGTGGGTGACGGTCTTAACGGTTCTGTCATGCGTGGCAACGGAAGCCATTGTACAGAAAATGATGAATCGGCCGGTGACGATTACGGATTGGAGCGCTGTGGTAACCGGGATTTTATTGGCGTTTAATATGCCGTCGAATGTTCCTTTTTATTTGCCGATCGTAGGGGGTGTTTTTGCCATTGCGATTGCCAAGCAAGCATTTGGGGGGTTGGGCTTTAACCCGGTAAACCCGGCTTTGGCAGCGCGTGCCTTTTTGCTTGCATCCTGGCCCATTGACATGACCGTGTTTAAGGTGGTGCCCCGCGGAGGATCCCTTTCGGGCATCGATGCCATTACCAGCGCCACTCCCCTGAATGTGATGAAACAATCGTTGGATATTTTGAAGAACCAGTCCAATTACGCAGTAGATAAAGTCAGCCAAGCTCAGGCGGCAGTTTTGCAGTTGAAGGAAGCCTATGGCCACCTTTTTTGGGGAAATGTGGGCGGCTGTTTGGGCGAGACGTCTGCGTTCCTGATTTTGTTGGGTGCTGCTTTTCTACTGTACAAACGCATTATTGATTGGCGTATTCCGTTCAGCTATCTTTTCACAGTAGCCGTACTTGCCTGGATGTTTGGCGGACCCAGCGGCCTATTTTCTGGCGATTGGATTTTTCACCTGCTGGCGGGCGGTGTTATGCTGGGTGCATTTTTCATGGCAACAGATATGGTGACTTCCCCGCTGACGCCTTCCGGAAGAATCTATTTTGGAGTTGGAGCGGGAATTCTAACGGTTATTATCCGGCTTTGGGGGGGATACCCGGAAGGAACCTCCTATTCCATCCTGCTCATGAACTTGACTGTTCCACTTCTCAATCGGTACACGCGTCCTCGAATTCTTGGTGAGAGGAGGAAAAAATGAAAGATATCTTCAAACTGCCCGCCGTGCTAACTATCACGGCCATCATTGCAGCCGCTGCACTGGCGTATGTATTTAATATTACAAAACCCAGAATAGAGGCTGAAAAACGCCTTGTAATGGAACAATCTTTGAAGCAGGTTTTGCCCTCTGCCAATTCAGGTGTGTTGGTTTCTGTGAAGAACGGAGAAAAAATCGAATATTACAAAGGCTACGCCTCCCCTGACACAACAAATTTGGTGGGCTACATTATTATTTCTTCCGCTCACGGGTATTCCAGCACCATCGAGGTAATGGTTGGCGTGGATACAAGCTGGGTTATTCAAGGAATTAAAATCCTTTCCCAGGCTGAAACACCCGGCCTTGGGGCAAAAACAACTGAAATCAAATACGGTGAAAAATCCCCCTGGTTCCAACGACAGTTTATCGGGAAAAAGGGGGGCAATTTAGCCGTTGACAAGGATGGCGGTCAAATAAAAAGTGTAACTGGCGCTACGATTTCTTCCAGAGGTGTCACGCGAGCCGTCAATTTGGGGATTAAACGCCTGCAAAAGTTGTTAGGAAAGGCTCCATCTGAAAATTCACAATTAAGCCTGATTTTTTAATTGAGGGAGTTTAGACATGTCATTGATTAAAGAGTTTACAAAAGGGCTTTATAAAGAGAACCCGACATTCCGAATGGTTCTGGGAATGTGTCCGACGCTGGCCGTGTCGAATACACTCCAGAACAGTGTGGGAATGGGAGTTGCCGTTATTTTTGTGTTAACCAGTTCGAACTTTCTGGTTTCATTAATTCACCAGTGGGTGCCATCGAAAATCAGGATCCCAATTTACATTACAGTCATTGCTACTTTTACGACAATTGTCGATTTAGCAATGGCTGCTTACACGCCCGCCCTGCACAAAGCTCTGGGAATCTTCATTCCGTTGATTGTGGTAAACTGTATTATTCTGGGCCGTGCCGAAGCGTTTGCCGGTAAAAACAGTGTCCTTCCATCCATCATGGATGGGCTTGGAATGGGCCTTGGGTTTACGCTTTCGTTGTCGGTACTTGGCTTTACGCGGGAACTAATTGGAAACGGATCGCTCTGGGGCATTCCGGTGCTGGGAACGTCTTATCATCCTATGTTAATTATGATTTTGCCTCCGGGAGCCTTCCTGGTTTTGGGTCTTTATATGGCGCTCATTAATTATATCGATCGTAAACGAGCCGTCTTGTAAAATTGGAGGAATAATGGAACTGAGAACGCTTTTAATTATTTCAATTGCATCTATTTTTGTGAACAACTTTGTGCTGAATCGATTCCTGGGCATTTGCCCATACATGGGGGTTTCCAAGGAATTAAGCTCCGCCCTGGGAATGGGATTTGCCGTCATTTTTGTAATGACTCTGGCGTCGTTTGTCACCTGGTTAATTTATGTCTACCTGCTGGAACCGGCGTCAACAAATGTATTTTTTCATATTTTTTCACTAAAACAGCCTCCTGACCTAACATTTTTGCGAACAATTGCATTTATTTTGGTGATTGCAGCCCTTGTGCAATTTGTTGAAATGGTGGTTCAAAAATCGGCACCCAGTTTGTACAAGGCATTAGGTATTTATTTGCCTTTGATTACGACCAATTGTGCCATTTTGGGTGTAACAGTTTTGAATATCAACGATTCCCTTAATTTGCTGGAAAGCATTACGCAAGGATTTATGAGCGGTGTCGGATTTACCCTGGCTCTTGCGCTTATGGCTGGTATTCGTGAGAAATTGGACCGCGCGCAAGTTCCGGAATCCTTCAAGGGAACGCCCATTGCCTTCATTACGGCTGCTCTCATGTCAATTGCTTTTCTTGGATTTGCTGGGCTGAGGCTGTAAAAATCGATTAAGAAAATATCGTGGGCACAAATGGGTGGTTCGCTAAAAGCGGATTCAGGCGTGCCCCTTTCCCTTCGACCAATGATTTCTGGAATGGTTATTTCCTCGGAGACTGTCGCCCAAGGATGGAATTCCGGCCAATTGGCGTTAATCCGCAATGTGTAATTACTGCCAAATTGAAGTAGATTTTTTAAGAATTGCCAGTTTAATTTGTATTTTCTATTGTCAGTATTTTAACTAATTTACCGATAATAGTTGTACGATAAGCTCAGATGTAGGGAAGAAGAGGAATTTACGAGAATAGTTTCCGATTTTCAAAAGAACTCGGTCTGTTCCCTTTAAATATTTAGCGGTCAAATTTCTTTATCCCCGAAAAACAGTGCTAACAAAAGGCAATCGATGGAAACGTCCAGTACAAAACTTTGGCGCCTTAGCCAGCCTTCATTGTTTGCAATATTTTTTGTTAGTTTTCTTCTGCTAACATTTTTGCCGCTTTTCTTTATCCATCTAATCCAAAATCAAACGGTTGGTAAATATGAACAGAGTCTGTCTTCTGATCTCTCTCAATTTGTTAATGATACAAAAAAGTCAGAGGTTGAAGAATCCCTGAAGGGAATGGGATTGAACATGGAACTTGCTTTTGGCGATGCCGATCGTGCATTGCAGTCCATGTGCACGCTGTATCCCTTTTGGGAAGAAACAGCCCTGAATTTATCGCGATCTCCGACGCAAATAAATGAAAAAAACGTCATTATCTTTTCAACAAAATTGACAAAACTTCTCTTTTCTGTTCGCTCCCTGTCAAAATACACATCAGGGTTTTTAATATTGAATCAAAATAATGAAATAATAGCGAAAGAACCTGTAAACAGTCCAATCTTAGCGCGCTTGCCGGTTAGGGAAATAATAAAATCCCAATCTGATTCCGCCAATAACCAGATGTCGAAGGCTGCCACCCGCTGGATTCACCCGGGCCATTTTTCTCCAGAATTTTCCGATTACTTAATTGCAATGAAGAGCTTTAGTATTAATGGTGAGAAAAACCTAGCCCTGCTCGTTTTTAACCTGAATGCCTTGCTCAAAGATATTACTCCTGTTCCAAAAAATGCCGCTTCCTCGTTTTTTATTTTAGATCCCTTCCAGGATTCGGCCATCTTCTTTTCGCGCACGCCGGAAGGGCAATTCAACTGGCGGCAGGTTTCATTGAAAAAGGCAAAAGCCGGTGAAAAACGAATTTTTCAAGCAATTCTCGGAGAAAATAGAAACCTGTTCAGCGGCAAAAGTGATTCATTCATTTATTTTACTCGCAAGCTCAAATTTCTTTCGTGGCGCCTTGGGCTTCTTTCAAATTCGAATGCCTATTATTTACCCATTGAAGCGAAATGGAAAACTTATGATCAGTTGCGAAAAAAATCTGTTAAGCAATTCAAATATTTTGCCTTTTTTCTGGGACTTTTGCTTTTAGGAATCAGCGGATTAATGGCTCGATTATTTCAACGTCCCTTGCAAAGACTGATTGATGGCGCTCAAAGGATAAAAGACGGTCATGTCCAACAAAGAATTTCACCCGGAAGAATAAAGGAATTTTCTCAGCTAATAAATGCATTTAACGATATGTCTGCGAAACTTCATTCATCGCTGCAAGAATTGGCTTATTCAGAAAATCGGTACCGAACCCTGGTTGAGGAGGCGGCAGAAGCCATTCTTGTGTTTTCTCCGGATGGAAGTGTTATTACGGCTAATCGTGCCTGCGCTGCGCTTCTGGGAATTCCCCCGGAAGAACTTGGTCAAAAAAATGTGGCCAAAATCTTTTCTACACTCCCGTTTTTGGAATTTACAACAGAGAAACAGATGGCCATTCCCCTGGAACTGACCTATCGCAAGCCAGATGGGAAGGTGCTTCACCTTCTGGTAAAACCCACGAAAATTGAACTTCAGGAACGGGTATTTTATCAGGTAATTATTCAAGATCTAACTCAACAAAGACAATATGAAGAAAAGCTGGTGGAACAAAATCGGTTCTTAAGTTTTACCAATGCCATTACAGGCGCAATTCTTTCCTGGAGCTCCCTTGAAGAAATCTACGAAACCAGTCTTCATTTACTCATGGAAACACAGAATGCCGTTCTGGGCTTGATTTACCTCTATGATTCTTCATCGGAAACATTCTCCTTGGAGTATTCCCTTGGAGTTGATGAAAAATGGCTGGAAAAAATTAAGAGGATAGATAAACATAGTTTTGCTTATGAGGCAATTAAATACAAAAAACCGATTTACATTGAGGACGCAATTTCAGATTCCAGATTGAATCCGAATTTCGAAAGGGATTTTCTGAAAGAGACAGGGTTTCAGTCGTATATTGGCATACCACTTTTATCGGAAGACATTCCCTTCGGTGTGATCTCCCTGGGGCTGCCGGGAAAGACCCACCTAAATCATAGTAAAAAATGGTTTTTGCAATCTATTGGGGCACAAATAGGATTGGTAATCCGGTATTCTACCTCTGTGCAATTGGAGACCAAGCGTGCCACACAATTGGCGTTGCTCAGTCATGGCCTGAAAATTTGGACAGAAACAGGCAATTTTAATGAGGTTCTTCAAAAAAGCGTTGATTTTATTCATGAAAATATGGGGTACTGGCATGTGTCTGTTTTTCTGTTTGACAAGAAAAAAAACAGATTTAAGTTAGGAGCAATTGCGGGCGGCCTTCGGGATTCAATGAGGGATGATTACATTCAGCAATTGGGAAATGGAATTATCAGCCAGATTATTCAGAGCAAACAAACGTATTATGCCCCTAACGCAGAAAAAGACCCTCATTATTTTAAATTTCAGGATTTTCAGGCAAAATCTGAATTAGCCGTTCCATTGCGACTTCACGGAGAAGTTATCGGGGTGGTTAATATTGAGGAAATGGAATATGAGGCTTTTGATTCAGTAGATATTTCTACTATTGAAGCATTTTCTGAACAATTGGCTATTTATTACGACTTTGAAAATCGAATTCGCCTGCAAAAAATCCATGCCAGACAAATGGAACTTGTGAGTTCTCTGGGCGCCTTGATGAATTCCAAATTGAATTCAACTGATTTCATTCGTGAGGCGGTGAGTGGCCTTCGGCAAAAATTTGATTATTTTCTGGTGTCAGTATATTTGGTGTCTCCTGAAGATGGAAACAACTTAATTAAGGTGGCAGATAGCGGCGGAACACCTTCCAGGTGGCCTGTTGGTAAGAAGGTTCCCATTGGTCAGGGCTTGTTGGGCCTGGCTGCAAAAACAAAAGAGATTGTTTGTGTAAACAATGTGAGTGAAGACTCGCGGTTTATTCCGGTGGGAGGCGCATTAACCGGTTCGGAATTGTGCGTTCCCATTATTTCAAGGGACAAATTTCTGGGTGTTCTGAATATTGAAACAATGAATGTGGATGCATTTGATGAATTTGACATTCATGCTGTACAAACTCTGGCAAATCAGATGGCACAAGCCATTAATAATTCGCAACTTTTTGCCCAATTGAAATATGAGAAGGAGAAGATGGATCAGATCCTCTCGGAAATGGACGACGGTGTTGCGATGACAAACCATCAAGGCGAAATTGTCTACTTAAATCCCGTTTTCAAAAATCAATTTCCAATGGCACAGGTTGGCGAAAACGGGAATTGGGTTTTCCCATTTATGGCGACATTGAAAGAGCACACTGACTTTGAATCACTTGAGTTAGGAAAGACAAATTCTCTTTTTGTTGAGTTTTCTTGGAAAGGAAAAATCTTATTAATAACTGTTTCCCAATTTATTGATTTTGATCTTTCAAAATATTTCCTTTTTTTGGCAAAAGATATTACTGAAATCAAACAGTACGAATCCGAGAAAATCAAAAGCGAACGCCTCACTCTTGCTGTTGAAATGGCAGGTTCCATCGCCCACGAAATTAACCAGCCCTTAACCGGCATTCTTGGATATTTGGCCCTGATCAAGGAGGAACTGAAGCCGGAAGATACCTTCAAGTCAGACCTAGAAGAAATTGAGAACCAGGCTGAGCGAATCAGTGAATTGGTGAAGAAATTTCAAAGAGTGGTTAAAATCAAAACGAAGAATTACATTGGAGACAGCAAAATAATTGATCTGGAACAATCAACTCAAAATAGCCGTGGGGAAAACTCATGAAAACAAAAGCATCTAAGGCACATGTTTTAGTTGTGGATGATGAAAATGTAATTTTAAATTTTTGCCAGCGCGGACTAACAAAAGTAGGTTATGCTGTTAAAACAGCAATCAATGGGGCTGATGCCCTGAAAATACTTGACTCGGAAGATGTGGATATTGTCCTTTCTGATTTGAAAATGGACATCATGGACGGTATGGAATTGCTGAGGCACATTAAGCGGGATTATCCCCATGTGGAAGTGATTATGATGACGGGATTTGCCAGCGTGGAAAATGCCATCGAATCTATGAAATTAGGCGCTTTTGACTTCTTGCTAAAACCCCTTAAAATTGATCAGATGCGGCTTGTTGTCAAAAAGTGTGCTGAGAAAATTTCGATGAGCAAGGAAGTTCGGGAACTACGGGCCATCAGGGAAAAATTGGAAGAGCTGCAGAAGATTAAGGACAAATTCATTGCCATTACCAGCCACGAACTGCGAACGCCGGTCACTCACGCGAAAAGCTACTTTAGTTTTCTGGAAGACCCATCTTTTTCGGAGGAAGAGAAAGCAGAATTCAGGCGCGTGATTAAAAATGCACTGAATGACATGGAGAGAATTGTTCTGGATATGTTCAATATTGCCAGAGTCGAATCCAATCAGCTTTCGCCACACCTGAGTGCCTTCAATTTGAATGAAATCATTCAGGAGGTTCTCTTGGAGACAAAGGTGGATTTGCAGGGGCGGGAGCTGAAAATCTCCTTTCAGCCCAATGAAGCCATTTCGGATATTGTGGCCGATCGGTTTTATTTACGCCGTGTTTTGCAAGAATTACTAGCAAATGCCATCCGTTTTACAGCTGATGGCGGCCAGATTCACGTTTCAGCCGAAAGAGAAAATCAGTTTTTCAAAATTACTGTTGCCGATACAGGAATCGGCATTCCGGAAAGTGAACTGGGGCATATTTTTGAATATTTTTATGAGGTTCAGAATACCGATTACCACAGCACCTCGAAACGGAGATTTTTGGGCGGGGGCACGGGTATCGGGCTGCCCCTAATCAAGGGAATTGTGGAAGCCCACAAGGGTTACATTAAGATTGAAAGCACCGAGGGCAAGGGAACAAGAGTAATGGTTTTTCTTCCAGAGCTATCTTTGGAAGCAGAGTAGCTGGCCGCCGATTGGTGTCAGCCAAAAATCATTAATACAGGCGGGAATCTATTAACATATCGCCCCTCAAAGTGATTTTTGGAAACATTGGATCCTTTGGAGGATAAGCCTATCGTCCCTACGGGACTTTTTAATTTAGTGTTATCTTATGACTACAAACATTCCGTCCCTAACGGGACTTCATCTGAGAAAAAATTGCATTTTGATTTTTTGAGCACCGTTAGGTGCGAAATGTTTGTAGTAGTCTAAGTGCTCTGTTCTTTTTGAGTGCCGT
>CAZMRE010000024.1:0-16642 GCA_964568545.1 uncultured Deferribacteres bacterium | reverse complement strand
GCATCTTCATCCGTTAAATCGTCTCCCAGGTAAACGGCAACGCCGTTGCCTGCCTCTTCCAGCAACTGCCTGACCACTTCGCCTTTGTTCACACCGGGCAGCCGAAATTCAATCCCCCCGTCAAACCGAAGAAGCTCCAGATGATGCTGCCGGGCAGGAATTTCCCAGTCAGATAAAATTTCCGCTTCCATCTTTTCCCGAGCAGCCTCATTCAGGCCGCGCCAGTGGAACGCCTCACCCCCCGGTTTGACTTCACAGCCGCTGCTCCAGCCCTTTTCCTGCGCCCACTCCTGCAAATTTCGGAAGAATTCCTGCACAGACGGTTCAATCGGGTGCAAGCGGTAAGTTCCGTCAGGAAGCTGGCGTTCAAGTCCATGCGACCCCCAGATTTCGGGCAGCGACGAAAGCCCCAGAAGAGGCAGCAAATCCTTTACTGCGCGGCCGCTGACAATCACCACACGCGTGGCACCGGACGCAATCAGCCGATCCAAAATTTCAGACACGCCCGGGTACGGCACCGCCTGATCGCGTTCCACCCGAAAAGGCGCCAGCGTCCCATCGTAATCAAGCATGAGAAGGCGTTTCTGCGGCAGAGTTTTTCCCAGAGCCCGAAACAAATCCCGTAAAATCGGGGTATTTGCCAATTTATCCTGAAAAGGTGTCATTCTTTTAGAACTCCCGAGATCATTCCTTTCATCATGAATCGCTGTAAAAAGGCGATCACCAAAACAGCAGGGACAAGCATGATGGTTGCCAGCACACTTGCCGAGCCAATTTGTCCGTACTCCGTGTAGTAATAAATCAGCGGGGGCATGGTTCGGTGGGTTAACTGAATCAGCAGCGCGTAGGTGAATTCATCCCACGAAAGCAGAAAAATCAAAATAAAGGCGGCACTCAACGCTCCTTTTGCCACGGGCAGTGCAATCCGAAAAAACACAAGGGCTGTGGAGCAGCCGTCCACGTAAGCCGCTTCTTCCAATTCGCGGGGAACATCTGAAAATGAGGCAAATGAAATCAGAATGGCAAACGGGAGTCCCAACGTAAGGTGCGCCAAAATGAGGCCGAATCCCAGCGGATGATTGTAGAGTTGGAGGGGAATGAGAATCGCTGTTAGCGGAATGGCAATGGCAATTGGCGGCAGTACGCGGCTGATCAGGGCCGAGCGGGTTGCAAGACCGCCAATTCTTCGGGATCGGGCGGCCGCCCAGCCCGCAGGGAATCCCAGCGCGAGGGAAGCAACGGTCGTCCCAAGCGCAACCCAAAAGCTGAGCGAAAGATGCGAAAACAGAGCCTGCGTCTGCCACAGGGTGTGAAAATTCACCAGCGTCAGCTTTTTAGGAAGCAACCGCAAAGGCCACAAAACGGATTCCCGTTCCGGTGCCAGCGCCTGGCGAATAACCAGAAGAATCGGGAAGATATTGATTACAAATAGAGCAAGCAATCCCACGCCGGCGAGCACGCGGGAAAATTTGAGTGTTCGATGAGGCGAAGCCTGATTCATTTACGATTTGCCCTCCTTCCAACAAAGAGAAACGCCGCTACCGTGGCCAGCACAAGAAAAAAGGCCAAACTCAAGGCAGCCGCATTTGCTTGAGCAGGATTGTTGGCATCCACCTTGTAATGGTACGCAACCGAGGTGATAACCGGCAATCCCTCAACACCCACCAAAATTAAGGGTGTGGCAAATATCCGAAATGCGTCGATGGCGCGGAGAGCAACGGCGATAAGAAGAGCCGGAATAATCAGTGGAATTTGAATGAATCGTGCCACTTGCCACCACGTGGCGCCATCCACTTTTGCGGCATCCAGAAAACTTTCGGGCAATTGCTCAAGTGCCACCAGAACGATCAAAAAAACCACGGGTGTTACGCGCCAGGCATCGATTAGAATGATCATAGCGATGGTTAGAACGCGCCCGGGCTGAAACCAGTTTACAAGGTCCCCACTGCCTACTACGGAAAATAACAGGCTGTTCAAATAGCCGTGCTCCCGAAAAACCAATTTCATTGTGAGAATGTAAACAATTTCGGGCACGGCGTAAGGGACAATGGCAACCGTTCGCCAAAGGGTTTTCCCGCGCCGCAGGCTGTAAAAGCCCAGAGCCATCCCCACGCCGATGAATGTTTCGAGCAGCACACTGAAAACCGGAATCACCAGATTATTCCGAAGGGCTTCCCGATAAAGCGAATCAGAAAAAATATCGCGAAAATTTTGTGTGGTTAAATGACCGGAAGCATTCGTAAAAGACGAACGAAGCGCTTCTCCCAATGGCCAGATTTGTAAGCAAAGAAACAAAAGCGCCGGAAATGCAAACAGTCCATACGTCAATTTGCGGCGGGAAATGTAATTCATTTTGATTGCATCTGCCTGAGTCCGTTGATTTTTTTCTGCATGTTTTTTACGATGAGCGGAATGCTTCGTTTTTCAAAAATGATCTGGTAGAATCCATCCTGCCAAATCTGACTTACTTTCGGATAAAATGGTACTGAGGGCCGGGCACGTACAAAATTACGCATGGCCAAAAAGCCTGAAAAATCCCTTGTGTCTTTCTCGGTGAGCGCCTCCCACCCCTCATCGCGAATCGGAAACCAGCCCAGCCCAGCCACCATCCTTTTCTGCACGGCGGCGGAGGTCAAATAGTTCAGCAGTTTGGAAGCCATTTTCGGATGCGGCGCCGTTTTGGGAATTCCAAGGTAACCTCCGCCAAGAATCGTTGCTTTTCCGGCCGGGCCTTCGGGCAACGGTGCCGTTTCAAACGGGTGATGAAGCAATCCCTTTTCTCGCAGCAAAGGAACCACAAACGGCCAATTTTCGTGCAGAAGGATTTCATCGTGCTCTTCTGCCTGAAGAATCGAGTTTTCTTTGTACGATTGCACGGCCGGATTAAAAAACCGGGACAATTTTTTCAGAAAGGTTAACGCCTTCACAACTTCCGGGCTATCCGGGTGCAGGGGGTCCCCACCGGCCTGCCAGATGAACGGAAACAAATCACAAACAAGCCCCTCGTATTTGGCCGCCTTAAAGCCAATGCTTCCCGGATGCTTTTGGGCAAGTGCCAGCAGCTCCTGCCAGTTTTCGGGAGGCCGGGGAATTTTCGTGCGATTGTAAATAAGCGCCTGCCAGTTGAGGCGATGAGGAAGGTACAAAATACGAGCCGGATTTCCCAGAAGCCCGGCCTGCCAGGCAGCCGGCGGAACATGCTTTTTCAATTGATTAAACGGACCGGCTAAAGAATCGAGGGGCTGCATGAACTGCTCCAACAGAGGCAGCATGTAGATGTCCAGTTCCACAAGGTCCAATTCGCCCCGGCCTGCCTGGGCTTCAGCCTCGATAACGGAGCGAATCTGGTCGTACTGCTGAGCCACCAAATTTACAGAAATGCCGAACTCTTTTGAAAAATCATTTAGAATTTTTCGATAGCCCACCTGTTCCGAAGGCAGAAGGGCAATAGCAATGGTCACTTTTGGTTTTTTGGGGGAGCGAGAACAGGAAAAAATCGGAAAGACCAGAATTGTTGCAACGGCGATAGCCGTAATTAATCGCAATTGACCTGAAATGTGATTTTGTCGGATCATTTCTTCTTCCCAAGAAAATTATTTTGCTAAATTATTTATTTCAAATCAATTCGCTCGCGATTTCCTTCCAAAATGTCAATCATCAGCGTCAGGTACTCGCGCAAATGCCGGGTAATCAAAAAATTCTCCAGAACAAACCGATGAGCTTTTTCGCCCATAATTTTCCGCTGAGCATGATTGTAAAACAGGTAGCGAATGCGCAGCGCAGCGCCTTCCGGCGTGTCCACTAAAAAGCCTGTGTGGTGATTTACAACCTGCAAGCGAATTCCTCCCACATTTCCACCGATGACGGGTTTCCCTTTCCAAAGCGCTTCCGTCACCGTCAGGCCAAAACCCTCCTTAATGGATTTCTGAATTACAACGTCGGCTGCCCGCTGAAGGGCATTAATGGTTCGATTAGCATCGGAAGGCAGCAACAAAATGGAGATGTCTTTATCGTCATTTGCAGCTTCGTACACATCGTTGAGCACAGGTTCGGCCTCCGGATCGTCCGTGGCTTCTCCGCCGGCCAGAACCAATTGCAAACCCGGTACAAATTTTCGTGCCATCCGGTAAGCATGAATCACACCGACAGGATCCTTAAAACGATCAAAACGGGAAACCTGAACAATGAGCGGCCGTTCCGGATCCAGATCGAATCGATCGTACACAGAATTGGCTTCTTCCTCGGGCAATTCCATATTCTTGTCGCTGAGGGGGTCAATGCTCGGGGCAATCAGGTACTGAGGATGCGGAAGCGATTGCGCAAAATCGGCCAGTGAAAAAACGCTGGCGTCATATTTTTCAACAAAATTTCTCAGATATTTCCAAACCGGCCGATACGGTCGACTTGCATCAATGTGGCAGCGCCATATCCATTTGCCTTTTCGATTGGAACACAATTGAAGCAAAGGCGCGGGCTGCGGATCGTGAATAAAAACAATATCAGCGTCCTCTAAAATAGGGCACAATTTTTCGGCATTTTTAGCGTTTGTATCTTCATAAATCTTCAGCATAGAGGCAGGTATTTCTACGGCATTACCCTGAAGTCCGTTGTGAAAATTTTTTGTGCATTTAAAAAATGCCTCATTTCCTTTAATTACCTCCCACTGCGCATCGATTCCCAAATCCTGCATCAGAGGCACCAATTTATTGAGAATTTCGGCAACTCCGCCGCCCAATCGTGTGGAATTGACATGAACTACTTTCTTTCCTTTGAGAGGCTCCGCCAATTGCAGGAGGTGATCGATCATTGAGTCACGGGTAACTTTCGCATACTGTTGGAGGGTTGTCTTCATTTTTTGCTCCGATCAAAATAGGATTTGAAAATTTGTGAGAGCTGCTCTCGCAATTGCGACAATGTTTGAAAATAAGGATCCAACTTGGCTATCTGATCACAAAGCCCAGAATACTCCCCATCAAAACCCGATAGCCACTCGCGGAAATCATCCATTCTATCGGGTGTGCGGCGCATGGCATCGATAAAATGATAAAAAATGCTTCCAACCGACATTTTCGGAATGGCGTCTGACAATTCCTTTGGAAGGGTCATCGATTTCCTGGTAGTAAAAACAACGATTTGAGACGTGAGAAAATTGAATTGTTCGTCAGCTTTTGCCCAGGGTACCATTTCACTTTCGTCCAAACGCTCCTCGATGACTTCGATTATTTCCTGGCGAAGGTCCTCCATGCTTCCAAACTCGCGAGGATCGATTGCCCCTAACCGCTCCGCAATTTTCCCGTCGTGAAGAGCATGCCGCCCCCACGAGGCAAAATCGTTGTTATACTCCGGATCGTCAAAACCCGGGCGCAGCCTCCCTCCCCAGAAATGGTAATAAATGCTTCCCGGATCGATTGTTTTTATTCGATCGCGCAACTCTCTTAAATTTTGCGCCTTTTCGCCCGTGGCAATTGCAATCAATGCACAGTCTTTTACGACAAAGGGCTCTCTCTTAACCTGATTGTCTGGCATATTTCAACTCCTGTGCCTTGGAAAATAAAATGAATCTATAGCATTAACAACCAATTCTTTGTTAGTTTCTCTACCTTAAATCCCCTCTTGATAAAAGGGACTTCCCTCGTCGCTGAGTTTAACTATTTCCAGTTAACGTGGGTGCAACAGGTTAACGTATTTTCACTAAATATTTTTTAATCACTTTTGTAAAACTCGCAACGGAAGAGGAGTTAGCCACAAAATATACGCAAAGCGCTCAAAAATTATTAAAACTCAGCGGCCTTTGCGTCTTCTTTATGCCCTCTGCAGTTAAATTACGGTTTAACCGCTCTATTATGTTTTTAAATTTACAAAAATATTTTCACTTTTACAAGATTGTTTTTTTGCCCCAAAGATCATTTCCAATAATTACCCTTTCCCTTTAATATTTTCGTTGCATACGAGCAAAATTTTTAGTATTATTTTATCTCAAAAAGCAACATCAATTATTCAGAACATTAATTTTAGAGGAATTATCATGAATATTCTTCTTGTCTATCCGCAATACCCGGAAACCTTTTGGAGTTTTAAGCACGCACTGAAATTCGTTTCCAAGAAAGCATCTATCCCTCCTTTGGGACTTTTAACCATTGCTTCTATGATGCCGAAAGACTGGCCAATGAAACTAATCGACATGAATGTCGATTCCCTAAAAGATCGGGATATTCAGTGGGCTGATTTGGTCATGATCAGTGCCATGGTTGTTCAACGCACCTCTGCAGAGGAAGTGATTGACCGGGCACACAGCTTTGGCAAAAAGGTCGTAGCCGGAGGACCTCTTTTTACGGAAGAGCCGGATCATTTTCCGCAAATTGACTATCTTGTCTTAAATGAAGGAGAGATCACATTTCAACAATTTTTGGACGATCTGGCCAAGGGAACACCCAAGCGAATCTACCGAACGATGGAACACCCAGACATCACACAAACGCCGCCGCCAAAATGGGATCTTATTAATATAAATAAATATGCCACAATGGCACTTCAGTATTCCAGGGGCTGCCCCTACAATTGTGAATTCTGCGATATTGTCGTTTTGTATGGGCACCGCCCGCGGACGAAAAGCAAAGAACAAATATTGAATGAACTGGAACAGCTTTACAAGGCTGGCTGGCGGGATGCCATCTTTTTTGTGGACGATAATTTTATTGGAAATAAAAAGAAACTAAAAGCTGAAATTCTTCCGGCAATTATTGATTGGATGAAAAAGAAAAAATACCCGTTCTATTTGAATACCGAAGTATCCATTAATCTGGTTAAGGATGACGATTTGCTGCAACAAATGATCGATGCCGGTTTCCGAAAGGTCTTTATTGGAATTGAAACACCCAATGAAGAAAGTCTAAAAGAATGCAAAAAATTGCAGAACACCGAACTGGATCTTATTTCTTCCGTCCGAAAAATTCAAGCAGCCGGGATGGAAGTTCAGGGAGGATTTATTGTTGGATTTGATCATGACACACCTTCTATTTTTGAATCGCAAATTCGATTTATTCAAAACAGCGGCATTATGACGGCGATGGTCGGCTTGCTGAATGCACCAAGAGGAACGCGACTGTACAATCGATTAAAATCAGAAAAGCGCCTGTTGGGTGACATTTCGGGCGATAATCTGGACTTTTCGACGAATTTTATTCCCAAAATGGACACCCAAAAATTACTGGAAGGGTATCGGCACATTCTGGAAACGATTTATTCTCCCAAAGAATATTATCAGCGTCTGAAAACTTATTTGGGCAATTACAACATGCCCAAAATTAATCATGTTTCTTTTCACTTTTTTTATGTAAAGGCTCTTTTTAAATCCATCTGGGTTCTGGGAATTCGCTGTAAATTTCGACGGTATTACTGGAAGATTTTGGGCTGGAGCTTGATTAAGCGGCCAAAGCTCATTTCGGTGGCTATTACTCAGACCATTTACGGTTACCACTTTCGGAAGATTTTGGAGAACTACACCAGAGAGCCAGTGCTCGAACAATAACTCCTTACTTTCGCAAAATTCTGACGTATTCCGAACGACCAATCTTGCTACTGACGAAATAATAGGAGAGGTGTTAAAATAGGAAGCACGAAATCCGAAACAAATTCAACCGACCAAAATTCAAAACGAAATAAACACTTCATCCGGTTGCTGTTTGAGAAATTAGTTTATTACAGGTTAATTCGTTAGTTTTTTGTGCAAAAGATTAAATCGCGAATTATGGATTTTATTCGAGTAAAACCCGTGAATCCGTGAGGTTAATATTTGCCAGTTGCAGTTTTCAGCGATAGATTTATTGTAATTATTATGCCTCCATTTCAAATAAAACCAAAAAAGGCCGAATCTTCATTCGGCCTTTTTTCATAATGCTATTAACCAAGAAATTGCTTGAGAGCTTTTCCCTTGGTTGTTCGGCGCAATTTGATCAATGCCATTTCCTTGATCTGGCGGACGCGCTCCCGGCTCAATCCAAGGCGATCGCCAATTTCGCTTAGTGTAAGCGGCCGTTCTTCACCGATGCCAAAGTAAAGTCGCAAAATGGTACCTTCGCGTGTGGGCAGCGAATTCAGTACACGATTAATTTCCACATGAAGCGATTCTACCTGGAGATTCTCATCGGGCTGCGGCGACTGATCATTCGGGATAAAATCCATCAGGGTCGAATCAATGTCATCTCCGATCATCTCATCCAAGGACAGATCCCTGCCAAAATTCCTCATGATGCTGGACAAATCAGAATGGGAAATTCCCAGGGCAACGGCAACTTCTTCCAGGCTTGGATCACGACCAAGGTCATTCCGAAGTTCGTTGAATGTTTTTTCCACCTTAAAAACATCCCAAACCTTATTAAAAGGCAGGCGCACCATCTTGGATTGATTGACAATCGCCTCCATTATGGCCTGACGTACCCACCACACCGCATAAGAAATAAACCGAAAACCTCTGGTGCTGTCGAACTTCTTTGCCGCTTTGATCAAACCAATGTTGCCCTCATTAATCAAGTCTTCCAAAGGTAGGCCGCGGTTTTGATATTCTTTGGCGATCGACACCACAAATCGCAAGTTCGATTCGACCAGGCGATTCAGAGCATCCTCATCTCCCTCTCTTACGCGCTCCGCCAATTCAATCTCTTCTTCTGGCGTTAAAAGAGAAACTTTCTGAATATCCTGTAAATAATTCGCCAAAGAAGCCTTGTACGTATAACGATATTTTGGATCTTTTTTCATTGTTCTCCCTAAGAATTGTTTATAAATTTTTTTTTCAATTCGAACTAAATATGACTTCGCAACACCAAAATCACTATTTTCTACAATCGCCAGGCGTCGAGAGTTCCATTTTTTATGGGTTCAACATCAATTTCTTCAACTTTTTTTTCATTTTTGTAGCGTATTTTTACAATCGGCTGATTTTTTGCGTCCGAATACCGCGCTGTGATTCCAGCTACTACCCCAACATCAGAATTGCTTACCGCGCCTTCAGCCAGAGTTAACGGACCGCTCACATCCACTGCTTCAAATGACCAGCGTCCGGCCTCAAAATTTGCCAAAAAATTGTTTTCCAATTCATCTCGGCCCACAATTACCTTCACCTTGTCTGAAAGCCTAAAATGCCGTCCGACTTTCAATAGAATCATATCGTCTAATGTGAGAGATTCTTTATCACGATATTTAAATAAATCTCTTAATCGCCTGGCATAATTTTGATCAGTTAAATAGCAGCACCCGCCCGCTGGTTGGGGATACTCATTAATGCCCAATTCCCTCGCCAAAGCCATTTGCTTGTGGCGCGAGCGGCCTGAAATATCCTGAAGTTGTTCTCTAGAAATCCATCCCTCTTCTTCCGCCAGCGTTGGAGGAAGCAATTTCCCGGAAAGCGGACGCACAATCAGCTTTTCCAAACCGGTCTCTTTTTCAATCAGTCTCAGGGTTTTGAAATGCTGCGTCATCGGACGCTGGGCTAGAACCTCGCCCGTAATAATAAACCGGGCACCAATTTCATCCATATAATCCCGGGCTTTTTCCAGCATGAAAATCCGGCAGTCTATGCAGGGATTGATTGCCGAGCCATAACCGAACTTCGGGTGGATAAGAACCGTTCGAATATATTCCTCGGAAATATCTCTAAATTCCACAGGAATATGAGTCTGTTGGCCTGCCCGAAGCGCCTCGTTTTTCGCCGGTTGCTGCCCCGTTTTTTGCCGCTTGGGCGCTCTTCTTGGATCGGCATAGCAAAAACCGGTTAGGAAAGTAATGCCGTAAACATCGATGCCCTGATTGACCATTAGCCTTACTGCCAATGTGCTATCAAGTCCCCCGGAAACCATGGCAACTGCCTTGATCTTTTTTACCACTAAATTAATTCCTCTTGCCAATTTTAATCTTCATAGCCGAGTTTTGTTTTGGCCTCTTGACTCATCATTGACGGATTCCAAGGCGGGTCCCAAACAACATCTACAAAAACATCTTTCACACCGTCAACGGCCATTACCTTTTGACGAACATCATCGAGGATAAAAGAAGACATTGGACAACCCGGGGCAGTCAATGTCATTTTAATTCTCACCACATCGTCATCCAATTTCATATCATAAACCAATCCCAAATCCACAATATTGATGGGGATTTCAGGATCGTAACAGTTTTTCAACGTTTCCCAGACTTCTTTTTCATCAACCATTCAGTCACTCCTTATAAATTCAAGTGAATGCCGGCGGCAGGCTCTTCTTCGTTCACACCCTTTTCGATTACGCTATCGGCCAGATTAAAAAATGCTTCTGCATTTGCGGAATCGGGACGCTCTTCGACAATGGGTTTGCCAATGTCGCCGCCGATTCTGATTTCCACATCCAGAGGAACCTCACCAAGGAACGGAACGCCGAGGCGCTTGCTTTCCCGTTCACCGCCTCCATGGCTAAAGATATCGGTGCGCTGACCACAGTGCGGACACACAAAATAGCTCATATTTTCAATGATTCCCACAATCGGCACATTCACCTTTTGGTACATAACCACGCCCTTGACCGCATCGGTAAGAGCCACGTCCTGAGGAGTTGTTACAATAATTGCGCCAGACAAATCAAGGAGCTGCGCAATGCTTAACTGAACATCGCCGGTTCCCGGAGGCATGTCGATAATAAAATAATCCAGATCACCCCAAGCCACATCCCGCAGCAACTGCTCAACCGCCTTTGCCACCAGAGGCCCTCTCCAAATGAGCGGCGTATCTTCCGGCAGTAAAAAACCAAGCGACATAAGCCTGAGTCCAAAGACATCAAATGGAATCAGTTTTTCATTCTGCATAGCAGGGGTGCCTTTAATTCCGGCCATCATTGGAAGATTAGGACCGTAGATATCAGAATCCAACAAACCCACCTTCTTCCCCCGTTTAGCCAAAGCAACCGCCAAATTCAAGGCAACGGTCGATTTGCCAACACCCCCCTTGCCGCTGGTAATCGCGATTTTATTCTTAATATTCGATAAATATTTTTCTTTGCCTCCTGTGCTCTTGCTTTTGATGTCTTTTGCAGCTCTGGCCTTCTGTACATTCATGTTCAGGCGAACATCTTTTACGCCAGGAAGTGCTTCCAAAATTGCTTTGGATTCTTTCTCAATTTGCGGAGCCGTGGTGTCATCATTTGTGATGATATTCATTGTAACCGTTACAATGCCATCTTCAATTTTTGCGTCTTTTACCACTCCAAACGAAACAATATCTCGATTAAAACCAGGGTATTTAACTTTCTTTAATTCCCCTAAAATTCTTTCCTTCGTCAAATTATTTGCACTATCAGACATGTGAACAATCTCCTCTCATTAAACAATCTATTTATTACGGTTTTGTATTTGATGGATTCAGCCATTTCATCTGGCCCTTCAACTCTTTTGCATTATTGACAAGATCTTCCAGCGTAACTTCATCCAGGATTTCGTACAATTTTTCCTCCGCTTTTTTCATTGTGGAAGAAATCAGGCAATCGACGGCAAAATCGCAGTCCCGGCGGTCATGGTCACATGTAAAAAAAGGCGATGTCCCCTCAATTGCTTGGACAATATCCTTCAGGGTAACATCCTTTGTTGGAACCGCCAGATGATACCCCCCTTTTGCTCCCCGATAGGATCGTACCAATCCCGCTTTCACAAGATATTGAAATATTTTTGCCAGATAGGACTCCGATATATTTTGAGCCTTTGCGATCTCCGAGACCAAAACAGTCTGGCGTTGATTATTCACAGCCAGATAAAACAGACTGTGAATGGCATATTCCGTGCTCTGGGATAATTGCATTTTATTTGTTTTTTTTCGCTATAACGATAATTAGGATAATTATTGT
The DNA here is from genome assembly GCA_964568545.1 of uncultured Deferribacteres bacterium. GTDB lineage: Bacteria > Zhuqueibacterota > JdFR-76 > JdFR-76 > BMS3Abin05 > BMS3Abin05. The sequence goes on along the minus strand of CAZMRE010000024.1, from coordinate 4,784 downwards.
CCTAATATACAACATTAGCAATAAAATAGCAAGGGAAAAATTTTGCCCTATAAAAAAACCGTCAATCGAAGAGATGACGGCTTTTCAAGAAGACGAAGAAACGAATTCAACGTTTCTCCGGAATCCGAGCAGCTTTGCCCCGCAAGCCTCGCAAATAAAAAATCTTAGCCCGCCGAACCCTTCCCCGACGCAGCAAATCTACCTTTTGAATATTGGGCGAATGAAATGCGAAAATTCTTTCAACTCCAATTCCATTTGAAATTTTTCGCACCGTGAATGTCTTATTAATTCCGCTGCCGCGTTTCTGAAGAACCACACCCTGGAAAATCTGGATTCTTTCCTTATCGCCTTCACGAACTTTTACATGAACGGCAACGGTGTCGCCAGGCCCAAATTCTGGAATATCTGATCGCAATTGATCGACTCCAATTGCTTCTAATCTGCCCATTTTAAGTCACCTCCAAACTCTATTTATTTTTTCACGATTTTTCTCTAATCCGCCTGCAGGGGATTTAATACAACTTAATCGCTGTTCTTATCTTTCGCGCTTTTTCGCAGATGTCGATGAATCAGGATCCAACAGATCCTCGCGCTTTTCCCGAGTCTTTTTAAGTGCCTGTTCCTTGCGCCACTCGTCTATTTTTTGATGATGCCCCGATAGCAAAATCTCCGGCACACGAGATCCCCTGTATTCCTCTGGCCGTGTGTAATGGGGATAATCCAGTAAACCCTGCTGGAACGAATCGGTTGCCGCCGATTGGAAATCGCCAATCACGTCTGGAATGAGCCGTACAACGGCGTCGATCACGACCAGTGCTGGCAGTTCCCCCCCTGTTAAAACGTAATCACCAATCGAAATCTCATCGGTTACCAACGATTCCATCACCCGCTCGTCCACGCCTTTGTAATGACCGCAAAGGAAAATCAGATGTTCCCATTTCGTGAGTTCGTTGGCCATTTTTTGATGAAACGTTTTCCCCTGCGGAGACATAAAAATCACCTTCCGTTTTTCGGAAGGAAATTCCGCCACAATTTTATCGTATGCCCGAAAAAAAGGCTCAGGCTTCAAAATCATTCCTGAGCCACCACCATAGGGGTAATCATCCACCTGATGATGCCTATCCATAGTAAAATCACGTAAATCGTGAATAACGATCGTAACCAGGCGCTTTTCCTGGGCTCGTTTTAAAATACTTTCTTGTAAAGGGCTTTTCACCAGCTCGGGGAAAGCAGTGATAACATCTATTCGCATCGGAGCCTCACTCCAGTAGCCCTTCAATTGGCTGAATGAATACGCGTCCCCTATCAAGAGTTACATCTTTTACAAATTCCTTAACAAAAGGAACCAGTACTTCTTTATAGGCAGGGGTTTCTATAACAAGCAAATCATTATTTGTGATTGTTAGGACGTCTTTCACAATCCCAATTATTTTCCCGTCTGTTGTTTCTGCCTGTAGCCCTATCAGATCGAAAATATAATACCGTTCATCGGGCAAAGGCAGGCATTTTTCTCTTGGAATTTGTATTTCCCATTTTCTCAAACGTTCAGCATCATTTCGCGTCAGACAGGTATTAAACCGAAGAATAAGTTCATCGCGATGGTAGTTGACTTTTTCAATGGTTACTTCTAAACGTTCGCCTTGGGGAGATTGAACAAAAACCCGTTGCAAAAGCGAAAATCGCCTGGGGTCGTCCGTTGTTGGTAAAACTTTTACCTCACCGGCAATACCATGGGGCTTGAGAATAACACCAATGGTGACGAGATCCTCGGTAGATTTCATTTAAAAGAACAAATATCGCTGATTATTCAAGAATTTCCAGGACAGCTCGTTTGCCCGTTTTTGCAGAGGCAGCCGCCAGCAATGTGCGAATGGATTTTGCGGTTTGGCCGCGTTTGCCAATCACTTTGCCCAAATCGCCATCGCCGACACGAAGTTCGTACACAACCGTCCGCTCCCCGTCGATCTCTGTAACCACAACCTCTTCCGGCTTATCGACCAGATGCTTCGCGATAAATTCGACGAACTCTTTCATGTTAATCCCTCCTTGATTAGGTTCCAGCTATTGCTTCGCTAAGATCCGGACTCACAAGATAATAAACCTCCGCAATCCTAAACCTCTATCTTAATTAAATCGCTAAGGGCAAAAAAGTTCCAGTTTTAGGCCTCTTTAGTATCAGGCTCTTCTTGAATGTCAGACGCAGTCTCTTCTGTTTTCTCTTCAGGAACAGCTTCTGCCGAAGTCTCTTTCTCTGCCGCTGCTTTCTCTGGAACCGATTCCTCTTCCACAGCCGTTTCAGAAGTTGTATTTTCAGACAAGGCTTCTTCTTTGGCAGCCGGTTCTTCTTCAGCCACCTTTTCCTCGACCTGCTCAGACTTGCGTTTGCGTTCTAATTGAATAACTTCTAATTTTTTGAGTTCTTCTTGAATTCGCGCGTCGTCAAAACCCTTTTTCATCAAATCCCACTTGAACATAATTCCTTCTTGACGAAGTAAACTGCGAACAGTCTCTGATGGCTGAGCACCAATACCCAACCAATAAAAGATGCGTTCCTCGTTCAGTTTTACATCAATCGGATCAGCAAGGGGATTGTAATATCCCAAATTTTCGATATATTCCCCATCTCTTTTCTTGCGGCCATCTACAGCAACCACTCGATAGAAGGGTTTTTTCTTCCGACCCATTCGCGTAAGACGCAATCTTACTGCCAAAGTTTCCTCCTTTTTAAACGTTTTTCTTTAGTGATTTAAATCGATATTAAAACGGACTATTCCCGCCCATGAGTCCACGCAAACTGCGCTTTCCGCCCTTTGAAAATCGCTTCATCATTTTTTGCATTTCATTAAACTGGCTAATGAGGCGATTCACATCCTGAACTGTGGTTCCGCTCCCTCTTGCAATACGACGCTTGCGGCTTCCATTTAAGAGCTTCGGATTTCGGCGTTCTTCTTTTGTCATCGATTGGATGATTGCTTCTACCTTAACAAGAGCTTTTTCATCAATATTTACTTTTCCCAGAGGCGACGCTCCCAGCCCCGGAATCATTCCAATTATCTGTTCCAGAGGCCCCATTTTCTTAATCTGCCGAAGCTGTCCCAAAAAATCGTCGAAGGTAAGGCGCTTTTTCCGAATGGCTTCTTCCATTCGCCGCGTTTCTTCCTCATCGGCGGCCAGTTGGGCCTTTTCTACAAGAGAAATAACATCCCCCATTCCCAGAATTCGGGACGCCATTCGATCGGGATAAAACGCCTCAAGAGCGTTAAACTTTTCCCCAACGCCTACAAAAATGATCGGCTTGCCAGTAACCGCTTTAATGGAAAGTGCCGCACCACCTCGCGCATCGCCATCCATTTTCGTAAGAACCACACCATCGTAATCCAGCCACCTCTGGAATTCGGTTGCTGCTTTTACAGCATCCTGTCCGGTCATGCCATCTGCAACAAAGAAAATATCATTCGGCTTTGTTTTCGCCTTAATTTCGGCCAGCTCTTCCATCATTTTTTCGTCAATGTGGAGACGACCAGCCGTATCAAAAATAACCACATCCTGCCCATTCTTGCGGGCAAATTGGATGGAATGCTGAGCGATTTTAACGGGATTTTCCCCCTCTTCAGAAAAAACGGGGATTCTTAATTGTTTCCCAATTGTTTTCAATTGGTCAACCGCGGCGGGGCGATAAATATCGGCCGCTACCATCAGCGGTGAATGTTTCTGGCCGCGAAGATAAAGTGCCAATTTGCCAACAAAGGTTGTCTTGCCCGATCCCTGCAAACCGGTGACCATAAAAACCGTAGGCGGAATATTGGCAAAACGCAAATGTGCGGCTGATTGTCCTAACAGACGCGTCAGTTCGTCGTAAATTATTTTGACAACTTGCTGTCCCGGCGTAATACTTTTCAGGACTTCCTGTCCGACGGCCTTTTCTTGAACGGCCTTTATAAATTCTTTCGCAACCTTGTAATTAACATCGGCTTCCAAAAGAATTTGTCGCACTTCCCTCAGAGAATCTGAAATATTTTTTTCACTGAGTTTCCCCTGCCCCTTAATTTTCTTGAGGACACTGTCCAGTTTTCGGGTTAAATCTTCAAACATTACCTGCTAGAATCCAGTTCCGAATTTAGCTAAGTTTTAGTGTTTAAAAAAATTATCACATTTTTCCACAGTGTGTTAATTTAATAAAATTTATTTCATTATGCAAGAGTTTTTTCCAAAAACAATTATTGCTCTAATTGAAACTGAAATTAGCAACGCCGTATACAATTTTTCCGCTTGATTCTAATAAATAAAAAACTATATTATGTATGATTTCAGTCTAAAAAGAATATCTTCTACGAATTTCACGAATTGATTTTATTGATATTAAAAGAATTATATCCCATATAATTTGTGCAATGAGTGGTTTTTAGAGTGCACTCATGTATTATATTATTTAGCAGATGCCTGACCCCCTCACAGGAATCTGGTTGTCCTCTAACAACTGTTTTTCCAAATCTCGGCTAAAAGATTTGTTGTATTTGTTCAATCTCCAAAAATTGAGGCATTTTAGATTTTGTGCAAATGTTTGCCTAATTACCAAAGGAGGAAAAGAGTAAATGATTTCAAAACGCAAACTTTTTAATTTTATTCTGATTGTTTCCGGTCTTCTCATGGCAACCGGCTGTGGCCGGAAAAGTCACACAACTATTTCCCCTACGCACGAGATGGAATTGCACAAGCTGGAATACAACAACCCCGGCCTGGCCGTTGATCTGGATGTGGGGTTCAAATCGATCCCCCTGCCCATG